>NZ_JBLVOC010000016.1:130163-139199 GCF_053543575.1 Glutamicibacter sp. AGC84
GGCCCCCCCACGCTAGTTATGGTTCCGATGACTAGCCTTCTGTTGCCAAGGCTTTGTCACGGTAGCCGCGAGTTTCCCTGGTGGCTTCTTCATTGGAGTTCAGTGATGGATCCAAGGAGATGACACCGTACTGGTACTGGGTGCGGCCATAGACCACAGCGTGCTCGCCGGTGGCTTCATCGATGAAAAGGTAGAACGGATGGCCGACCAGTTCCATGCGGTCCACTGCGTCATCAACGCTCATCACTTCTGCAGGGAAGGACTTGCGGCGGATGACCACTGGCGAGTACTCGGCGTTGGCCTCGACTTCGGCAGCTTCCGCGGCTTTCTGGGCTTCGATGGTTTCTTCAACCAAAGACTTGCCGCTCGATGCGGTAGGCAGGCCGCCAGTTGCCTGGTGGACAGCCAGCGGGGTGTGGTTGCCGCGATGCACCTTGCGCTTGTCGCGGGCCTTGCGCAGGCGTTCAAGCAGTTTTGCGAACGCGATGTCGAAAGCCGCGAACTTGTCAGCGCCGCGAGCCTCGGCTCGAATTGCTGGGCCACGGCCAACAACGGTCAATTCAACGGACAGTGCAGTGCTCTGATCACGAGCGTGTGCTTCTTTGAGGACCTTGACGTCGATGCGCTGTATTTTGGTGGCCAGCTGGTCAACCTTGGTGATTTTCTCGTCAACATACTCACGGAAACGATCCGAAATGGTGATGTTGCGTCCGCTGTAGTTCAGCTCCATGGTGTCCTCCAATAGGGAGTCGGGTGACACAACAGTCCGAAAGTTCCATCCTTTCGGACTGAAGATGGGCTTTTAGCTGCATCTGTGATGCATCCCATACTTCACCTTATGCCACCGTGGCCAAGATTCAAGTATCCGGGCTCACAATTTCCGATCGCGGTAAGCGTAATTACTGTTCAGGTGCATTATTTGGCGGTCTCGTCAAAGACAGTACCACCGCGCTGGTGACGTCATATCCTGCCTCATGGCAGGCCATGGCCGCGTGCCGCAACGTAGAACCGGTGGTTAGGACGTCGTCGACCAGGATGACCGGCTGGCCATTGGCGCTGGCACGCTCGGCTACGAAATGGGTCCGGCCGCCGCGCCGGTCTGAACCGCTCTTGGTTTTCTGCGCCCCGCCCAAGGCGGAACCGAGGCGGTAGTGCAGCAGCGTGCGGCACTCTAGATCTGCCGACAGCAGCCCGCGAGCGAAGCCGTGGTCGAGCATCGTCTTCACCGGAGAGTAGCCACGCTGCGCTGTTGCCTTGAGCGAACTGGGCACCGGCACCACCAGGGTAGGAAGATTCGCGCGCTGCGGGATGCATCCGGCGTTCAGCGCGGCAGCAAGATAAGGGGCGAAGAGCGAGACGAGGAAGTAGCGCTGCTTGTTCTTGAATGCCAGCAAAGCCCGAGCCAGCTCCTTGCCGTAAGCGCCGCAGGAACTAACGGCAAGCTGCTGGCCGAGCGCGGGAAGCTCGACATAGAGATGATGCGTGTCCGGCAGGGGCGGCAGGCTCAGTTGGCGTTGGATTTCACTGCGGCATTCGGGGCAAAGCCGAAAATCTGCCCGGGCGCAGACCGCGCAACAGGCCGGAAGCAGGAAGTTCGCGATTTCCCTGGTGCCGAATCCCAGCCAGCGCATGGGCCTGCTGCGGGACAGCTCATCGACGCACCGCAGCCACTCTTCGGGAATTTCCATACGGCCAGACTGGCCGATGAACCGCGTCGATCGGTCTGGTCGCCAACGAGTTGTGGAGCAAGGTCCTGCTTAGCCGGGATAGGCGACGTCCTGGGCAAAATCCTCAAGCTCGTGCCAGGAATTGCCCACGCGGGTATACAGCTTCTCGTTGGTCTCGGCATACACTTCGCGGCGGCTGCCGACACCGGTAGCGATGCCGACCATGCCCAACAGCAGCTGCAGGTGCTCGCTGCCGCCTTCGAAGGTGATCTGGGCCGCTTCAACAGCTTGGTCATCACCGAGCTCGGCAACAATAATGGATCTGTCCGAATCCCATAGCGCGGTATTCACCGGAACTTCTGGATAGATCTTCATTGGCGAATCCGTGAGTCCGCGGGGCACACCTTCAGCATCGCGGATCACGCCGGCGACGTAAACCGACGTGGTCTTGCCGATGGTTGCCACGATCAGCGCCCGCGCGCCGTCACGGGAAATCCGCAAGGAATCGATCTGGGCATCTTCCAGCCAGGCCACATCGATTGGACGGGCTTCACCCTTCATTTCGGTGTCGGCAGGGACCGCCCTGATCGGGGTCGCTGCCCCGTTATCCGCGGTCCAGGTCCAGCCGGCCAGATCCATGGACGGCTGGATGAGCTCCTCGCCCTCCAGCGAAAGGCGCAGGCTGCCCTTGTCGTCAATCCCCCACAGCTGGGTGCGGCGGCCGTTGAGGAAGGCATAGCGATTGCCGACCGGAGACATGGCCGGGTCCCGTGGGTTGTATCCGGAAATATCCGGGACGCCGCCCACCGGAATGATCGAGAGTCCCTTGACGTAGACCAAGTACTGGTCCGAAATGCCGATCAGCGTATCTTGCGTGCTGGGGTTGGACGTAGCCGGCTCGAAGTTAGTGTCTTCGGTCGAAAGGTTGACTTCGTTTTCCTCCCGCAGCAGCTTTACCGAGTCCACCGGAGCTAGGCTGGTCAGCGTGGCTTCCATCTGCTGCTTCATCAGCAAGATGCTCCGGTCGGTAGCATCTGCGAAGGTATTGGAGTTCAAATCGATGGTCGCTTCGCCATCGCGCACCGGCACCGCTGAACGCACCAGTCCGCTGGCCGTCGAGAATGCGGAGACGACAGCATTTTGCAGGTACGGGGCTGGTCCTGCCAACAAGGCTTCCACCATCGACGTGGTGGTGCCCGAACCCGAGGTGAACCACCGTATGTCGGGAACCAAATAGGCGAAGCTCGCATCGTAGAAGTACAGGGTCTGCGCGGCAAAGATCTTGGTGAACGTCGAGGCTTCGAGCATCGTGCCGTCCGGGGCTTTGGTAATGCGCCATTCGTCGTCTACCTTGGCGACTTCGATATCCACTGCACGGGTCGAGTGATCCGGGTAGTCGGTGCGCACGCCATGCGCGTCGACTTCACCGGTGATTTCGAGCTGGATGGTGTACTTGTTCGCATCGGCCCCGTTGACCACATTGAAGGCATCGTAGATCAGCGTCTGCGTATCACCGCGCCAGGTGTTGCTCAGCTGCGCGTCCATGAATTCGCGGGAGACAGCATAATCTTCGGATACCGAACGCCCAGCCTCGACGAACCCCTCGACGATGGCCCTGGCATCAGCACCTGCTGCCGGTCCATCGGCCGCATAGCTGTAGCTTTCAGCCCCGCTGGTGTCGGTTCCGGCTTCAATCTGCTGGACGGTGGAAGTTCTGGGAATCGAGGCGCAGCCAGAGATCGCAAGCGCAGCAGCAAGGATGATCGCGAGGCTGGAAAAGAATTTCTTCCGCATCAGCTCTCCCCTTCCTTCTTCTGCTCGTTGCTGCCGAGGTTCGGATTGGTGACATCGTCATCTGGCGAATCCGCATCCAAATCCGGATCAAGAACCAGCGGCGTGTATCCGATCTTTGGCACTTCACCGGTCAGCGGGAAGCTGTCTCCCAAAATCACCGTAGCCAGGCTTTCAGGAACTGGCGGTTCCAGTGGAAGCGGCGACGAAGCTATCTCCAGGTCCTCGCTGCGTGGCAAGGTCAGTCGGAAGACCGAGCCGACCCCCGGCTTGCCCCACGCTTCCAATCGGCCATCGTGCAACCTGGTGTCCTCCATCGAGATCGACAAGCCCAGGCCGGAACCTCCGGTGGTCCGTGCACGGGCCGGATCAGCGCGCCAGAATCGGTCGAAGACGTGGTTGCACGCCTCTTCGGACATGCCGATGCCGTAGTCGCGCACGGTGATCGCCACCGCGCTCTGGTTAGCGCCGATGGTGATATCGATTGGCTTGCTTTCACCGTGCTCCACCGCGTTGAGCACCAGATTGCGGATCACACGCTCGACGCGGCGCGGATCCACTTCTGCGACGCAACCGTCGCTGGGCGCGTTCAGGCGGATGAGCGAACCGTATTCATCAGCCACCGGGGTGGCGATATCGATAACCTTGCGGGCTATGACGTTCAAGTCCGTTGACTCACGGTCAAGCACCGCGACACCGGCATCGAAGCGGGACACTTCCAGCAGGTCATTGAGCAGGTGCTGGAAACGCTCGATCTGGTTGTACATCAGTTCGGCCGACCGCGCGGTAAGCGGATCGAAGTCCTCGCGGGCATCGTGGATCACTTCGGCAGCCATGCGCACGGTGGTCAGCGGGGTGCGCAATTCGTGCGAGACATCGGAAACGAAGCGTTGCTGCATGGCCGAGAGATTATTCAATGCGGTGATCTGCTCTTGCAATGAATGGGCCATGTGGTTGAAGGCCGTCCCCAATCGGGCCACCTCGTCCTTGCCGGCGACCTTCATTCGGCGGTCGAGGTCACCGGAAGCAATCCTCTCCGAAACATACGCGGCATCGGCCACCGGGCGGACCACGGTACGGGCGACCGACCACGCAACGAAGCCAACCACTGCCAGCAGAATCAGCCCGGTGAAAGCCATCGCACGATTGATGAATTCGAGGGTATCCTGCACGCTGGACAGGTCGTAGACCAGATACAGTCCGTACTCGCGTCCAGGCGGAATCAGTACCTTGGTGCCGACAATGAGACCGGGCTTGGTTGCGGTATCGGCACCCAGCTCGATGGAACGCCAATAGATGCCTTGCTCCCCTGCAACCCGCTCCGCGAGATCGCCAGGGATCACGCGGGTGGTCAGGGAACCGGAGGCCATTGGCCCAACATAAAGGCTTTGGTCACCGGCAATGGGCATCAGCACGAAATCGCGGACTACGGTTGCGCCATCGCCTTCCAGGGAAGCCAAGGTCGAATTCACCAGGGCCTGGGTGGAGGCGCGATCGGTGGTGGAAGCCGATTCGAGAATGGAGCGGGCCTGGACCAGGCCGCGTTCCGATTCCTTGGATATCTGGTTCACGCGCTCTTCGAAAAGCGTGGAGGCGATCTGGTTGGAAAGGAAGGCGCCGGCGGCAACCAAAGCCAGCGCGGTGAAAAGCAGCGTCGAAATGACGGTGCGGAACAGCAGGTGGCGTTGCCAACGCAGCTTGGCGGTGTGCCAGGGACGCTTGATCCACTGCTCGATTTTGCTCCACCGGGCGGGTTTGGACTGCGACTGGGCATGCACATCGACCGGAACCAACTCTGCACCGGTCGACGTGTGCGAACTCAACTTGCCGAACCAGCCTTGTATCCGACACCGCGAACGGTCTCGATAATCTGCGGCTTCTCCGGGTCAATTTCAATCTTCGAGCGCAGGCGCTGCACGTGCACGTTGACCAAGCGGGTATCTGCAGCGTGCCGGTAGCCCCAGACGGCTTCCAGCAGCTGCTCGCGGCTGAAGACCTGCCATGGCTTGCGGGCCATGGTGACCAGGAGGTCGAATTCCAGCGGGGTCAGCGACACGACATCGGTTCCGCGGGTCACTCGGTGCCCGGCCACGTCGATGGTCACTTCGCCAACTTGCAAAGTCTCCGCGGCGTGGGTTTCGCTTGGACGCAAACGGGCTCGCACGCGGGCCACCAGCTCGGCTGGCTTGAAAGGCTTGGGCACGTAGTCATCGGCACCGGATTCCAGCCCGCGGACAACGTCGGCAGTGTCCGACTTGGCGGTGAGCATCACGACGGGAACGTCGGATTCCGCGCGGATCTGCTTGCATACCTCGATGCCGTCAATGCCAGGCAGCATCAGGTCAAGGAGCACCAGGTCGGGGTTCGCTTCACGGAATGCTTCCAGAGCACCGGAACCGTCGTAGCAGAATGAGGCATCGAAGCCGTCATTTTGCAGGACAATGCCAATCATTTCAGACAACGCTTCGTCATCGTCAACGACTAAAATCCGTGCCTTCATCCCATGTCCCCCTGAAACCGTAGGTTTGAGGTTTCAGCCAACTGGCCAAACCGGGTAGATCCGCTACCCCACTATTCCTAAGATACATGATCAACCGCCCTTTTCGGGCTGTGACCGGCAGGAATCAGGCAGTTAGCTACGCATCGACGCGTGTCTGCTCCAACGCTTGGGCATAACTGGCCAGCCGTCGCAGGTTCTCGATGGCCTGCGCCGAGCTGCTGCGCGAGAAGTCTCCACGCGGCATCAGGGTTAGTGCACCTAGCTGCCCCAAGCCCAAGCCCAGCTGACGCCAAGGACGAAGAATGGAGTTCACCCCTTCTACAACACCTGGTGCCCGGGTTCCGGGGGCGAGCACCTGCAAGAAGACGCGGCCCCCGCCTTCGACAAGTCCCGCTACCCGCTCCCACTTGCGGTGCGTCAAGCCTCCAGGGTCGATGACCAGCGCGCCGGCACCGGCTTGGTGCAGCAGATCTACCCGTTCAATCCAGTGTTCATCCTGGGTAGGCAGATTCAGCAGCGAGGTGACCCGTTGGCCTTCGGCCTCGCCAGCGAGCACCTTGAAGAACTGCGCATAGGCGCTTCGCACTTCGGCGCGTGGGATCGAGCGCAGGGTCCGGTATCCGCTGGCGGTACTGATTGTGCCGTCGAGCACGTCGCCCAGCAGCGGCTCATCAATCTGGATAGTGAAGTCCGCCAGCGAGGTAATGCGGGCCAGTCGGTCCAGATGCTCGCGTGCTCCGTGGGCGTAGGACTCGATGATGTCGCGGCGCGCCCCATGATCGCTGATCACCCGCTCCCCGTTCGACAGGTACAGGCTGGCGGCCAAGGTCCACGGACCGAGCAAGGTGAGCTTGAGGCGCTGGGCAGGTTTCGCTTCCGCGCCGAGTACATCAGCTAGCAGATTCTCGTCACTGCGCAGGATGCTGCGGGCACGACGGGCATCGATACCGTCCTTGGCACCGATCCTCCAGCCGTGCGGCTGCAGATCGAAGCCGAGGTCTGCCAGCAAGGTGGCGCTGCGCCCTACCGCATCGGCGCCGACGCCACGATCCGGCAGCTGCGGGAAGACCGCGAGGTTGGGTTCTCCCAATTCCCCGCGCACCACTTCGTGGATGGCCGACGGGTCGCTGCCCGGGAACTGGCAGAAAGCGGTGGCGTGAACATCGCGGCGTTCAGCGGCCTCGTGTTCCTGCTCAGTCATTGTTGTGCGAGTCAGAAATGTTCTGGTGGTGGCGGATGACTTCAGAGATCACGAAATTCAGGAATTTTTCGGCGAATTCTGGATCAAGATGCGCTTCGTGGGCCAGGGCGCGCAGGCGCTCGATCTGCGCCTTCTCGCGGCTGGGGTCGCTCGGCGGCAACTGGTGCTCGGCCTTCAGGACCCCTACGCGCTGGGTCGCCTTGAAGCGTTCAGCCAACAGGAAAACCAGCTGCGCATCGAAGTTGTCGATGCTGCCGCGGATGGCGTACAGCTCTTCGAGGACTTCATTCTGGACCTCGCCCTGCAACGAGCTGGCGTGCGGGTCGAATGACTGGGTGGTCTCAGTGTTCTTCGGCTCGTTCATGATCACCAGTTTACGGGTTCGCATGACGGATTACCCACAAGGTGACATGCCCCGGACACGGTGCCTGACCGTGCCCGGGGCATGCCCGTTGTTCCTTGATTGCCAGCTGCTCAGGAGGCGTTCAGCTGTTCAATCAGTTTGCGTCGCTGCGCCTGTTCGCGCGGGTCCGGAACCGGAAGCGAGGCGATCAGGCGCTGGGTGTATTCATGCTGCGGGTTGGCCAGGACCTTGGAGCCCAAGCCTTCTTCCAGCAAGGTGCCCCGGAACAGGACGCCCACCCAGGTAGCCAGCTGGTCCACCACTGCCAGATCATGCGAGACGAACAGGGCTGCGAAGCCCAGTTCGGTCTGCAATTCGCGGAACAGCTCCAGCACCTTGGCCTGCACCGAAACGTCCAGTGCGCTGGTTGGCTCATCGGCAATCAGCAGCTTCGGCTCCAAGGCCAGTGCGCGGGCCAGCGACGCGCGCTGGCGCTGGCCGCCGGAGAGTTCGTGCGGGTAGCGGTTGGCAAAACCGGCTGGAAGCTGCACGGCCTCAAGCAGTTCGGCCACCTTGTTGCGGGTCTGCAGCGGGTTCAGATCACGGTGCACGGCCAGTGGCTCGGCCACGCATTCGCCTACGGTCAAGTGCGGATTGAAGCTTGCCGCTGGATCCTGGAACACGAAGCCGATCTGCTCACGCAGCGGCTTGAAGGTGCGTTCCTTGAAGTGGGCCATCTCGTAGCCCAGCACCTTCAGCGAGCCACCGGTGATGCGGTTCAACCCCGCGATGCTGCGTCCGATGGTGGTTTTGCCCGAACCGGACTCGCCCACCAGTCCGTAGACCTCACCGGCGTGGATCTTCAGATCCACCTCATCGACCGCGGTGAAGCCCGGGACCCCGAGGCGTCCCGGGAAATGCACCTTCAGGCCCTTGGCTTCCACCAGCAATTCAGCATCCTGGTTCGGACGTTCGACTAGTCCCTCCGAGGCGCTTTCGCGCCCCAGGTGCGGCACGGCAGCCAGCAGGGACTTGGTGTAGTCCTCTTGCGGTGCTTCGAAGAGCTGGATCGATGGTGCTTGCTCAACGATCTGCCCCTGGTTCATCACGATCACGCGGTCGGCGATATCGGCCACCACCCCCATATTGTGGGTGATGATGACGATGGCGGTACCCAGCTGATCACGCAGGTCGCGCAGCAGCTGGAGAATTTCAGCCTGCACCGTGACATCCAATGCGGTGGTTGGCTCATCTGCCACAATCAGTTCCGGCTTCAGGGCCAGCGCCGCGGCGATGACCACGCGCTGCTTCTGGCCACCGGAGAACTGGTGCGGGTAGTAGTCCACGCGCTGCTCTGGATCCGGGATGCCGACCTGGCGCATCGCCTCGATGGCGCGCGTCCTGGCCTCCTTCTTGGAAATCCTGTTGTGCGCGCGGATGCCCTCCATGATCTGCCACCCCACGGTGTACACCGGGTTCAGTGCCGTGGATGGTTCCTGGAAGACCATGGCCACATCCCGGCCGCGCGCCGCGC
>NZ_JBLVOC010000016.1:139219-143976 GCF_053543575.1 Glutamicibacter sp. AGC84
GCCCGCGCAGGGTGAGCATGTTCTTGCCTTTGAGGTAGACCCCGCCGTGCGAGGCACCGTTCTCGGCCAGGATGCCCAGGGCGGTGCGTGCGGTGACGGACTTGCCGGATCCGGATTCGCCCACGATGGCCAGGATCTCGCCGGCCTTGACTTGCAAATCAACGCCGCGCACTGCCGGCACTGCGCCGGCGTCCGTGACGAAATCAATGTTCAGGTCTTCGATGCGCAAGACAGCGGGTGTGCCGATGTTGGCCTCGGAGTCGAGGAGAGGACTGTTGGTCATTTGCTTGCTCCTACCTGTCCGGACTGGGTGATGCGCTTGGCCTTCTTGCGGCTGAAGCGGCGCAGGCGCGGGTCATTGAGGTCATTCATGGACTCGCCAACCAGGGTCAAGCCCATCACGGTGAGCACGATGGCCAAGCCCGGGAACAGGCCGGTCCACCAGATTCCGCTAGTGGCATCTGACATCGCGCGGTTCAGGTCGTAGCCCCATTCCGAAGCACTGGTCGGTTCGATGCCGAAGCCCAGGAAGCCCAGGCCCGCCAGGGTCAGCAATGCCTCGGTGGCATTCAGCGTGAAGATCAGCGGCAAGGTGCGGGTGGCGTTGCGCAGCAGGTGCGCGAACATCACTCGCCATGGGCTGGCGCCGATCACCTGTGCGGATTCTACGAAGGGTTCCGCCTTCAGCCGCATCACTTCGGCGCGGACTACGCGGAAGTACTGCGGGATGAACACCACGGTGATGGAGATGGCCGCTGCCATCACGCCGCCGAAGAGCGAAGACTGGCCCTGGGAAATCACGATGGACATCACGATGGCCAGCAGCAAGGATGGGAACGCGTAGATTGCATCGGCCAACACCACGGCGATGCGGTCGAACCAGCCGCCGAGGTAGCCGGAGATCAAGCCCAGCAATACGCCCAGGAACAGGGACATGACCACGGCCGCCAGGATCACCCAGATGGCCGTCTGCGCACCGAAGAGGGTCCGCGAGAACACGTCATAGCCGGTGGCGGTGGTGCCCCAGATGAATTTGCTGTCCGGAGCCGCCTGGCGCGGGAAGTCCCCGGATGCATCCGAGGACTGCGCGAAATCGAAAGGCGCAATCAGCGGCGCGAACAGGGCGGTAACGATGAACAGGCCGGAGAGCGCCAGACCGGCAACCAGCATGCCCCGCTGCAGGCCAGAGGACATGCGCAGGTGGGAGATGACCGGGAGCCGGTCCAGCCAGGACTTGTTCGAAGCCGGCAAGGTAGCTGTACTCATGATTAGTACCTGACTCTCGGGTCGATCAAGGCGGCCAGCACGTCAACGATGAAGTTGGTGACGGCGACGATAATGGCCAGCAGCACCACGATGCCCTGCACAGCCACGAAGTCGCGGGCGGTGAGGTATTCGGCGAGCTTGAAGCCCAATCCCGACCATTCGAAGGTGGTCTCGGTCAGCACTGCTCCACCGAGCAGCATGGCAATCTGCAGGCCCATGACAGTGATAATCGGAATCAGCGCCGGACGGTAGGCGTGCTTGGTGGTGAGGCGGAATTCGCTGACGCCGCGCGAACGGCCGGCTTCCACGTATTCGCGGCCCAGCGTGCCAATTGCGTTGGTGCGCACCAGGCGCAGGAACACACCGCCGGTGAGCAGGCCCAGTGCCAGGGCTGGCAGGATCGCATGCTCGGTGACATTCCAGAAGGCAGCGCTATTGCCGCTGCGCAGCGCATCGAGCCAGTAAATGCCCGATGGGCTCTGCAGGCCGGTCAGTTCAAGCTCGGTCTGCCAGTCGGCACGGCCGCTGATCGGCAGCCAGCCTAGCCATACGCCGAAGACCAGCTTGAGCAGCAAGCCGGCGAAGAACACCGGTGTGGCGTAGGAAAGGATTGCAAGGATGCGCAACACGGCATCCGGGTAGCGGTCGCGGAACTTCGCGGCAACCAGGCCCAGCGGGATGCCGACCAGCAGTGCGACGAGGACCGCGTTGATGGCCAGTTCCAAAGTTGCCGCGCCGTAGGTGGCCAGCACCTCGGTGACCGCCCGGTTATCGCTCATGGTGCGGCCCAGATCGCCGGTGAAGATCTGGCCCAGGTACTCGAAGTACTGGATCAGGATCGGCCGGTCGTATCCGGCTTCATGGATGCGCTGGGCCAGCTGGTCCGGGGTGAGCCGTCCGCCCAAGGCTGCGGTGATCGGGTCGCCGGTCACGCGCATCAGGAAGAACACCACTGTGATGAGGATGAAGACAGTGGGAATGATCAGCAAGAATCGGGTAATCAAGTAGCGGAGGAATCCTCCGCCTTTTTGCTTTGCTGGTTTGGGTGTTGCTAGCGGGCTTGCTTCTTGGCCCGGTGGCGACGTGATAGTCATCGTCTGTCCTTATGGTTCAGGATGCGTGGCAATGCGCCGCCTTGAGCGGTCAATGACGGCGCATGCCAAGGGGATCCACCGCGCGCGCCAAGGGTTGGCGCGTGGCAGATCCCCTCAGGTTTGGTGTCTGCGAGGCGAGAGCCGAATTACTTGCTCAGCACACCGAGACGGAACTTGAACGATGCGTCCAAGGTCTTGTCAACGTCCTTGACGTCCTTGCCCGCAATGGCCACCTGGGCACCCTGCAGCAGTGGAAGCGTGGACAAGTCCTCAGCCACCATCGTCTGCAGTTCTTCGATGGCCTTGGTGCGCTCCGCAGCGTCGACCATTCCTCGCTGATCGGAGATCAGCTTGTCAACCTCGGGGTTGTCGTAGTTGTTCGAAAGGAAGTTCTCCTTGGCAAAGAACGGCGACAGGTAGTTGTCGGCATCCGAGTAGTCCGGGAACCAGCCCAGCTGGTAGGCCGGGTAATCCGTGACGCGCTGCTTCTGGTAGGTCACCCATTCGGTGGACTTCAAATCCACTTCGAACAGGCCATCGGCCTCCAGCTGCTTTTCAACCAGTGCGTATTCGTCACCGGAGTTCGGGCCATAGTGATCCGGGTTGTACTGCAGCGCGAGCTTGACCGGGGTCTTCACTCCGGCATCTTCCAGAACCTTCTTGGCCTTGGCTGCATCCGGCTTGCCGTCGGTGCCGTACATGTCCTTCAGCGGCTCGGTGGCGCCGGTGAAGCCTTGCGGCACGTACGAGTAAGCCGGGGTGTAGGTGTCCTTATAGACGTTCTTCGCGATGGCTTCGCGGTCCACAAGGTGCGCCGCTGCCTGGCGTACGGCCAGTGACTTCGCTTCATCAGCATCATCGGTCTTGGCACCGTATGGCATGGAATCGAAGTTGAAGACGATGTAGCGCAGCTCGCCACCCGGTCCCTTGTGGACCGCCAGATTCTCATCCTTGCCCAGGTCTTCGATGTCGGTTGGGGTCAGCGAACGCCATGCGACGTCGATCTTGCCTTCTTGGACTTCGAGCTTCAGGTTATTGGCGTCCGCGTAGTACTTGATCGCTGCCTTGTCGTTGGCTGCAGGGCCCAGAACGCCCTGGTAGGACTCGTTGGCACTGAAGGAGATCAGGTTGTTCTTGTTGTACGAATCAATGACGTACTGGCCGCCGAAGGCCTTGGCCTCAACGATCTTCTGGTCGTCCATGACTGCGTCTGCGGAGAACACTTCATCATCGACGATCGGGCCGACCGGGGAGGTCAGCACCTGCGGGAAGGTCTGGTCATTGCCGACCTTCAGCTTGAATACCACCGTGGTGGCGTCAGGAGCCTCGATGGATTCAACGTTGCCCAGCAGCGAGGATGGGCCGTTAGGGTCCGCGATCTTCAGCTGGCGGTCGAAGGTGAACTTGACGTCCTTGGAGTCAAGGTCGTGGCCGTTGGCCCACTTCAAGCCCGGCTTCAGCTTGACCGTGTATTCAGTCGGGGTAGTGAACTCCGCGGACTCGGCAAGGCTCATCGATGGGTCCGGGCTGCCCGGCTCGGAGTTGAGCAGGAACGGGTAAATCTGGTTCATGACCATGAACGAACCGTTGTCGTAAGATCCGGCAGGGTCCAGGGAGGTCACTTTGTCGGTGGTGCCCAGGGTGATTGGGGCGCTGGCTTCGCCATTGCCGCCCTCTTCATTGCCGCTGTCTGCGGCTTGGGTGCAGCCGGTCAGTGCCAGGGCAGAGATACCCACAACGGCTGCTGCGAGTCGCAGCCCGTTCTTCTTGCGAGCCATGAGTCATCCTTCGTCTAGGTACATGCATGGGCTGTGATGATTAGCACATGCTTCACATATCCTAAGTGATGCAAGGCACAAAATACGAATGGGGCCGGCGGAAACTGGCAAAAGCGCGGTCTCGACGCCCGCTTTTTGTGCTTCAGCCCATACCGCTCCGTGCTCAACGGTGAGATGCGCGGGGATTCCTTCCGGCCTTTTGGCTAGATGGCATAAGCTAGATGTCAATGATGACTCGTAGAGACGCGGCAATCGCGTTGGATATCCCAGTAGAAATGGCCAAGCGCCACGGCATTCCTTCCAAAATGAGCGAGGCTGAATTCCGTGAGCTGAACACCAATCCACCAGCTTGGTTGGAGCAGTCGCGCGCCAACCGTACCGGCAAACGCCCTGTGTGGATTCATCTGGTCTGCGAAGTCTGCGGCTTCAGCGAGTACGAACGTCCCAAGAAGTGGTGGCCTGCCTTCGATTTCGTGCACTGCCACACCCACTCCCCTGCACAGCTTCCGAAGCTGGAAAAGGGCAAGACCCGCGTGGAGTACCAAGATATTTCAGCTCATATGTTCGGCATTGTCGACGAAGGCTAGAAGCTGAATACAACACAATGGCGAAGGGTGGG
>NZ_JBLVOC010000016.1:144033-152790 GCF_053543575.1 Glutamicibacter sp. AGC84
CCCCCCCTTCGCTGTCGCGCAAGCTCGTGCTCTTCACTCGGTTCATCCCCCTGTGCGTCATTTCCACCGCGGGAATGCAAGCAGCGGGCAACCAGACAGAGTCCAGCATCGTCCAGTGCAGGGTCCACGCACCGGCCGTCGGCCGGAGCTTGCGAAGGCCTTGAGTACTGCCACCCGAGCCCCTCGGGCATCTAGCTCGTTGAGGCCTTCCGGATTGGTACGAATTGGTTCTGCCGACTGGAATGATCCGTTGTTCTGGACGATGCGCCCCTATCCGCCCAGCTACCGCTGGTGAGCATTCTCGAGAACATCGCAGCGAGCGCATTGGAAGCCAGGGCCTCCGGTGGCGCAACAGGGTCGGCAGCCCAATTCAATAGCGAGATCTAGAGGGTCGAACCAATGCAGTGAGCCAGCAAGCCCCAAGCGGCCCTTGAAGACAGGCCGAATCCCACACACCACCGGTAATCGCCGGCAATGCCGGGCGAATACGTGCCGGACGCCCACGGCCGAAGCGGATGGCCGCCGAGCTCCGTTGCAACCAGCCGTTCGTCTAACTTGAATCACGACGCGAAGAAACCCTTGGTCCAGTTCATTATCTTGAACTGGACCAAGGGTTTCTTTGGATGGCTAATTAATTGACCATGCTGGAGTCCCATTCGCTGGAACGAGCAGAATCGATGGTCGCTTGGCCCAGCACGCGGCTGTCCTGGTAGACGACCATGGTCTGGCCCGGCGCGACTCCACGCATGCTTTCGGGAAGGTTGACAACCAACTCGTCGCGGCCTTCTTCCGAGCGCTCCATGTGGGCTACCGCGGCGACCGGATCGCCGTGCGCGCGCACCTGCACCATGCAGTCGAACTTGTCTCCGCTGAAAACTTCAGCGATCGGCAGGCCAGCCCAGGAAATGCGGATGCCGCGCAGCTGGTCCACAGCCAGCAGGGCCTCTGGACCGACGATGACCTTGTTGTCCTTCGGACGGATTTCCAAGACGAAGCGCGGTTTGCCGTCGGCGGCCGGACGACCCAGTCGAAGACCCTTGCGCTGGCCAACCGTGAAGGCTTGGGCGCCTTCGTGCTCACCGAGCTGGTTGCCCTCGTGGTCAACGATCTCGCCTGGTTTCATCTCGATGCGTTCAGCCAGCCAACCGCGGGTATCGCCATCGGGAATGAAGCAGATGTCATAGCTATCTGGCTTGTTCGCCACGGTCAGTCCGCGCGCTGCGGCTTCGGCGCGAACTTCCGCCTTGGAGGGAGTCTCGGCTAGCGGGAACATGCAGTGTTCCAGCTGTTCGTGGGTCAGCACGCCCAAAACGTAGGACTGGTCCTTGGCCCAGTCTGCGGCTCGGTGCAGCTCCGGGTTGCCCTCGGAATCGCGCAGCACCTTGGCGTAGTGCCCGGTGCATACCGCGTCGAAGCCCAGGGCCAATGCCTTTTCCAGCAAGGCAGCGAACTTGATCTTCTCATTGCATCGCATGCAGGGATTCGGGGTGCGGCCAGCTTCGTATTCATCCACGAAGTCCTGCACCACGTCTTCTGCGAAGCGGTCCGAGAAGTCCCAGACGTAGTATGGGATGCCCAGCTTGTCGCAGGCACGCCATGCATCATTGGAGTCTTCCAAGGTGCAGCAACCGCGCGAACCGGTGCGAAGGGTCCCCGGCATGCGAGACAGGGCCAGGTGCACGCCGACCACATCATGGCCGGCTTCAACTGCGCGGGCCGCGGCTACCGCCGAGTCCACGCCTCCGGACATCGCTGCTAGTACTTTCATCGTGTAAAACCTGTTCCTGCCGTGTGGATGCTGCTTTCATCGGCTGCCATGCCAGCCTTCTTTGCCTGAGCATACGCTTGGGGCAAAGCCTCTAACAATGCGTCAACGTCGGCGCGTGTGGATGTATGCCCCAATGTGAAGCGTTGCACACTGCGCGAGGTGCGCGCATCGCGTCCCATAGCCAGCAAAACATGCGAAGGCTGCGGAACACCAGCGGTGCACGCCGAACCGGTGGATGATGCGATGCCAACCATGTCCAAGCCGAATAGCAAGGAGTCCCCCTCGCATTCCGGGAAGGTGAAGTGCAGATTGCCCGGGAGGCGCTGGCCCTCATTGCCTTGGTCCCGTGGTCCGTTCAGCACCGCTTCCGGAATCAAGCCGGTGATCTTCTCAATCGCATATTCACGCAGTTCGCTCAGCCGCGCAGCTTCCTGCCGCAATCCAGAACGCACCGCGGTAGCCGCGGCGGCAAAGCCGGCCGCGTGGGCAGCATTCAAAGTCCCCGATCGCAGCTTGCGTTCGTGTCCACCGCCGTGCTGGACCGGGGTGAGCACAATATCGCGGCGAACCAGTAGCCCGCCGATGCCTACCGGGCCACCGATCTTATGCGCGCTAATCGCCATGGTGGCCAGATTCGAGGAGCCGAAGTCGACCGCGAGCGCACCAAAGGCCTGCACCGCATCCGAATGCACCGGGACCCCGTACTTGCCAGCTAGGGCAGCAAATTCACGGATCGGCTGAACGGTGCCGACTTCATTGTTGGCCCACATCAAGGTGGCCAAAGCGATCTGCTCGTGCTGCTCTTCAAATAGCTTTTCGGCCGCCTGCAGATCAACGACACCGTCTTCATCCACGGCGAGCCACAGCAAGGTGGCATTCTCATGGTCCTGCAGCCAGGTAGCCGTATCCAGGACCGCGTGGTGCTCAATGCCGGTGAGCACGATGGCACGCGCCTGCTCATTGGCCGCCACGCGGTTCCAGAACAGTCCCTTCAGCGCCAAGTTATCCGATTCAGTCCCACCAGATGTGAAGATCAATTCGCTGGAGTGCGCCCCGGCGGCCATGGCGATAGCTTGTCGGGCATCATCCACCGCACGGTTGGCGCGACGTCCGGCCCCATGCAAAGAAGACGGGTTTCCGGTGCGGGAATACTGTTCGGTGATGGCAGCCAGAGCTGCTGGATTCAGATCGGTGGTTGCCGCGTGATCCAGGTATACGGCGGAAGTTTTCATAACACTTCAATGGTACGGGGTGGGGCGCCCTAGTTTGAATGGCCGATCCGTGTGAATTGGCCAACCTCAATGGCCTCCAGCGCCGGATTGTTCAAGACCGCCTCAATCAATGAAGCAGGACCACCCAGGATGGTGCAATCATCAAACGGTTCTGTCGACAGCATCCAGGAATGGTCCGCCGCAAACGCCAGCGCCGGGCGTTGGCGTTGGGCGCCGTCGGCAGTGCTGGCCCATTCGGGCTGCGCCAGGAACTCCGCGTCCGCTTCGAACAGGTGGTAGTTCCGGTATCCGCCACCCAGGTCGAACGGTTCTGCCTGGATGATCTCGGGACCAAAGGCAGGTTTCTGCGCCTCGGCGAGCGCCAACTCGTACACCCGCTGGTTCTCGTCATCGCTCAATGCAGGATCCGGCTCGCGCTCAATCTGTATGCGTTCCCCGCCCGCGATAAATGCGTAACCGGCCCACAAGCCCACCACGAACTTCTGGTCTTTGGCAGAAACCCGGACCATTTCGGCGGCTAGTGCTTGCCATTGCGATTCCGGGAGCTGGTCCAGCGGCAGGTCGGTATCTACCCAGGCGTCTTCGGTCGCAGGATTGCCTTGCGCGTCCAGTCCGGCCACGGTTTCAAAAAGATCCGCGGCGGTGATGATGTGCTTGCGGCTCTGTGCCACCGTCTCCCAGCGCACCAACTGGTCATCTTCATCCAGTGCTGGGTGAAGGATGCGGACGTAGCGTTCGTAGCCATGCGGGATCTGGGCTACTACCGTGCTGGGGTCGGCTGATGCACAAGCTGCGGCGATCCATTGCCCGTGGGCTGCGGAGAGGTGTGAAAACTGCATGGTCCAAGCCTAGCGAGAGCAGCGGGCGGATTCCTCCTCCGAACCGTGGTCGGTGGTATGAATAGAGGAACAACTGATGACGTATCGATTCCAGCTAAGGGAGCCTTCCTGCATGTTCAAGCCTGATTTCTTGGTTCCAGTCCATGATTTCTCCCAGCGCTCCCTGGATTTCTCACAGCGGATCGCGGTGATGGCAGTGATCAACCGCACTCCGGATTCTTTCTACGATGCCGGGTCGACCTTTGGCTTGGATGATGCTGTGGCCGCTGCCATGCGTGCGGTCGAGGCAGGTGCTGACTGGGTGGATATCGGCGGAGTCCCCTTCTCTCCGGGCCCGGAGCTCCCGTGGCAGGAGGAAGCAGAGCGAATTGTGCCGGTTATCCATCAAGTGCGTAGCCGCAGTTCGGTGATTATTTCTGCAGACACTTTCCATCCACAGGTGGCGCAGGCTGCCATTGATGCCGGCGCTGATGTCATCAATGACACCACAGGCTTTTCCTATCCCGGTTTGGCCCGGGTGGTAGCCAAGAACAACGTGCATGTGGTGATCACCCATTCGCTAGCCAAGCCCCGCACCGTTTACCCGCGCCCTAGCTACGACGATGTGGTGGCCGAGATCCGCCAGTATCTGCTGGAGAAAATCCAGATTGCGTTGGACGCTGGTGTTTCTCCGGCAAAGATCATTGTTGATCCAGGGCACGACCTGAACAAGAACACCCGCCACACTCTGGATTTGACCGCTGGGTTCCAGGCCTTTGCCGAATTGGGCTATCCGGCCTTGGCAGCGGTCTCGAACAAGGACTTCATCGGTGAAACCTTGAACTTGCCGAAGGCTGAGCGCATGGTTGGTTCTATGGTGGCAGCAACGATCTGTGCCATGAACGGTGCCCGCATATTGCGGATGCACAATATTCCTGAATCGGTGCAGACAGTACGCCTGATCGAAGCAGCTCAAGGGTGGCGGGAGCCTGCCTACCAGATACATAACATGGGGGATGTCAATCCTCCTGCTCACCCAGAACCCGAAGTCAGCAAGTAAGGAGTTTCCCAGGTGCGTGCCCTGCTTCCCCAACCAGCAGATCAGGTTGATGACCAGTTCCTGCTTGAGCGCTATTCCAGCGAGCATCGCCCATTCGTACGTTTCAACTTCGTCAGCAGCATCGACGGAAGTGCCCAGGTTGATGGGCTCTCCAAAGCATTGGGCTCTCCTGGCGATCAGAGGGTTTTCGCACTCTTGCGCCGGCTTGCCGACGTGATCATGGTGGGTGCTGGAACGGTTCGTGCCGAGGGCTACGAAGGCCAGCTCCTGTCCGCGGAGGACATGGCGTGGCGTATCGAGCATGGCCTGCCGCCACAACCCGTGCTGGCGCTCATTTCACGAGGATTGCATCTGGAGCCAACGGCCCCGGTGTTTGCCCAATCCCCGGTTCCGGTTCTGCTTTTCACCAGCGTCCAGGTCACTGACGAACAGCGTCGGTCATACGGACCCAATGCCACTCTCGTGCAGGTTTCCGAAACCGAGGGCGGGTGTGATCCGACCGAAATCATCGCTTATCTGCATTCCAAGGGATATGGCTTCATCCATGCTGAAGGTGGTCCTCACGTTTTTGGACAGTTCGCCTCGGCTGGCGCGGTGGATTCGGTTTGCATCAGCTACTCCCCTGTCCTTGTGGCAGGTGATGGCATGAGAATAGCGGTTCACAATCGGCAGGCGTTCCACGCCTTCGAGCTGCATTCCTTGTTTGAAGAGGACAGCATGCTCTTCTGCGACTATCGACTTAGGAAATCAGCTGGATCCCCGCGGGAATAACAGCTAGCTCAAAGGGCCCGGCCCCCATGCATTCCCCGTCAGCATAGCTGTGCCGAGATGTCTCGATGCGGGCCCGCGTGAGGTTTGCGCTGACCTTCCATGGATGCGGCGCTCCGGTGAGGATCCTTGCCAGATACGGTAGGACCCGCAGAATATTTGGTCCGCGTACGATAGCCAATTCCGCGGTACCGTCGGTGAAATCAGCATGCGGGAAGAGCTTGATGCCGCCACCAAGGGACTTGATATTAGCGACGCTGGCGGCCAGGACGCTTCCACTGAATCGCAGTCCGTCGGCCCTCACCTCGCTGGGGCATCCGCGCAGCTGGGGAAGGCACAGGATCAAGCCGGCGATATACCGCAGTGCTCCCAGCTGCCGCGGCAACGCGTTGGCTTTCGCGTTGACGGTGGCTTCAAATCCCCAGGACACGGCACCCAGTGCATAGCGCGGTGTTCTGCCGGCTTGGTCAAACCGCAGCTCCAGCACGTCAATGGGCATAGTTGCTCCCGGCAGCTTGCAAAACGCAATCACCTTGGCCAAGGATTCTTCTGCATTCGCGTCCCCTGTCATGCGCCAGAAGTCGTTGCCGCTGCCTGCGGGGATGACACCGATGGGAATCGAAGTTCCCGCAACGTGCTGGATGCAGTGGTGGATCAGCCCATCACCGCCAATGATGACGATCGCCCGCGAGGCTCTGAGCTGGTCCCCCACCAGTTCCACGCTCGTCTCTGAAGTATCAACTAGCCCATGTTCCAGCCCGAGCTTGCCAAGCGCGTGGGCAAGCTGCTGGGCAAGGCGCATCCCCCGGCCTCGGCCTGAGGCGGGGTGGAAGATGATGCGGATTTCTGCGGTGCGACCAAACGAGCTCATGACCATAGAGATTACCCAGCAACTTGACGCTTCTACAAAGAATTTGCTGGGTTGGATTCGCTAAACTGGGGAACACTGGCCATCCGGTCTTTTTCACCGAGAGGATTCCTCCGTTCAATGAGTACACCAAGCCCATACGAAATTCTTGGTGTCGCGCCTACTGCGAGCATGGAAGATATCAAGGTCGCTTACCGAAGGGCCGCTCGCGCGACCCATCCCGATCTCGGTGGCAGCGAAGAAAAGTTCAAAGAAGTACAGCGCGCTTTCCAGCAGCTCAGCGAGATGGCGTCTCCGCTGGGTTATGAGCAGACCTTCCAGTCTCCGGGCAACGCTCCACGCGCCGGGTTCAGCGCCCGTCCTTTTGACGAGCGCCTGCGCAAGAGCCCTCAGCAGCCCAAGGCGCAGTTGCCCACCGAATATATTCCACCGTTCTCGGATACGTCTCCTACATTGCTGGACAGAAAAGTCTGTGAGCAGCGCGTTCATGGAGAACCCCGAAAACGCGGTCTGTTCTCCAACCGTGCACGGCTGATCCGCGAGGCGCAGACCATCAACCTGCTTTCCAAGAACGTCCTGAATATCTTGCCAGCTGCCCGTTTGGTCAACGGCCTGCGTTCGCCCGCGTCGGGGCACTACGATCATGTGCTGATTGCCGGTTACCGCATGGCGGTGATCAATACGATGACTCTGCCCGATGGCTACTATTCATTTGATGGCAATGTCTTGCGCCACGGCAATAAGCTGACGCAGCCTCCGCAGTTCTCCATCTCCGGTTTGCAACGGCAATTCATGCAGATGAACGTAGTTGCGTTCACCTTGGTGCTTTCTGCCAACGGCAATCACCACGAACCGGTCATTGAGTACCGGCGCAATGCCGATCCAACACTTGCATCGACTCCGAATGTGCTCAATGCAGCGGGATTGATTCGCGAGTTGAAACTCTTCTTGGGCTCTGGCCCATCGCCGAATGTCGTCGATCGCCTAGCCCTGGCGCAGTTACGTGAAGCGATGTACTAAGGTCAATGGCCTATTTCTTGTTGGTGAGAGCTTAAACTGGTTGAGTGTTTCGTATCGTTTTCAATGCCCCAGAGATCCCGGGTAATTCCGGCAACGCTATCCGACTAGCCGCCATCACCGGCGCAGAACTGCATTTGGTCAAGCCATTAGGCTTCAACTTCGAGGATGCCAACCTGCGTCGCGCAGGATTGGACTACCACGATCTGGCTTACGTCACGGTGCATGAAAATCTTGACGCAGCCTTTGAAGCACTGGGAGAAGGCCGGGTCTTTGCCTTCACATCCGAAGGAACTACTGTCTATTCGGATATCAGCTACGAGGCCAGCGACATCCTGCTCTTCGGCCGTGAATCGGTTGGCTTGAGCGCAGAAGACAAGAAGCATCCGCGCATCAACGACCTGGTCCGCTTGCCGATGCTTCCAGGCCGCCGATCGATGAATCTGGCCAATACTGCTTCGGTGGTTGCCTTCGAAGCTTGGCGCCAGCACGGCTTCGCTGGCGCATAAAGTACCAGCCAGCCCGCGCCACGCATACAGCTTTACCTAATCTTTATAAAGTAGGCTCGAGTCTGTACCCGCAGTTTTCGGGTATTGAACTGTGCCGACTACATTTCGGGAGAATCCAAGACAATGAACGGTAGCCATTCTCAGCACCGCGACGAGCCCCAGGACGAGAACCTGGGTCTAGATCTGGTGAGCCAAGTGGCCAGCAGTTCACGTGCAGCCAAGAAAAAGCCTAAGCGCTGGATCTTCGCTGTCACGGGACTTGCCATCATCGTTGTCCTAGCGGTGGTCATTTTCTCCCTGCTCAATGGAGGCACCAAGGCGTCCAAAGCATCCAAGGCCGATGATGCAGTCACGGAGACCGTCGAATTGAAGAGCGGCGGCCAAGCGGTGCTCAGCTCGTCGAAGTCCGAAAGCGCTGTGGGTGTCGAGCTCTCCGAGCTGCCTGCCCTGGACGGTTCGGAACAGTACGTTGCATGGGCCGTGCATGAGTCCGGCAGCGTCTCCGTGATCGTTTCCAGCACCGGTGAAGATGCCGCGGCTGGGCTGTCTCCAGCTGAAGACGTGATTGCCCTCCACATCACCATTGAGGGATCCAAGATCCCTGACGCTCCATCTGAAGATGCTGAAGCATCGGTCGACCTGCCACTGGCTCAAGACAAGGCAACGGAAGACGAGAGCTAGCAGCTCACCTCTGGCCAGCCAAAAAGTTCGGGGGGG
>NZ_JBLVOC010000016.1:152810-161643 GCF_053543575.1 Glutamicibacter sp. AGC84
ATCTTCGCCCCGAACTTTTTCCGGTCTGCTTTGCCTGGATACTCAGAACCCGGCTATCGTGTCGCGGGCGTTCACGGCAACTGCGTGGAATGCTTCGGCAAGCTTGCCCTTTCCCAGCTGGCCACGCTCGGCGTTTTCCTCGCACTGCTGCAAAACGTAGTTTTCCATGGCGGCAACATCCGGGTGCTGGGTGAAGTGCGAACGCAAGGCGTCCATCTTCTTCTCGAAGAATTCGGTGATGTCCACATAGGCGTTCTCGCGTTCCTGCGGAGCCCCGCACAACCAGAGCCAAGGCACCTTGTAGGCTTCCAGTCCTTCGCCATGCAGCAGCTCCGGGTAGGAGAACGGATTCTCCACCGCCGGGTAGATCGCACGGGTGACCGCTTCACCGCAGGCCAGATGGTCTGGGTGCGAGGCCTGTATCCGATCCCACTTGCGCTCCGGGTGCATTGCAATCACGATGGTTGGCTTCACCTGGCGCATCAGCCGGACCACCTTGCGCATGACATCGTGGTTGGCTTCCAGGAAGCCATCGCGTTCGCCAAGGAAGTGGACCGTTTTCACACCCACCTTGGCGGCGGCCTGTTTCTGCTCTTCGTGGCGCAGCTTAGCCGTTTCCTCAGGATCCCGGTCATCAAAACCGCCGGCGTCGCCGTCAGTCATGATGCAATACTGAACCTCTGCCCCCGCCGCGGTCAGGGCCGCTACCGTCCCGGCTGCCCCAAAGTCCAGATCATCGGGATGGGCGCCGAAGGCCAGGACCCGTTGGGCGCCTGCACCAATGAATTGCGCTGTATCGATCATGCCTTGCGACGTCGAATCTCTTCGGCGGCCTGCGGCAGGACCTTGGCCAGGTCACCAACGATACCCAGGTCTGCGATCTCGAACACCGGGGCGTCGACATCCTTGTTGATCGCGATGATGAACTTGCTGGTCTGCATTCCGGCCTTCTGCTGTATCGCTCCCGAGATGCCGGCAGAGATGTACAGCTGCGGTGCGACGGTGGCACCGGTCTGGCCGATCTGCGCATCGTGCGAGATCCAGCCGGCATCGGTAGCTGCACGAGAAGCGCCCACGGCAGCTCCCAGGGCATCGGCAAGGTCTTCAACCGGGCCAAAGTCTCCGTTGACTCCACGACCACCAGCAACCACGACGCGCGCTTCGGTCAGGGCAGGTCGATCACTTGCGACTTTCGCCTCCGCCGCAGCAATCCGGACCTTGGCATCGTTGGAGTTCTCCAAAGCCAATTCCTCAACTGCCAAGGCGGTGTTGGAGGCCGCTGGCGCGTCTACGATGCTGTTCGGCTTCAAGGTGGCAAACAGGGTGCCGTTGGTTGCCCTGGCCTGAACGCTGTAGCTTCCTGCCAGTTCATCCTTGGTAGCTACAAGATCCCCGCTGATGCCAATGACGTCGGTGATAATCGCACCGTTGCGGCGCACAGCCAAACGGGCACCGAGCTCACGGCTGAAATTGTCATTAGCAAGCAAGACCAATTCGGCGGCAGTAGCCTGCACGGCTGCGTCAAGCACGGAAATTTCGTGCTGGCCGAAAACTGGGGCATCGCCGGAAGCGGTGAATAGCTTCACCACGCCATAGGAAGCGAGAACCTGCTGGGCTTCGTCGCTGACTTGGTTGGCAACGGCCACGGCCGGGTTCTCGAAACCAGAGACCAGGGTCAGCAGTTCGCGCTGGCCTTTGGAGGGAGCCGCGGAAAGCTCAGTGAAAAATACTAGTGCTGAAGGCATGTTCAATATTCCTTAGATCAGCTTCTGTTCGGCCAAGAAATCAACCAAGGCGATACCTGCCTGGCCGCTGTCGTTGATGACCGTTCCGGCTTCGCGGGCAGGGCGGGCTTCAGCTGCGATAACTTCGGTGTTCGAGCCGAGGGCGCCGACCGCGGCTGCATCCAGGCCGATAGCGGCCAGGTCCAGCTCGGTGACAGTCTTCTTCTTGGCAGCCATGATGGCCTTGAAATTCGGGTAGCGCGGCTCGTTGGCCTGGTCGGTGACCGAGAGCACTGCCGGCAGGTTCGCCTTCAGGGTCAAAGTGCGGTCCAGGTGATCGCGCTTAATGGCCAGTTCACGCTGTGCGGCATCGAACTCAACGGCCAGCGCGTGAGTCAGCTGCGCAAAGCCCAGCCGTTCTGCGAGCTGGGCTGGAACAACCGAGGTTTCAGCGTCGGTCGAGGACATCCCGGTAATAACCAGGTCCACGTTGCCGGCATGCTCAACCAGCGCCGCAAGCGCTTTCGACGTGGCGATGGTGTCGGATCCGGCCAAGGCGTCATCGTTCAGATGCAGCCCTGAGCTGGCACCCATCTGCAGGGCCTTCTTGACGGAGTTGCCCGATCCCTTGCCGCCCATGGTCGCGGCGATGACTTCATGCCCGGCGGCGAATCCGCCGTTGGCTTCCACGATGGAAACAGCAGCTTCCACGGCGTATTCGTCAAGTTCGGAGAGTACTGATTCTGCACGGTCAAGGCGCAGCGTTCCCGAATCGATATGACGGTCAAATTGAACATCTGGGACGTGTTTGACCAGGACCACTATTTTCAGTGGAGTGGTGCTTTCCTCGCTCATTCGCGCCTTCCTACGAGCTTCGATGCCCGCACCGGTGCGGGGCACCGGGGCAGGCTAATTCCTTCAGTGTCTATCGTATCGACACAATGCAGTTCACTGGGTGTTTATCGCTCTCAGATCAACAAGTGACGCGGGCTAGTCGATCACCAGCCCGCGTCACTTGTTTCACAGCGTCATCATGACGATTTGTTTAGTTATTTGACAGCGCTCCGACAGTTGCTGTTGCGGTCTGTTCCTTGCCATTGCGAAGGTAGCTGATTTCCACTTCTCCCCCGGCTGGAATCTCGCGGATGGCCGCGGTCACGGTCTGCGAGTCCTGGACTGCACGGCCGTTGACGCCGGTGATCACGTCACCGGACTTCAGACCGGCCTTATCAGCTGCCGAGTCAGGGCTAATTTCAACAACGCGGGCACCCACCGAGAACGCCGAAGCGTTCTGCTGGTTCGATCCAGCTGCGCCCTGCGGGGTCACCGTGGCTCCGAGCAGACCGTGGGTAGCCACGCCGTTATCGATCAGTTCCTGGGCAACACGCTTTGCGTAGTCGATAGGGATCGCGAAGCCAACGCCAATCGATCCGCCTTCTTCACTGTTGCCTGCCGAGGCAATAGCAACGTTGACACCGATGATTTCACCATTGGCGTTGACCAATGCGCCGCCGGAATTGCCGTGGTTGATCGCCGCGTCAGTCTGGATGACGTTTACGTAGATCGAACCGCTTGAACGCTGCTGCTCTTGTTCCTGTCCCGGGAACTGGAAGTTGAATTGGTTGCCATCCCCGCCCTCGCTCTGGTCGCTTTCCTTCGGAACGGCCGAAGAAGCGATGGAGATGGTGCGGTTCAAGGTGGAAATGATGCCGTCGGTGACGGTGCCGCTTAGACCCAGCGGTGCGCCGATGGCGACAGCGGTATCCCCGACATTCAGCTCGGCCGAGGAACCCACGGTGGCAGGCACCAGGCCGTCGGCCTGGATATTGATGACTGCCAGGTCCGATAGAGGATCTGTGCCTACCACGGTGGCACTATGCACCGAACCGTCGTTCATCTGGACCGAAATTTTGGGATTGGCAACTTCGCCACCCAGGGTAACCACGTGGGTGTTGGTCAGAATATTGCCCTTGTCGTCCATGACGATGCCCGATCCGGAACCGCCAGAACCGTTGCCGGAAACCTCGATGGTCACCACGCTGGGGCTTGCCTTGGCGGCAGCGGCGGTGACTTCGGTGACCTTGTCCGGGTTGTTGATCACCACGCCCTCACGCGGCGAACTGCTCACCGAGGAAGACCCCGCGTCGTCATTCATCAGGTAGGTCGTGCCAGCGGCAGTGACGCCGCCTACCAAGGCCGCGGCAACCATTCCGGCGATGAGCGTGCTGCCAGAGAAGGACTTCTTGTCCTTGGAAGGCTTCTCGGGCGGGATCGGGTAATTCGCAGGCTCGTTTGACGGAGGGCCGTAAGGGGAACCGTAGGGAGAGCCGTTCTGGACTTGCTGGGCGTCGGAATGCTGTCCGTGGGAGTGGGCCGCGTTCTGCGTTCTGTCAACGGACGGCGCGGGGTAAACGCTGGTTGGATTCTCGCTGGCGTTTGGAGCCTGATTCACTCGCGGGTAGCGCACCGTAGGTTCGGCCGAAGCAATTGGGTCGTTATTGGTGTCGTTAATTGGCTCTGCTGAATCGCCCGCATCGTTCCCACGTGGCTCATTCGGTGTCTGGCTCATGGCTTGCCTCTTTCGAACTGTCGAATCTCTTGAGTTCTATTATCCAACTCTGGTCTGTGGCATCGAATTGTGGTGTCTGAGCACCGGCTGTGAGTTAACTATTCTGCCAGCTGAATGTCGTAGACGTTGTTCATTAGGGCAAATAGAATCAATCATAAGTGTGAACCCAATCTCGGGGATCACCAGATCGGGATTCTCCCGATTTTAGATTGACTGATGCATTTCAGGTGGGGAACAAGACATGCGTATGAAAGCTCGACGGCTCATTGCTGGAGCAATATTGGCAACGGTAGCCTCTTTCGGCTTATCGGCACCTGCGATGGCTGAATCGCCTGTAACGATTCCACCTGGCGACTTCGTCGTCGATTCTTCAGGCGTGCTCGGCTCCGACGAAGCGCGTTTGGAATCCGAAATTAAGGAACTTCGCAGCAATACCGGACTAAACCTGTTTGCGATATTCGTCGACGAGTTCTCCAACCCAGACCAGGCAGATCAATGGGCCGCCGAAGTTGCCAACCAAAAGGGTTTGGGCAGCGCTGACTCCATCCTGGTGGTGGCAACCGAGACCCGCCAAGCATATTTTGCTGGCGCCGAAGGCGGTCCGATTGCCAAAGCCGATACTGAAATCTACAGCAGCCAAATCAGCCCGGCACTCAGTGAGAAAAACTGGGCCGGTGCAGTCGAGGGGGCCATCGCTGGCATGCGCAGCGTTGAAGGTGGAGGCAGCCCAGATGGTTCATCCTCTGGCGGTGGTTTCCTAACCGTCGTCCTGGCCATTGGTGCCGTTGCTGTGGTTGGGTTCCTTTTCCTTTCACGGCGCAGCAAGAAGAAGACCGCGCAGCTCGGCCAGAGCCAAGGCCAACACCCAGGACAGTACGGCGCCCCTGCTCCGCAGCAGCAACTGGTCCCCCTGGACAAGCTCCGTTTGCAGGCAGACCAATTGCTGGTGGCTGCAGATGACTCGATCCGTTCTTCGCAGCAAGAATTGGGCTTCGCCGAAGCACAATACGGCAAGCAGGCTGTCCAGGTCTATGTGGAGGATATTGAACAAGCCAAGAACCACCTGACTGAATCTTTCCGCCTGCAGCAGCAGTTGGATGACGATATCCCCGATACCGAGCAAGATCAGCGTTCATGGTTGAATGAAATCATCGACCGTTGCAAGAAGGTCAACAGTTCCCTGCAGGCCCATGCCGACGAGTTCAAGCAATTGCGCCAGCTGGAGCAGAATGCCGAGGATCGCATTACTGAGGTATCGGCGAACCAGGAACCGCTCAACCAGAGGCTGTCGGCCCGCGTGGCAGACTTGGAACGCCTTGCCGGCCAATATGATGCCAGCGCAGTATCGCAGATCAAGGACAACGCCGACCAGGCCGCCGAGCGCCTGACCTTTGCTTCTTCCGCCTTGAAGCAGGCATCAGAGAAACTGGCCACTGACCGATCCAATGCCGCGATCTTGATCCAGAATGCGGAAGAAGCCCACGACCAGGCCGATGTGCTGCTCAAGGCCATCAACAAGGCTGGCGAAGCCTTGGGGCAGGCCCAGCAAGACTTGAAGTCCGCAATCGCGCTGGCCGAACGCGACCTGGCTCAAGCGAAGGCCTTCGTGGGCAACGGAGCAAATCCCCGCCTTTCCAGCGCCGCGGCCGGTGTCGAAAGCACTCTGGCGAATACCAAGCAAGCACTGAGCAGCGGCAAATACAACCCGCTGGCTTTGATCACCCAGCTCGATGAGTCCGTTCGCCCGCTTTCAGAAGCTCTTTCAAGTACGCGTAACCAAGCCCAGCAGGAACAATCAGCCCGTGCACAACTGGATTCGTTGCTGCACACCGCAGCGTCGCGCATCAGCGGTACCGACGATTACATCCGTGCCCGTCGCGGCGGCGTCCGCTCTTCAGCTCGAACCCGCCTTGCTGAGGCCCAGCGCACCTTCGATGAGGCGCGCTCGCTTTCTGGCAGCGATCCGCTGCGTGCTGTAGGTTCCGCACAGCGTGCCATTCAGCTAGCTGACCAAGCTGCGCAGATGGCCGAAAGCGACGTCAGCGGATTCGACGGCTTCGGCGACTCGCGCGGTTACGGGAACTACGGCCGTGGCCGCGGGGGCGGGATGTTTGATGGCATCGGTGGCGCGATGCTCGGAGGCATCCTGATCAATACCATCCTCGGCGGCGGAGGCCATGGCGGTCATTCCGATGGCGGCGACGGTGGAGGTTTCTTTGGCGGGGGCGGCTTCGGTGGCTTCGGCGGCGGCGGAGGCGGCTTTGGAGGAGGTGACTTCGGAGGCGGAGGAGGCGGCAACTTCTAGCTTGCCGGACCAGTTTCACCAGAAGGTTTCAAGTTCATAGTGTTTTCTTGACGGACAGAAAGGTCCAACCATGATCAAGCAGTCAATCTTCGGACGCATTTCCCAGTTGGCCAAGGCCAATATCAATGCAATGCTCGACTCAGCTGAAGATCCCCAGAAAATGATGGATCAGATGGTGCGCGACTACAACGACAATATTGCTGAAGCAGAGCAGGCGATTGCCCAGACCATCGGCAACTTGCGCATGCTGGAAGACGACTTCCGCGAAGACGAGCAGGCAGCTTCCGAGTGGGGCAACAAGGCTCTGGCAGCATCCAACAAGGCAGAAGAGTTCCGTGTTGCAGGCAATGCCGATGATGCCTCGAAGTTCGACAACTTGGCTAAGGTCGCCATCCAGCGCCAGATGCAGGCCGAGTCCGAGATGAAGACCGCCGAGCCGACGATCGCTTCGCAACGCGAGATCGTGGACAAGCTCAAAAGCGGCTTGAACATGATGAAGGAAAAGCGTACCGAACTGGCAAGCAAGCGCGACGAGCTGGTCGCCCGTTCCAAGTCGGCACACGCTCAAAACCAGGTCAATGAAGCCATCAAGTCCGTGAACATCATGGATCCGTCCAGCGAAATTGGTCGCTTCGAAGAAAAGGTTCGTCGCGAAGAAGCCCGCGTTCGCGGTGCTGCAGAATTGCAGGCATCAAGCCTGGACTCCCAGTTCGAGTCTTTGGAAGATCTGGGTGAGCAGACCGAGGTGGAAGCCCGTCTGGCCGCTCTGAAGGCCAAACAAACCGATGCTTTGGAGAGCTAAACTTTCTGCTCTCTGAACTGTGTCAATTGGCTGGCATTGCGAAAGCATTGCCAGCCAACTTCTTTAATGCTTAAACCAAAAGCGGAGACCCTTCCGGATCTCCGCTTCCACTTTCGTGGCGGGGAGAGGATTTGAACCTCTGACCTCCGGGTTATGAGCCCGGCGAGCTACCGAACTGCTCCACCCCGCGTCGGTAAATACAACATTACCAATCAGTGAATGACTTGGCCAATCCTGGGATAGTGCATTGCGTCACCAAGAGACCCCTGGCTCGTGAAGCAGGGAAATCGCCCCACTTCCCACGGCATCTCCCCAGGGGCAAGGGAAAACTTTTCAGGACCATCCGGCGGGCTCGAAACAAAATCAACGCCATGGGTCCGCTGCCTGTCCGCCTCGGCCCAGTGAATGCGGACATATTAGTTGCTCCCCCATCGGGAAGTCGATCATGTGCCTACTGGCGCTTGGCCACGCTCACCCGTTGGCGCCGTCCTGAGAAATCCAATTAAACCAAAAACGGAGACCCTTCCGGATCTCCGTTTCCACTTTCGTGGCGGGGAGAGGATTTGAACCTCTGACCTCCGGGTTATGAGCCCGGCGAGCTACCGAACTGCTCCACCCCGCGTCGGTAAATACAACGTTACCAATCAGTGAATGACTTGGCCAATCCTGGGATAGTGCATTGCATCACCAGGACACCCCCGGCTCGCGAAGCGGGGGCAACCGCCCAACTCTGCACAGGCTCTGGGCTATAGGCAATAAAGTGTGTCTGAAAACCTGATCCTGCCCCGGAAAGCCGGGGCAGGATCAAGGTTCACATGGGTATTGAATCCATAAGTGTGAAGCTTACTGGACAATCCCATACTTGTATTATCTGTCATTCCCGACTGAAGAAAAACGGAACCACCTCCAAAGGAACCCAGCGCTGGCGCTGCATCACCTGCAATGCCAGCACCGTTTTCAAGCGCGAAGACACCACCGCCCGCAACCAACTCACCGGCTTCGTCACTTGGCTGATGAGCAAACATTCCCAAGCCGAATTCGGCGGCGGAACCGGCCGCACCTTCCGGCATCAGACCGCTTGGTGCTGGAACGTGCACCCCTACCTGCATCACACCGGCGAGGTCTTCGACGAGATCCAAGTCGACGGCATCTATCTGCGCCAAGGCTGGTGCCTGCTGATCGCCATCGCTCACGGACGTGTCATCGGATGGCAGTGGTGCGACCGCGAAAAAGCCGAGGCCTGGACCGTGTTGCTGCAGCATTTCCCCGAACCGAAAGTCGTGGTGACCGACGGCGGATCAGGCCTGATGAAAGCGCTCAAAGAGTTCTGGCCGAACGTGAAAATTCAACGCTGCTTGGTGCATATCCAGCGCAACGTGCGCACCTACCTGACCCTGAATCCGCGTTTGCCTGCAGGGAAGTCGTTACGTCGA
>NZ_JBLVOC010000017.1:0-8800 GCF_053543575.1 Glutamicibacter sp. AGC84
CGCTCAATAGCCAGCGTCTCGATGACATCAACTTCCTCGCAACCGCCGTAATAGCGGCGGCCCGGGTAGCCCTCGGCATACTTGTTGGTCAGTACCGAACCCTGCGCCTGCATGATTGCCTGCGCAGTGTGGTTCTCCGAAGCGATCATTTCCAGGCCGCGCTGCTGGCGAGCCAGCTCAGCGTCAATACGCTGAGCGACCTCCGGGTCCAGCGAAGCCAGCGACTGGGTCAACGTTGCAGCGGCAACGGATTCAAAAGTCTGGTTGCTCATTACTCGACGTTTCCACCGTTCGCGCTTGCGTAGTCAGCTGCCGAAAGCAGCGGACCCTCTTCGGCGACCTCAACGGTGAACAGCCAGCCGGCACCGTATGGGTCTTCGTTCAGGATGCCTGGGTTGTCCACTGCCTCGCCGTTGATGGCAACGATGGTGCCGGTCACTGGCGAGTACAGGTCGGAAACCGACTTGGTGGACTCGACTTCGCCACAGGTCTCGCCTGCGGTAACGGAGTCGCCGACCTCTGGCAGGTCGACGTAGACCACGTCGCCCAGGGCGTCGGCGGCAACCTGGGTGATGCCGATCTTTGCTGGGGACGATGCATCGATCCACTCGTGTTCGGCCGAGTAGCGCAATGACGAAAGAACTTTACTCACGGTATTTCCTCTCCCAAGGGAATTAGCGGGCGATTTGCTTAGCCCTACTGATGTTTAACGTTACTTGGCTCGGGTGTAGAACGGCAGTTCGACTACGACAAAAGGCAAAGTCTTACCACGCAGGTCTACCTCCAGCTCGGTCCCCACTGCACCGAATTCGGCGTCGACGTAACCCAGTGCAACCGGGTAGCCCAGGGTTGGCGAAGGCTGGCCGGAGGTGATTTCACCGATGGTTGCGCCGTCCTTGACGATGGCGTAGCCGCCGCGGCCGGCACGCTTGCCCAGGCCCTTGAGGCCGACGAGCTTGCGTGGCGGGGTCGCACCGCGCAGCGCTTCCAGGGCTTCGCGGCCCACGAAGTCCTCTTCCTTCTTGAAGGAGACCACCGGGCCGAAGCCGGCATCGAACGGGGTGCGTTCCAGGGACAGCTCGTTGCCGTACAGCGGCATGCCGGCTTCAAGGCGCAGCGAGTCGCGGGCAGCCAGGCCGCAAGGAACCAGCTCGTGGTCCTTGCCGGCTTCAACGCTCTTTTCCCAGAGGGCTGCCGCATCCTCGTTTTCGATGATCAGCTCGAAGCCGTCTTCGCCGGTGTAGCCGGTGCGGGCCAGCAGCACGTCGATGCCGCCGAGCACCACCTTCACCGCAGCGTAGTACTTCAGCTCGGTGACAGCCTGGGCAGTTGCCTCGTCGGCGGCCAGCTTGCGCACAATCGCCTCAGCGTTCGGTCCCTGGACGGCGATCAGCGACTGGCGGCCCGAAGCGTCGTCCACGACGACGTCGAAGCCGGCGGCGCGGGCAGCCAGTTCGGCGGCAACCACCGGGGCGTTGCCGGCGTTGGGCACGACGAGGAACTTCTCCTCTTCCAGGCGGTAGACGATCAGGTCATCGATGATCTTGCCCTCGGCGTCAAGGATCAGCGAGTACTTCGCCTTGCCGACCTTCATGATGCCCAGGTTCCCTGCCAGGGCGGTGTTCAGCGCCTTGCCGGCTTCCGGGCCGGAGAGGTAGACCTCGCCCATGTGGGACAGGTCGAACAGGCCAGCGGTGGAGCGCACGGCCTTGTGCTCTGCCAGTTCCGAACCGTACTTCAACGGCATGTCCCAGCCGCCGAAGTCGGTGAAGTTGGCGCCGAGAGCTTCGTGCTGCGCGTGCAGCGCGGTGTGCTTGAGTGCTTGAGTAGTCTCAGTCATCTCTAACTCTTCCTTAGTCTTCGAAGGCTTCGGGAGCCGGGCAGGAGCAGATCAGGTTGCGGTCGCCACCGGCGCCGTCGATGCGGCCCACGGTTGGGAAGTACTTGTCGAACTTCAGCGCCGGGACCGGGAAGGCCGCCTGCTCGACCGAGTACTTGCGGTCCCACTTGCTGTTGACCACGGCGGAGACCGTGTGCGGAGCGTTGCGCAATGGGGATTCCTCGATGCTGTAGGCACCGGAGAGGACCTCGTCCATTTCCTGGCGGATGGTGATCATCGCTTCAATGAAGCGCTCGATCTCGGCCAGGTCCTCGGATTCGGTGGGCTCCACCATCAGGGTGCCTGCCACAGGGAAGGACAGGGTCGGCGCGTGGAAACCGAAGTCGATCAGGCGCTTGGCCACGTCCTCGGCGGTGACCCCGGTCTTGGCGGTCAGTTCGCGCAAGTCCAGGATGCACTCGTGGGCAACCAGGTCCTTGTTGCCGGTGAACAGTACCGGGAAGTGCTCGTTCAGGCGCTTGGCAATGTAGTTCGCGTTCAGGATCGCGTGCTTGGTGGCTTCGGTCAAGCCGTCCCCGCCCATCATCGCGATGTAGGCCCAGGAGATCGGCAGGACGCCGGCCGAGCCGAAAGCGGTCGCCACCACCGGCACGCCGTCACGCTCGGAGTAGGTGCCCGAAGCATCGCCTGGCAGGAATGGCAGCAGGTGCTCGCCAACGCCGATTGGGCCTACGCCTGGGCCGCCACCGCCGTGCGGGATGCAGAAGGTCTTGTGCAGGTTCAGGTGCGACACGTCGCCGCCGAACTTGCCTGGCTGGGCCAGGCCAACCATGGCGTTCATGTTCGCGCCATCGATGTACACCTGGCCGCCGGCGGCGTGGACCTTGTCGCAGACCTCGCGCACGTCGGAGTCGTAGACGCCGTGGGTGGATGGGTAGGTGATCATGATGGCTGCAAGGACGTCCTTGTTGGCCTCGATCTTGGCATCCAGGTCGTTCGCGTCGATGGTGCCATCGGCTGCGGTCTTCACGACCACCACGCGCATCCCGGCCAGCACTGCCGACGCGGCATTGGTGCCGTGGGCCGAGGCCGGAATCAGGCACAGATCGCGCTGGCCTTCGCCGCGCGAACGGTGGTAGTCCGAGATCGCCAGCAGGCCCGCGTACTCGCCCTGCGAGCCGGCGTTGGGCTGGATCGAAACGCCAGCGTAGCCGGTGATTGCGGTCAGGCGCCCTTCCAGGTCGGTGATCAGCTCGCGCCAGCCCTCGGTCTGCGCTGCAGGCGCGTAGGGGTGGATCGAGGCGAATTCCGGCCAGGTGATGGATTCCATCTCGGCGGCCGAGTTCAGCTTCATGGTGCACGAACCCAGCGGGATCATGGTGCGGTCCAGGGCCAGGTCGCGGTCCGAGAGCCGGCGCAGGTAGCGCATCATCTGGGTTTCGGAGGAGATGGTGTTGAAGATCGGGTGGGTCATGAAGTCGCTGGTGCGCACCTGCCCGGCCGGGATCTCGAAGCCTTCCGGAGCCGAGAGCTCTGCGCCGAAGACCTCGAGCAGGGTCTTGACGACGCCCGAGGTGGTGGCCTCGTCGGTGGAGATGCCCACCTGGGTCTCGCCCACCTTGCGCAGGTTGATGCCTGCTTCGATGGCCTTGGCAATGATGGCATCGGCGTTCTCGACGTTCACCACCACGGTGTCGAAGAAGGAATCCGAAGCCAGGGTGTAGCCGCCTGAAACCAGCGAGCTGGCGATGACCCGGGCGTGGTTGTTGGCGCGCGAGGCGATCTGCTTCAGGCCGGCTGGGCCGTGGTAGACCGCGTACATCGAAGCGCAGATGGCCAGCAGGGCCTGTGCGGTGCAGATGTTGGAGGTGGCCTTTTCGCGGCGGATGTGCTGCTCGCGGGTCTGCAGGGCCAAGCGGTAGGCAGGGACTCCGGCGTCATCGGCCGAAACGCCTACCAGGCGTCCTGGCATGGAACGGGTCAGGCCATCGGCCACGGCCATGTAGGCAGCGTGCGGTCCGCCGAAGAACAGCGGCACGCCGAATCGCTGGGTGTTGCCCACGGCGATATCGGCACCCTGCTCGCCCGGAGGGGTGATCATGGTCAGGGCCAGCAGGTCGGCGATCACGGTAACCATGGCGCCGGTTTCCTTGGCGGCGGCGATGATCGAAGCGTGGTCCGCGATCGAGCCGTCGTTGCCAGGCTGCTGCAGGACAATGCCGGAGATCTCGCCCTCTGGCAAGCCTGCGGCAAGGTCGGCAATCTCGACTTCGAAGCCCAGTGCGTCAGCGCGGCCCTGCACGACCTTGAGGGTCTGCGGGAAGATGTTGGAGTCCAGCACGGTCTTGCCCTTGGACTTCTTCTTGTTGGCGCGGCGCATCATCAGCACGGCTTCGGCGGCAGCGGAGGATTCGTCCAGCAGCGACGCGTTGGCGATGGGCAGGCCGGTCAGGTCCATGACCATGGTCTGGAAGTTCAGCAGGGCTTCGAGGCGGCCCTGGGAGATTTCCGGCTGGTACGGGGTGTAAGCGGTGTACCAGGCTGGGTTTTCCACGATGTTGCGGCGGATCACAGCTGGGGTGATGGTGTCGTAGAAGCCCTGGCCGATCATCTGGGTCTTCATGACGTTCTTCGAGGCAAGCGCACGCAGGTGGGCTAGGGCTTCGGTTTCGCTCAGAGCATCAGGGATATCCAGTGCGGAGTCCTGGCGGATGTCTGCCGGAACGGCGGTGTCGATCAGTTCTTCCAGGCTGTCGTAGCCCAGGGTCTGAAGCATGGTGGTGACGTCGGAAGGACGTGGGCCGATATGGCGTGAAACGAATTCAGTATTCGCTCGTGCCGAAGTCTGCGTGATGGTCATGGTGCTGGTATCTCCATGGGATCTGTCTTGGCGCATGCCAAAGGAAGGTCTTTTTACCTCCCCATCCCTGTTGCATAACCTGAGAGTTTTACGCATCCAGCAAACCAAGCCGGGCACTTGCACCTTCGGTGAACCGGAACGGGCCGGTTTCTTTCCAGAGTTGCCTCATGATGGCGGTACGGGTGCCTGAGAGTTTCCTGGGGAGGAATTGCTCCTACGGCGCCCGTCCATGGTGTGAACGGGACTCTCCCGCCATCCGTCTATGGCGCGCGCTGCCGGCCGGAGACCTGCAGCACACCACCATGTTACCTGCCCCGCCCCCAAGGTCAAACAGGAGCGGGGTCCGGAAAAGTCATAAATGCGTTCAGTTGGCGTCGGCAGTTAAACGGATGTAATCAGGATATTTCGCTGACAAGGAATCACCCGACGAGGTGCCGGTGATCCGGCGCTTGACCCACGGAGCCAAATGCTCTCTGGCCCAGCCCAATTCCTGCTTCAGCTTTTCGCCGCGCGAGTTCACGGCCAGTTCCGGCAGGGACGGCTGCTGGATCCTGGAGGACCAGTTTCCCTCGGTGATCCGATGGGTGCCGAGCACGTCAAGGACCTTCGAGGCCATCAGCGTGTGGCCCAGCTCGTTCATGTGCAGCCGATCCACCGCCCAGTAGCGCAGATCGGAGAATTCGCGCCACCGCCAGTAATCGGCGATCACCGCGCCGTACTCGTCCGCGATTTCGCGAACCTTCTCGTTGTAAATGGCCGTGCGCGGACGGGTCTTGGAGAACAACGGTGATTCCACGGTGTCGAAACCGGTGAACAGCACGACCGCGCTTCCGGCTTCGGCAAAGCGGCGCACCATGCCTTCATAGCCGCGCATCAGCGCATCCAGGTCCGCCTTCGGGCGCAGGATGTCATTGCCACCGGCATAGATGGTGACCAGATCCGGGGCCAGTGCGAGCGCCTGGTCCAGCTGCTGGTTGATCACCTGCCCGATCTTCTTGCCGCGCACCGCCAGGTTGGCGTATTCCCATTCGCCTTCGGCGCAGAGCACTTCCGAAACCCGGTCCGCCCAGCCGCGGACCTGGTTGGGCCGGGTCGGATCCACATCGCCAACGCCTTCGGTGAACGAGTCACCTAGTGCCACAAACTTCTTCACTTCGCTCCTGCTTCGTTCCATTCCCGATGGGTTTACTACGCGTTGCTGCCGGCAGCCTGGGCCGACATGTTCTTCTGCATGATCAGCTGGCGGGCCAGCTGGCTGAGCTTGACCCCGGTGGAGATCTCCTTGACGCCTTCATTGCGCGAGGGGATGAAACCGAAGCCCAGCTGGTGGGCTGGATCGGCGAAGGCCAGCGAGGAATTCGCACCGTCATGGCCGTAGGCGAAAATCGATCCATAGTTGTTGCGCGCGGTGGCCTTCATGAACCCCAGGGCGAAGGCCTGCAGCAGCCCGTTGGTCCGGTCATGGCCGTAGACCAGCTCGGTGGAAACCTGGGACCAGGTGTCGGCGGTGAGGAATCCGCGGGTGGCGCCCAGTGCCGGCACTGCACCGAATGAGGCGGCATAGATTGCGGCGAGGCCTTGGGCATTGGCGACCGCGCCCATGGATGCGGGGCCCAGTTCGCGCACCTGCGGCGCGTTGGCCAGTTCGTGCCAGTTGTAGACCGGGCCGCTTTCCAGCGCGAAACCGGAGGCCGAGTTCACCGAAAGCCCGGCCGGGGAGAACGGATCGAAGAATTCCGGTGCGGCGTCAGCGCCCGGCAATACATCGCGGTAGCGCGATTCCAGCGCGGGGTCCTGGCCGATGTATGCTTCGGCTCCCAGCGGCTTGCGGATGCGCTCCTCGAAGACTTCTTTCAGTTCCTTGCCGGTGACCCGGCGTACCAGTTCTTCCATGAGCACGCCCATGGTGATCGCGTGGTAGCCGACAATGTTCTGGCCCAGCGGCCAGACGCTTGGCATGGAAGCGAGCACCTTGGCGTATTCGGCGGAGTTCAGGAGGATCTCGCTGGGCACGCCCCCGGGCACTCCGAGCACTCCCGCTTGGTGGCTGAGCACCTCGCCGACGGTGAGCTGGGCTTTCCCGTTGTCCCCGAATTCCGGCCAGTAGGTGGCCATTGGCGCGTTCGGATCAATCAGCCCATCTTGCACGAGCAGTGCCACGACCAGCGCACCCAGGCCCTTGGTGCAGGAGAAGACGCAGGTCAGCGCGTCACCACAGAGGTGCTCGCCAACGCTGTGGCTGAGCACCAATTCGCCGCGGTGGTACACGGCCAGCTGCGCCGAATAACCTTCTTCCTCAGCGGCTCGCGCCTCTAGTGCTTCCGCCAGGGGCGCGAACTCTTCAGTGATCACCGATTGCATCTAAATCCTTCAAAGTGCTTGTCTCTCATCAACTAACCCTAACCGCTTCGATCCCATGGCCCGGTAGTTCCACACGCTGACCCGACACCTAGCATATAGGTACGTCAGCTCACAGCATTGGCTTGTTTAAGCCACTAATCGACATTTCACTACCGCTGGACCCCAAGTTCTGTGAGCCAGCCTTGAAGCCGGTTTGCCCACTTCATGCGCTGACCCTAAAGTTGTAATGTTTGCCTACAAAATTGAAGGAGATGATCTCGATCGCATGACTGTGAACAGTGACACGGCCGTTACCGACGGCAAAGAAACAGAACTCCGCAGGGTGATTGGCCCGAAGCTGCTGCTATTCCTCATCATGGGCGATATCATCGGCGCCGGAATTTTCGCCATCACCGGCAAAGTTGCCGGCCAGGTGGGCGGAGCCGCCTGGCTGCCGTTCCTGATCGCTTTCACGATCGCGACCCTCACCGCCTTCAGCTACCTCGAACTGGTGACCAAATACCCGCACGCGGCCGGTGCCGCCTTGTACATCCACAAGGCATTCGGCATCCACTTCGTCACCTTCCTGGTGGCGTTCACCGTGGCTTGCTCGGGCATCACCAGTGCCGCCACCTCGGCCACCTTGGTGGGGCGCAACCTGCTCATTGGCATTGGCCAGTTTGTCGAGGGTGTTCCCAACACCCCGGAAGCGGGCATGTGGGCAGCTATTGCGATCATCGTGATCCTCGCAGTGATCAACTTCCGCGGCGTGGGCGAGAGCGTGAAGTTCAACCTCGTGCTGACCATAGTTTCGCTGGCCATCATGGCCGCGATCATCGGCATCGGCTTCGCGGTGATCGCCTCGGGCCAGGGTGACATTTCCCGCCTGGTGGTCTTCGAGACCCCCACCGACCGCAGCGTCTTCGCCGCCGTGACCATGGGTACTGCCATTGCGTTCTTCGCGATGGTGGGCTTCGAGGATTCGGTGAACCTGGTTGAGGAAACCAAGAATCCCAAGAAGACCTTCCCGAAGATCATGCTCATCGGCCTGGGCATCTGCGCCTTGATCTACATGCTGGTGGCCGTCACGGTCATCATGGTGATCCCGACCGGCGATCTGCTGAACCCGAAGAACCCGGATGCCGGCATCCTGCTGGATGTTGTGCGCATCGGCCTGCCGAACCTGCCAGTTGACGCGATCTTCCCGTTCTTGACCGTCTTCGCGGTGGTCAACACCGCGCTGATGAACATGCTGATGGCTAGCCGCCTGCTCTACGGCATGGCCCGCCAAGGCGTGCTGCCGCAGTTCCTGGGCAAGGTGCATTCGACCCGACGCTCGCCATGGGCCGCGATCCTGTTCAGCACCGTGCTGGCCATCGCCTTGGTGGTCTACGTGAACTTGAGCAACGGAAGCAGCATTGTCGGCTCGCTGGGCGGCACGACCGCGCTGCTGTTGTTGTGCGTGTTCGCCGTAGTCAACGTAGCCCTGCTGGTGCTGCGCCGCGACAAGCCGGAACCCGATGCGTTCCGCGCTCCAACGATCATCCCGATCCTCGGCGTGTTCTTCTGCCTGTTCCTTGCCGGCCCATGGGCTCGTTCGCGTGAAGACTGGGTCCAGTACGAGATTGCCGGCCTGCTGCTGGTCATCGGCGTGCTGCTGTGGGCCGTGACCTGGTTGGTCAACCGGATCAACTACAAGAAGGGCGTCATCGAAACCCGCCCGGGACAGTACTGATCCCAAACCGTTAAAGCAGTGATGG
>NZ_JBLVOC010000017.1:8852-24566 GCF_053543575.1 Glutamicibacter sp. AGC84
CCATCACTGCTTTAAGCGTGTTTTCTATGCGGTCTGCTCGACCGTTTCCTGGCGGAACCGAAGCTTCAGGCCGCCTTCGGTGCTCTGCCACCAGGAAGATACGACAAGCACCGGGCCCTCTGAAGGCTTCATGCGGTACGCGAGCAGCACCATCTGGGCATCCACTTCCCGGGCCGCAAGGACCTGCACCGCACCGGTACTGGGCAGGCTCGCCCCGGATTCCAGCATGGCCCGGACCGTGGCCACATCCAGCAGGCCGCCATGGCGAGTCACTTCCTGGTAGCCCGGATGCAGGAAGTCGTTGAGTTCCGCGAAACTGGTGCGGATCTGCGGGTCGAGGAAACCTTGTTCCAGTTCGAAGACGGTGGCCGCGATGTCCACGCCGGGTTCCGGTGCGGCGGCGGGTTGTCCGCCGGGTGCCAGCACGGCATCTTCAGCCGCTGGAGCTTTGGAAGCCGCTGGGCCGCCGACTGCGGTGTAGCCCGGTCCGGCCTCTACTGCAGAGCCCTGCTGGTGCGCGGTCGCAGCCGCACGCGCATGGCCGTCAGCAGCTTCATTCAGCTCATGTCCGGCATGGCCCTTGACCCACTCGAAGGTGTACTTGCGCCCGGCAATGGCCCGGTCAAGTTCCTTGAGGATGTCCTGGTTCAAGACCGGTTTGCCGTCGGCCTTTTTCCAGCCCTTCTTCTTCCAACCCGGCATCCACTTGCTGATGCAGTTGATCGCATACTGCGAATCGCACAGGATCCTGAGTTCTTCTTCTGGCAGGTGCTCGGTGGCCCGGAAGAGTTCGAGCACCGCTTGGAGCTCCCCCATGTTGTTGGTTCCGTGGTCCCAACCGCCAGCGGCCCAGTTGTCCTGGTCCACGTACCAGGCCCAACCTGCCGGTCCGGGGTTTCCTAGGGCTGATCCATCCGCAGCTGCAATGATCGTCATGCTTTAATCCTGCCACGTTGACGCCCGCACTCGGTTCCATGCATTGGGCCATGTCGCCAGCGAATACTTGCACAATGGATCACAGCATCCAGCCAGGTCCATGCCTAGGATTGGGATGTGAAGAAAATCCTGCCTGTACTGGCCACCCTGGTTCTGGTCCTGTCCGCATGCGCTGGCCCCTCGGTTGACGAGCTGCGCCAACTCGATCCCCAGGGCCATACCGCCTGCGTGCATTTTGGCGGGGGCTTGGTTGACCCCGAGGGCATCGGCGCAACGAATATGCAGAAAGCCGCTGATCATGGGGCGAAGGCCTCCACCGAACAGATCAGCGCTGCGGTGGCCGCCGATGAATCCGGGGATCCCCAAATTACTGACTTGTCCGCTTTCCAGGAAGCTTGCGAGGGGCAAGGCTTCGATTTCGAATAGGACAGATCGGCCCAGGACCCCTCGAAATAGCGGGCTCCTGAGCCGATCCGCGGCGGATCGCCAGCGCTCCTAGGCGGGGTACAACGGGTTGTGCCCGGCTTGGACCCGCTCGTCAGCCCGGACTTCGCCCGGTGCTGTACCGTTCAGGAACGGACCGCTCTCGGCCAGCTCATCTCGGCCCGGCGCTTCGAGCCAGTTCGCCAACTCCGGCCCCTTCGGGATGATCCTGGTCGGGTTGATGTCCTCATGCACCACGTAGTAGTGCGCCTTGATCTGCTCGAAGTCGATGGTGTCGCCGAAACCCGGGGTCTGGAACAAGTCCCGCGCATAGCCCCAGAGGTTCGGCATGTCGATGAGCTTGTTGCGGTTGGCCTTGAAGTGGCCATGATAGACCGGGTCGAATCGCACCAGCGTGGTGAACAGCCGGACATCGGCCTCGGTGATGTGATCACCCATCAGGAAGCGGCGGGTGCCCAGCCGATCTTCGAGGTAGTCCAAGGTGGCGAATAACCGGTCGTAGGCATCGTTGTAGGCCTGCTGGTCCCCGGCGAACCCGGCACGGTAGACGCCGTTGTTGACCTCGGTGAAAATCCGCTTGATCAGCGGAAGCATCTCATCGAGCTGGTCCTGCGCAATGAGGTCCGGGGCGCCTTCCCGGTGGAACTCCTTCCACTGCGTGGACATGTCCCAGGTGATCTGCGGGTAGTCATTGGTGACAACCGCACCGGTGGGGATATCGACGATTGCCGGCACGGTGATGCCGCGTGGATAGTCGGCAAAGCGCTTGAAGTAGTTCTCCTGGACCCGCTCGGTACCCAGGACAGGGTCCTTGCCCCCGGGGTCCAGGTCAAAGGTCCAGCTGCGTGCGTCGTGGGTTGGGCCGGGCAGTCCGACGGACAGCGCGTCTTCCAAGCCCAGCAGGCGGCGAACGATCAGGGTGCGGTTGGCCCAGGGGCACGCGCGGGCTGCGACCAGATGGTAGCGGCCAGCTTCCACCGGCCAAAGCCGGGACCCGTCCGAAAGCCCCGCGTTGGGATGCCCGATCTTGCTGTGGCTGTTTCCCTCGCCATAGTGCTCGGCGCTGGCATCAGCGACGATGCGGTCCTGGATGTAGTTGGTGTCCCGGGTGAATTCTCCGCCGGTGACGTAGGCGCCCTTGGTCGAATATTCCTCGCTCATCGCATTCCTTCCAAAGAATTTTGAAGTCCCGTGCATAAACCATTCACCTCGAGACTATGGCAGTTGGGCAGGTATGGAAATGGCGCAATGCACTTTTCCACTCCCCCGCCGATTTCAACCCTGTCTAGGCGTTGACCGTGGCGCCTTCGCGCACGGTGCGCATCGCCTTGCTCCAGGCGAGCACCTGTTCAAGCATGGGCTGCACGCTGTTGGCCGACCGTTCGGTCGGAGCGAAAGCCGAGAAGTTCTCGAAGTCGGAGAATAGCGAGAACATGCCGGTCTTCTGCACGTGGGCGATCTGCAGTTCCGAGAGGATCCCGCGCAGGTGCTCCACGGCACGCGAGCCCATGGCGGAGCCGTATCCGACCATGCCGGCGGCCTTGTTGTTCAGTTCTGCATTCAGGTAGCTCAGTGCGTTGGCCAATGCAGGCTGGACGGAGTGGTTGTACTCGCCAACAATGAAAATGTATCCATCGAATTCGCTCATCTTGGCGGCGAAGGCCTTGGTGTGCCCGTTCTGGTAGTTCTGGTAGGCGGCCGGGAACGGCTCGTCGAGCATCGGCAGGTTGAAATCGACGATGTCCACCAGCTCGTAGTCGGCACCGCCGAACTCCTGCGCCCTGGCCAGCACCCATTGGGCGACGCCCTGGTTGACACGTCCTGGACGGGTGGAACCGGTAACGATAGCGATCTTCGACAAGTTGCTCTCCTTGGAGTTCTCCGGCCAACAATTTAGTTGACACGTCATCTTCTCTTGCTAAATTCCACTATACAGGAGATGATTGATGCGTCAACAATATTTTGAATGTCCCCCATGGGGACAACATGGTTAGGAAAGAGAATGAAGAGCGAAGAGACCCGCTGGCTCACCGACAGCGAGCAGGACCTCTGGCGCACCATACGCGAGTTCCTCTGGCAGTTCCCCAGCGGCATGGATCGCCAGCTGCTGCGCGATTCGAACATGCTCTCCGGTGAATACTCGGTGCTGGCTGTGCTTTCGGAAACAACCGAACCAAGTCTACGCCCGGCCGACGTGGCGACCGCATTGCGCTGGGACCGCTCGCGCCTCTCCCACCTGCTGCGCCGCATGGAAGCCAAGGGCCTGGTCAGCCGCTGCTCAGATGAGACCGACCGCCGCGGGCACCAGATTACGCTCACCGCCCAGGGGCGCAAGACCATTGAGGAAGCCGCGCCAACCCACGTGAGCTTCGTGCGTGAAACCATTTTCGATTCCCTGAGCCCTTCCGAACGCACGGCATTGGAATCGGCACTGCCGAAGATCCTGGCCTCGCTGGAAAAGCAGGGACTGAAAGCTGGCCAGTGCTAGCTGGCCCTTTCGGCCAGTTCGCTCTTGGCTACCAGCTGGGCGAATTGCCCGCCAAGCTGGACCAGCTCGTCAAAAGTTCCCGCTTCGGCAATCCGGCCAGCTTCTAGCACGACGATGCGGTCCGCTCGCATCACGGTGCTCAACCGGTGCGCGATCAGCAAGGTGGTTCGCCCCAGTGCGAGCTCGTCCAGCGCCCGCTGCACCAAAGCTTCGGTGACCGTATCCAGGGCACTGGTCGCCTCATCGAGCACCAGGACCTTGGGTTTGCGCAGCATGGTGCGGGCAATGGCCAGCCGCTGCTGCTCGCCACCGGAGAAACGGTGGCCGCGCTGCCCCACCTGGGTTTCCAGGCCCTGCGGCAGGCTGCGGACCAGCTGCGCAATCTGCGCGGCTTCCAGCGCCTGCCAGAGCTCTTCCTCGGTGGCCTGGGGCGCTGCCCACAGGAGGTTCTCCCGAATCGAAGCATGCAGCAGGTAGCTTTCCTGGGCAACGACGGAGACCGCCTGGGCGATGCCTTCAGGGTCGAATTCCTTCAGGTCAATGCCGTCGAGCAATACCTGGCCCTCGGTAGGGTCAAGCAGCCGGGGCAGCAAGGACCCCAGGGTGGACTTTCCCGAACCGGTGGAACCGACAACCGCGGTCATTGTTCCCGCCTCCAGGGTCAAATCCAGCTGTTCCAGGGTGGCGCGGTCCGCCTCGGGGTAGCGGAAGCTGACATTGCGCAATTGCACTTCGCCACGCAGCTTCCCGGGTTCGACCGCTCGCGGCCGCTGGGGTACCGGCAGCGCCTGGTCCGTATCCAGGTATTCGAAGACGCGGCTGAACAAGGCCAAGGCCGAGACCCACTGGACCGAAATCTGCATCATGCCCATGACCGGACGGAAGATTCCGGCCTGCAGCCCGGTAAAGGCCACCAAGGTGCCGATGCTCATCCCCTGCCCGGTGGCGGGCAGCCCCGCCACGATGTACAGCACCGCGGGGATGGCCGCGAAAATGATGCTCATCGTGGCCATGCGCCAACGCCCGGCCAAAGCGCTTTTCATTTCCAGGTCGATGAGCTTGTGGCTGGACTCTCCGAAGGCCGCCGCATCAGCGGCTCCAGTGCCCATGATCTTGGCCAAACGGACCCCCGAGATGCTCAGGCGCTCGTCGATCAGCGAAGCCAGGTTCGACATCTCGCGCTGGCGCTTTCCTGTCACGGCGCGGCGCAGTTTCGCGGTTTGCTTGGCAAGCAGCACCGCTGGCGGCAGCACGACCAATGAGATCAAGCTCAGTTTCCACGAGATCGCCACCATCGCGCAGGCGGTGGCCACAACGGTGGTCAGGTTCGAGGCAATGCTCGTGGCCGAATTGGTAATCACCGATTGCATCTGCCCCACGTCGTTGACCAGGCGCGACTGCACGTCCCCTGAGCGCGAGTTGGTGAAGAATCCCAGGGATTGCTTCTGCAGGTGCGTGAACAGCCCGGTCCGCAGGCCATGCATGACGCGTTGGCCCATCAGGGTAGCCCGCCAGGTCTGGACGACTTCCAGAATCGCGGTAGCCAGGGAGATCAGCACCAGTCCCCCGGCACCCAAGAGCAGCAATCGGATATTGCTGTTGGGAATCGCGTCATCAATGAGTTCGCGGATGATGAACGGCTGGGCCAGGCCGATGACCGACGCTGCCACGATCAGCGCCATGACCGCAATCACCGATCCCAGATGGGGCCGGAAGAGCGCGGCGATGCGCGCCAGGGACACCGGATGCTCGGTGAGCCGCTGCTTGTCCCGGGCGGCGTTGCCGGACCGTCCTTGCCCGCCACCGCCCGGATGCGGCCCCGGCATTCCCATTGCACTCATGGACTCCCCCTCTACCTCTGGATTTCTCAAGTCCAGAATAACAGAGGGAACCTCACTATGTGGTTGCATCTTGAAATTGTTCCCAGAAACACACTATCCTTGAACATATGCAGAACGAAGAGCCCAAGCCTGACTTGGCAGATCTTTTCCTCCACGCTTCACGCATGCTTCGCGGCAGATGGAGGGACAGCTTGACTCCCCTGGGCATCACTCCGCACCAATCGAGGGTGCTGACCTTGCTGTCCCGGGCCGATAGGATCGGGCTGCGCAACTCGCAGCTCGCGGAACAGCTGCACATCGCCGCGCGCTCGACCACCGAGGTAGTCGACCAGCTGGAAGCCAAGGAGCTTGTCGTGCGCACCCCCGATCCGGCCGATCGCCGCGCCACGTTGATTGCGCTCAGTGCCACGGGCCGCGCCCAGCTCGGCGAGCTCGCCGAACTGCGCCGTTCGAGCATGGACGGCTATTTCGACAAGCTCGGCGACGAGGACCGTGCCGAACTCACACGGCTGCTGGCAATCCTGGACCGCGAGAACCCGCGGCCGGTGCGCGGCGCTTGCAAGAACCCGGCGAAAGAGAACTAGCTGCCAGCTAGCGGATAGAACCCGAGGCCCCGGCATATGCGTGCCGGGGCCTCGGGCGCTGGTTGCCGCTGCCCGCTAGTTCTCGGTCTTCCCGCGGCGCCAGTAGCCCATGAAGGCTACCTGCTTGCGGTCCACGCCGGCATCGCGCACCAGATAACGGCGCATTTCCTTGACCGTGCCGGCTTCACCGGCAATCCAGGCGTAGAACGGTGCGGAATTTTCCTGGCCCGTCTCCCACAGGATGTCCGCATCAACATCGATATCTTCCGGCTCGGCGTTGGTATGGACCACGCCGGCTGCTGGAATCGCGACTACCTGGCGCAATGCCGACTGCAGCAATTCACCATGCTCATGGCTGCCACGGGTCAGCCACTGCACCGAGACGCCGGAGCGGGTGGAGGCACCGAGGATATCCGTGGTCTCCGGGACCTCGATCAGCGCATGGCCGGTGACGTTGGAGGGCAAGGCTTCGAGGATGGCGCAAATCGCCGGGGCGGCGGTTTCGTCACCGGCCAGCACCACGCGGGTTGCCTCGCCGCGGCGGAACTCGATGCCGCCGTAGCTGGAGTCGTTCAGGGTCTTGTTCGGGCCCAGCAGCAACAGCTGGTCGCCCACCTTGGCCCGGTCGCCGAACTCCGTAGCCGGCCCGCCCTGGAGCTGGCCGTCAACCATGTGCCCGTGCATCACGAAGTCGATATCCAGCTCGGCCGTGGCCCCGATATTGTCCCGGTGCCCGGCTTCGCGGAAGGCCCGCACGGTGTAGGTGCGCATGTGGCCGCGGGTATCGGGATCAATCGACAACCAGCGCTTGTACCAGCCCTGCTGCTCGGCAGGACTGGTCATCGCCCCGGGTCGCATCGAGGCGATCTCGTCGGTCAACGCAGTACCGCCGGCCGGTGGCAGCAAGAGCTTGATGCGCATATCCAGCGGGTGGCTGTTGGTGCCGAAGTACTCCAGGTCCTCGCCGCTGACGGTCACCCGGCGGAAGGATGGCGCGAGCTGCTGGCTATTGACCACCGTGGTGTCAAAGGCCAACGTCGGCACATGCTCATGGGCCGGGCGCTCCGATTGCGGATCAAGGGCGGCGGCCGCTTGGGCAGCTTGCTTCACATTTGCCGCCTGCTTCACCGCAGTTTTCTTCGCAGAAGCATCGGTACGGAAAATGCCCTGGGAAGCCAGCACCTGCTCGGTGCGCAGCACCCGGTGGCGGCCAATGGGCAGCACCAGCGGAGTGCCGCCCACCGGGTCGGGGATCACGCGGCTGGGCATGCCGAAAACATCCTTGACGGTCTTTTCGGTGACCACATCGTTGGGATGGCCGGCAGCGTAGATCTTGCCGTGGCGCAGCGCCACCAGGTAGTCGGCGTAGCGGGCGGCCAGGTTCAAATCGTGCAGCACGATCACGACCGTGATCCCGCGGCTGCGGTTCAGCTCGCTGACCACATCCAGGACTTCGAGCTGGTGCGCCACGTCCAGGAAGGTGGTCGGCTCGTCGAGCAGCAGCAGGTCGGTCTCCTGCGCCAGGGCCATGGCGATCCAGACGCGCTGGCGCTGACCGCCGGAGAGCTCGTCCACCGAGCGGTCGGCCAGCTCGGTGGTGCCGGTCAGCTCCATGGCGCGATTAACCGCTGTCTCGTCCTCGGCAGAGAAGCGCTTGAACAGGCCCTGGTGCGGGTAGCGGCCGCGGCTGATCAGCTCGCGGGCGGTGATGCCGTCCGGAGCGGTGGGCGATTGCGGCAGCAAGCCCAGGGTCTTGGCGACTTCCTTGGCCGGCTTGGAGTGGATATCCGCCCCGTCCAGGAGCACCTGGCCCCCGGCTGGCTTGAGCAGCCGCGACAGTGCGCGCAGCAGGGTGGACTTGCCGCAACCGTTGGCCCCGACGACGATGCTCACCTGCCCGGCAGGGATATCCAGCGACAGCTCGTCGACGATGGTGACCTTGTCATAGGCCAGGGTCAGATCGCTTGCCTGCAAAGTGGCCATGGGTTATGCCCCGCTTCCAGTTGAGTTTGCGCGCACCAGAATCCAAATCAGGAAGGGTGCACCGAATGCGCCGGTGATAACGCCCACCGGCAGCGAAAGATCCGCGAACAGGTTCGCGGCAAAGAAATTGGCGACAGTCACCAGCGTTGCCCCGGTCAGGCCGGAAAGCAGGATGTTGATCGGGCCGCGGGTCAGCGCGGCAGTAATCGGGCCGGCCAGGAAGGCAACGAACGCCATCGGCCCGGTGACGGCAATCGGCAAGGCGCCCATGGCCACAGCAACAAAGACCAAGATCGCCCGGGCCCAGCCCACGTGCAGCCCCAGGGCCGCCGCGGTGTCCTCGCCCAGCTCCAGCATTTTCAGTTGGCGAAGCACCAGGGGCAGCAACAGGATGCCGATGGCGCCAAGGGACGCCAAAAGCAGCATTGCATTCTCCCAGTTGCTCGAGGCCAGCGAGCCGGTCAGCCAGTGCATCACATCGCTGGCCGTATTCACCTGCGCCTGGGTCAGCAGGTACTGGATCAGCGCCTGGAGCATCGCGCCGATGGCCAGGCCCGCCAGGATCAGCCGGGGACCGGTCCGCTTGCCCGAGGCCGAGAGCCAGTAGATCAATGCAGCGACCAGCAGCCCGCCGGCCAGTGCGAAGGCGTTGAGCTTCCAGTCGGCATAGCCAAGGGTGATCATCGCGAAAACCGCGGCCGCCGATGCGCCGTAGCCCACGCCGATCACGTCGGGACTGGCCAGCGGGTTGCCCAGCCAGCGCTGGAACAAGGCACCGGAAATGCCCAGGCCGGCACCGGCCAGGGCACCGACCGCAATGCGCGGCAGGCGGTCGGACATGATGATGAAACTGGTGCCCGGCACCTTTTCACCGCTGAGCACCTGGAAGACTTCGGCAGCTGGAAGGCGGTCCCGCCCCCAGAACAGGTAGGCCGCCACGGCGAGCACCAGGGCCAGGGCCATCCACAATGCGGTGCGGCGCACCCGGGATCTGCGGCGGGCTGCCAGCGCCGGTGCGGCTTTCGAGGCCGGGGCCGTCGCCGGTCCGGCCGTTTCCGTGGTGCTGCGGGGTTGGGTCATGTTCGCTGCTGTCATTTCGCTCGTGCTCACAGGCTCACCGACTTCATGCCGCTGCGCATCATGATGATGAAGATCGGTCCACCCAGCATGGCGCACATGACGCCTACTTGGATCTCGCTGGGCGGGGCGATGATTCGTCCCACCGTATCAGCCAGCAAGAGCAGGATCGGCCCGGCGATCAGGCTCGCTGGCATCAGCCAGCGGTAGTCGGAACCGACCAGCAAGCGCACGGCATGCGGGATCATCAGGCCGACGAAGGCGATGGGCCCGGCCACGGCGGTGGCGGTGCCAGCAAGAATGACCACCCCGATGGAGCCGATCAGCCGGGCGCGGTTCAAGTTGAAGCCCAAGGCGATCGCGGTGTCATCGCCCATGGACACTGCATTGGATACCTTGGCGGTGGACAGCACGATCAGTGCGCCGGCGGCCACCACGGGAATGGCCCCGAGGAAGGTGTCGATGCCGCTGCTGGATAACGTGCCGATCTGCCACATGCGGAAACGGTCCATGGTGGCATCGGAAATCATCAGGATCGCATTGGTAATCGCGCCCACGCCCACAGCCATGGCGGCACCGCCCAGCGCAAGCTTAATGGGCGTGGCGCCTTCACGGCCCACGTTGGCCACGAGATAAACCAGGGCCATCACCCCAGCAGCGCCGAGGAAGGCGGCCACCATGATTCCAGCCAGGGAGCTGACGCCCAAGAAGGCGATCGCCAGCACCACGGCCATGGAGGATCCGGCGTTCAAGCCCAGGATCCCGGTATCGGCCAGCGGGTTGCGGGTCAGCCCCTGCAATCCGGCGCCAGCCAAACCCAGGGCAGCGCCACCCACGATGGCTCCGACAGTGCGGGCGAAGCGGGACGCAACCACGCCCTGGTCGCCATTGGACGGGTCGAAATTCCAGATGGCATCGATCACGGTGCCCATCGAGACGTTTCGCGCGCCCAGCAGCAGCGAAGCGAACAGCGCCAGCCCGAGCAACAGGGCAAGGAGCAGCAAGGCGCCGAGCTTCCGGCCGGCTTTTGGCGACTTGGCCCCCGGTGCTTGGCGCGTAATACTTTCAGTCGCGGTCATTGGTTCCTACACTCATTGCTATGGCTCTTCTTCCCTTGCCCACTATTATCACTCCAGGCATCGGCCTGCTTCGCGCGCAGAACCCTTCTGAAATGACGTTGGACGGGACTAATTCCTATCTGCTGTTCGACCCTGCAGTGGATGAACTTCTTCCTGGAACTCCGGTCGTCCTGATTGATCCGGGCCCTGAGCTCGAGGACCATCTGCAGGCGCTGGCGGCCTTCGACATCCAACTGGTGCTCATTACCCATCGGCATGCCGATCACACGGGAGGCATCGATGCGCTCTACGGGATGACCGGTGCGCCGGTGCGTGCCACGCTGGAGCAGTACTGCCGAGATGCCCCGGTCTTCACCGATGGCGAAACGATCAGCGCCGCCGGCGCCAGCATCCAGGTGGTCTTCACCCCTGGCCACACCTCGGACTCGGTGTGCTTCATCCGCCAGGGCGGGGCTGCCCACTTGTTCACCGGGGATACGGTGCTGGGCCGGGGCACCACCATCTTGGAACACCCGGACGGCACATTGGCCGACTACCTGGATTCCCTGCAGCGGCTGCTCGCGCTGCCCGATATGGCTTTGCATCCGGCGCACGGCGAGCAGCATGATTCCTCGCATCCGCTGCTGCAGATGTACATCAAGCATCGGCATGCGCGGCTGGACCAGGTGCGTGCGGCTTTGCAGAAACTCGGCAAGGCCGGGGTCCACACGCAGCCAGCTGAATTGCTGGAGCATGTCTACCCCGACCTCGATGCGCGCTTGGTGGGCGCAGCTACCCATTCCCTGGAAGCCCAATTGCACTATCTGTCAGTGAATCCCTAGCCGGAGCTACTTCGCGGCCGCTGCGTTGTCAGCAGCCTTGACGATGCCTGGAACTACGTTATCCAGTGCCCATTCGATGGACAGCGGCGAAGCCGCGGAGATCGCCAGGGTTGCTTCATCGGTGCCTGGCAGCGCCACGGCATCGTTCTTCGCGGCAGGGATCTGGCCGTAGAGCGGCTGGCCCTTGACGACATCTTCCATGGTGTTGCCCGCAACAGCCGAAGCGAAGACGATGTCCGAATCCCACTCATTGACCTTTTCCGGGGAAACGGTGAAGAAGAAGGTGTCCTTGGCGGCGTTCTTCTGCACGTACTCGGCCTGGGTCATGCCCAGTGCGCTCAGGAAGCGCGGGCGGGTGTCGCCTTCGGAGTAGATGTAGGCGGTATCCGGCGCGGACAGGTCAGCGGCGATGAAGGTGGTGTCCTTCAGCGCTGGGTTGTCTTCGCCGACCTTGGCCAGCTTGCCTTCGATCTCTTCGATCAGGGCGTCGGCTTCTTCTTCCTTGCCCAGCATCTGGCCGGCAACTTCGGTGACCTGTTCCCAGCTGGTCAGGTAGTTAGGCTCGATGGGGCCAACGACCGGAGCGATTTCCTGCAGCTTCTCGTACTGCTCCTTCTTCAACCCCGAGTATGGAGCGAAGATGACTTGGGGCTTGCTGGCGGCGATGCCGGTGTAGTCGATGTCATCGCCCACCTTGTACTGCACGGGCGCCTTCTCGGAGCCGATGGAAGCGCCCTGCTCTTCCAGAGCGGCGTCCTTCCAAGCGGTGGAGTTGTTCTCGTTCATGCCGTAGGTGTCGGTGTCCATGCCGACCGGCACGGTATCCAGAGCCAGCAGGGTATCTGCGTTGACCCACGAGATGGTCGCAATGCGTTCCGGGACTTTTTCGATCGTGGTTTCACCATAGATGTTCTCGATGGTGACCGGAGTGAAGTCTTCTGCGGCCTTGGCTGAAGTGTCAGCCGACGGATCCGCTGAGTTGCTCGACGCGCCGCAGGCGGTCAGGCCCAAGGCGAGGATGGCAGTTGAAGCGGCGAAAATTCCGGCGCGACGTGAATTTTTCATGGGTCGGTGATTCCAGACTATGCGAGGTTCTGTCAACGTTTTGTTTAGCTAGGTTAGGCATGCCTATCCGGGCCGTATGCCACGATACGCGTTTCTCTGCGCATTACGCAACACGAAACATCCCTAATCACCGGCCCTGAAGTGACCCTAACCAAATCGGGCGGTTTTTTCGGTGGGCTGACCAGAGACTTTATTCTCTAGTTGCTAGCAGCTTCCGCGGATCAGCCACCAAAATTGCTCCCCGCACCAGCAGCAAGCCGAGTAACACGGAGACAATTACCGTGATGACCGTCAGCGGCTTGAGCAGGATGGCGGCCCCGGCCAGGGGCAGCACGAGCACCGTGGAGGCGATGGCGAAACCGATCGAGGCAGCCAGCGCCGGGATCATGATCGACTTGGTGCGCGCGGCGTTCATCGTTTCGTAGGGCATGCCCAACCGGTTCAGCCCGCGATACAGCTCAGCGCGATCCAGGGTACTGGCGCTTTGGGAGATCGCCGCCGAAGCGGCCACGCAGATGAAGCTGATCGCCAAGGTCACCAGCACGCCGGTGGTGACATCGGCCGGCACATGCTCCAGCCAGGTGCCCTGATCGAGTTCGCTTCCGGTCAGCTCCATCAAGGCGGCCCCGCTGCCGCCCACCACCGCGACGAACGAAGCCATGGCAACCCCGGATACCTGGCGCCAGGATTCGGCAGGGCTTTCCAGGATCATGCGGGCTGCCAGCAGCTCTTGCGGAGTTCTGGCCTTGCGCAGCTTGGCCTTGCCCACCTTCGCCACCAGATACGGACCGACCAGGTTCATCACCAGCAGGCCGAAGCCGAAACCGCCAACCACCACTGCGATGATCGCGGCGATGGACTGCACGAACTGGCCCATGTTGGAGAACACCATGTACAGCACCAGAATGCCGGCAAGGGTGATCACCGCGCGCAGCCAGCTGGGGGTGGGCACCGTGCTGCGGGTTGCCACCGCCAACGGGGTGATCACCAATTTGCGCAAGCCGGCAGCTGCACTGCCTGCCGAGAGGAGCACGACAGCGACTACTGCTATCGCCAGCACCCACAGCGGCAAATAGATGGCCGAACCGATCGGCGCACCTTGGAACGGAATCAGCGAAGCCAATGGTGCGGCCAGGAGGTAGAGCACGATTCCGGCGAGTGCGCCGGCCAACGCCGTGCCGGCGGCTTGCAGCACGGCCACGAGGCCGATCTGCGCCCCGGTCGCGCCGAGCAAGCGCAAGGACGACAGGGCGCGGTCATTGGACCGCGCGGAGAGCCGGGCAGCGGCCGATCCCAGCACCAGCAATGGGACTACCAGAAGCACCACGGCGAAGGCTGCCAATGGCAGGTACATCCCCTGGGCCGCGGATTCGAAACTGGTAAAGGAGTAGGCGCCTCCCAGCACGATCAGCAGGATCGCGCTGACCATGGCGTAGGCGCTGGCGGTCAGGATCAGTGGTGCCAGCCGGGACTTCGCCGGCCGGCCAAGCATCCATGACAGGTGCAGGATATTCACTTCTGGGCACCGCCATCCACGGTGGCCGATGGGTGCAGACTGTCGCTGATCAGCTGGCCGTCCTGCAGCTGCACTACACGGTCGCAGCGCGCGGCGACATTGGGATCATGGGTCACCATCACCAGGGATTTTCCGGCACCGACGGTGCATTGCAGCAAGATCTCCAGCACTTCGAAGCCCGTGGTTGAATCCAGCGCGCCGGTAGGTTCATCGGCAAAGACCACCATCGCCCCGGTGACCTGCGCGCGGGCAATGGCTACTCGTTGCTGCTGCCCGCCGGAGAGCTGGCCGATGCGGCGTTGCTCCATTCCTGCCAGGCCCAGTTCCGCCAGGGCCGCCCCGGCACTGGAAATGGCGGCGTTGCGTGGCACGCCGTTGATCATCAAGGCCATGGCCACATTCTCTTCGGCAGTGAGCTCGGGAATCAGCAGTCCGGATTGGAAGACGAAGCCGAAGGATTCACGGCGCAGCCTGGTGCGCGCCTTATCCTTGAGCCCCTGGATATCCACCGGTGCACGGCCCGGGAAGTTCAGCATGATGCTGCCGGCGTCGGGAAGTTCAATACCGGCCAAGGCGTGCAGCAGCGTGGATTTTCCGGAACCCGAGGGGCCCATGATGGCAAGGGACTGGCCCAGTGAAATCTGCAGATCGACGCCGTTCAGTGCAGTGGTGGAACCGAAGCTGCGGTAGAGTCCGTGAGCGGCGAGTACGGGAGGATGGCCAAGGGAATTTTCAAGCATGACCCAATGTTTTCAACAAATGGCACCCGCGCACATCAGCGCAGGGTTCCAAGTAGCCTCCGGCCAGGCTCATCCCCCGGTAGGAGCAGCCGGCAGCTGGTTCACGACGACAGCAGGAGCAGTAGGCAACAGATGAAGCTGGAACTGTATACGCAACCATTCTGCGCACCGTGCGTGCGCACGCGGCTGGCTGTCGCCCGCGTGCAGGAACTGCTGCCCGCGTTGGAGGTCGAAGAGATCAATGTCGTGGAGCAGGTTGAGCGCGGCGAGGAAATGGGAATCACCAGCACCCCGGTCATTCGGCTATTGCAGGAAGGCACGGAGAAATTCCGTGCCAGCCAGACACCGACTATCAATCAGCTGTTGACCGCTATCGCTGAAGCCAGCGACTAGTCTCACGCCAGCTCGAAGCCCAAGGTGCACGGTTCTTGCCCATTCATGGGGAAGAATAGGTCAAGTGATTACTGTGCCCGGCGTCCAACATGAATGCTTCGAACGTGTTCTAGCCGACTCTTCCAACCGCATTGAGTGGCTCCGCGCACGGGCCCAGGGCATCACCGCAACGGACGTGGCCAAGTTGTCCACCGAGAAGTCCATCAAGAACGCCGCATGGGACAAGCTCTACGGCAATGGCTTCTCCGGCAATCCCTACACCGATCACGGGCGCAAGCGCGAACCGGTCATCGCTGCCTGGGTCCAAGAGAATTTCAATATTTTCCCCTCCTCCCAGCTCTTCCACTCGCAGCATTCGAGACTCCATCTGGCGACTCCCGATGGCTTGGGTTTCGATGCATCGGGAGTTCCGGTTTTGGCTGAAATCAAGACCACCAACAAGCCCTTCAAGAAGATCCCCAAGAGCTACCTGCGCCAGGTGCTCTGGCAGCAGCATGTGATCGGGGCCGAACGCACGTTGTTCGTTTGGGAAGAGCACGATAATTTCGTGCCGGTGCGCGCGGTTCCCGAATACCTTTGGGTGGAACGTGACGATGACTTGATCCAGGATCTCATCGGCAAGGCCGAGTCGCTCATCTCGGCATTGTGCGAAGCGACGGCCCGCCAGGAGCGCTACAACGACTACGGACCCGCTGCGTTGCGGCTCTAGGTCCCCGGAAACGGCAAAAGCCGCTGATCCCAGTTCAC
>NZ_JBLVOC010000017.1:24586-33203 GCF_053543575.1 Glutamicibacter sp. AGC84
CCCCCGCTTCCGTTATGCCGCTAGACCGGGTTGCTTGGAATCATCCGGGGATCCGGCAGGCAATCAGGGTAGTTTTCCACCAGCTCGGCCAGCAGCTTCTCCCGAAGCATATTGCGCAGGTTCCACAGGTCCCCGGCGTTGCGCGCGGATAAATAAATGGTCACTGTTTGCAAGCCGTTTTGCGCGTCGGTCACGAGCAGCTCATTGTCCCGGCCATCCCACCAGTCGGAGGCTTCAAGCAGTTCGCTGCTACGCTGGCGCAGGTAGGAAATCGGCGCATTGAGCTTCAGCTGCAGTGCTACGTTTCCGGAGATCTCCGTGCTGCGCCGCGACCAGTTCTCAAATGGCGTCGTGGTGAAGTAGGTCGATGGCAGGATCATCCGGCGCCCGTCGATCAGGTGCACCACGACGTAGGAGAGGGTGATCTCCTCTACCGTGCCGCGTTCCCCCTCGACTACCACTGTGTCGTCCACGCGAATCGAGTCGGTAAAGGCCACTTGCAAACCGGCAAATACGTTCGCCAACGTTGACTGCACGGCCAGGCCAACGACCACCGAAGCCAGGCCAGCCGAGGCCAACAGGCCGGCGCCCAGCGCCCTGACTTGCTCGATCGTCAGCAGCACCGCGGCGATTGCAATGATGCAGAGCACCGCAACCAGTACCCGTCGCATCAGGCCGACCTGCGTCTGGACCTTGGCCAGCCTGCGCCCTGGACCGAATCTCGCCTCGAAGCGTGCCATCATGCCGGTCTCAATCACGCGCACCAGCTTGATGATGAACCAGGTGAGGAAGAAGACCAGAATGATCAGGATGGCGAACTGCCAGGGGTTGTACCAAGTGCGTTCTCGATAGAAGACCGCGAAGGCCGACTTGGCAATAATCGAGGTAACCAGGCCGAAGAACGGGAATCTGGTGGCTTTCACGTCGGCTTCGTCCACGCCGATCCGGCGCAGCACGCGGCGGGCAACGCCGCTGAAAACAAACGCCAGGATTGCGGCTACGAGCGCACCGATGAGCAGGACAACCCAAAATTGCAACGATTCGGGGAGGAAGCTTGAGGCTGTAATGACTTCCTCGACGGTTTCGCCGATGGGTTCAACGGGGGTAGGTGACATGTTTAAAGCATGTCATATGGCGCTAAATAAATGCTGTGTGGAACCTGCCTTCCGCCCTACGGCCCGGGAGTTCTCCGGCTCCATTGCAGAAGCGTCTCAGAGTGGTTCCAATTCTTTTCTGCCCTTGCGCTTGCCGCATTCCAGGCCTTTAGTTGATTCACTGGCAGTCCGCTCTGCCTGCGGGCGCAAACCAAGAGAGACGGTGATCCATATGCGCAACGGAAAAATTGGAATCGTTCTAGGCACGGTGGCGGCAGCCTTGCTCGTGGTGACGCCCGCTTCCGCGGCGGCCCCCGCTCCGGCCGCCCTCGCGTCTGCTTCCTGCCCAACGGTTTATTGGGGATCCTTGGCCAAAACCAGCTCCTGGTCCACGCATTCCGCAGTGGAAAATCTTCGGACCGGACGGCACCTGTGCTTTGACCGGCTGGTCATCGATCTCGCAGGACCAGCTGCCAGCCATTCAGCCAGGTATGTCAGCGAACTGACCGGAATCGGTTCCGGCCTGCAGGTGGACACCACTGGCGGTGCCAACCTGGAAATCCTGGTGCAGGCCCCGGCAACCGAGGATTTCAACCCGGGCGCCGAAGTGAAGAATCTGGGCTACACGACGTTCCGCCAATTGGTGTGGCTGGGCAGCTTTGAAGGCCAAACCAAAGTGGGGCTCTCGACCAGGGCACGGCTGCCCATGCGCGTGTTCGCACTGCCTGGACCTGGCGACGGTTCACGCTTGGTCATCGATGTTGCGCACCATTGGTAAAGAAGGTTCATTTCCTTGATGCGTTCGCAACTTTTTGCGTGACGTACCACGTAACACCGGGTCAACCTGCTGATTAATGTGCCACCATGCTAAGTATGTCGCGCACATTCTCTTATCAGCAGGTTGATGTCTTTGCACCCACTGCTTTCAACGGCAATGGCCTGGGAGTCGTGTTCAATGCCGACAGCCTGAGCGATGACCAGATGCAGCACTTTGCGCAGTGGATGAATCTTGCGGAAACTGTATTCTTCGTCGAGCCCACTGATGAGGAAGCGGACTACGCCATTCGCATTTTCACCCCGAGCACCGAGCTGCCCTTTGCTGGCCATCCGACGCTGGGCGCGGCTCATGCTTGGCTGGAGTCCGGTGGCGAGGCTGGTCCCGCAGGCCATCTGATCCAGCAATGCGGTGCCGGACTGATTCCGGTGCGTGTGGAACGGGAAAGCAGCGACCGCCACTCGCGGCGCTTGGCCTTCCTCGCACCCCCGCTGACCAGGTCGGGCCCTTTGGAACCAGATGTCCTGCAATGGGCGATTGCCGGGCTGGGCATTCGCGAAGAAGACGTGGTGGACCACCAGTGGCTGGTCAACGGTCCGCATCCTGCGGGCCTGGTGCTGCGTGACGCCGATATCGTGCTGGGCATCGAACCTGACTATGAGGCGCTGCAGGGATTGGAAGTAGGCGTCATCGGCCCCTACACCGCAGCCAGCGTTTCGCAGAGCGTGTGGCAACCTCGCGGATCGGTCATGCCGCGCGTTTCCGGTACCCGTGAAGAGCTGCGTCCGCTGGACTTCTCTGATTTTGAGCGTTCCGAAGAGCGCTTCCGCAATGTGGTGCTGCAGCCTCCGGCGGACTATGAGGTCCGTGCCTTCATTCCCGGCGAGGCTGTTCCGGAAGACCCTGCCACCGGTTCGCTGAATGCTGCGTTCGGCATCTGGCTGACGCAGACCGGTTATGCACCCCAGCGCTATACCGTGCGCCAGGGCACGCGTTTGGGCCGCGAAGCGATCTTGCATATTGAAGCTACCGAAAAAGGCGTCTGGGTCAGTGGCGATGTCGCCACCCGCATCTCGGGCGATGTGAGTTTCGACTGATTTCCTATGCATAGTTTCGCTATCCGTTCCGCACAGGGCTGATAGGGACTAGCCTTGACCAGTGCCTGAAACTGCGAATCCCGAAACACACTTCGACAAGAAAGCCGCCTGGCGTGCCCTCTGGGCACTGGTCATCGGCTTCTTCATGATCCTTCTGGACACCACGATCGTGTCCACCGCAATGCCCTCCATCATGACGTCGCTGGACGCCGATATCTCCAGCATCTTGTGGGTCAACAGCGCGTACCTGCTCACCTTCGCGGTGCCGCTGCTGGTCACCGGGCGCCTCGGTGACCGCTTCGGTCCGCGCAATATCTACCTCATCGGCATGGTGGTCTTCTCGCTGGCCTCGCTGTGGTGCGGCTTGTCCGATTCCCTCGGCTCGCTGGTGGCGGCGCGCGCCGTCCAGGGCCTTGGCGCTTCGATGATTTCCCCTCAGGCGATGACGCTCATTACCCGCCTCTTCCCTTATCAGCACCGCGGTGCAGCCATGGGCCTATGGGGTGCAGTGGCGGGCATCGCTTCGCTGATCGGTCCGATTGCTGGCGGTCTGCTGGTGGACTCCATCGGCTGGGAATGGATCTTCTTCATCAACTTGCCCATCGCGGTAGTCAGCTTGACCATGGTCTTCAAATTCGTGCCAGCCCTTGAATCCCAAGCGCATTCCTTCGACTGGTTCGGCGTCATCCTTTCGGCGTTGGCCATGTTCTGCTTGGTCTTCGGCATCCAGGAAGGCGATGCCACCAATTGGGAACCATTCATTGGCCCGCTGAATTCGTGGCATCTGATTATCATCGGCGCGGTGCTGATGGGAGCCTTCATCTGGTGGCAGTCCAAGACCACGTCTGAACCGCTGGTTCCGCTGCGATTGTTCAAGGTCCGCAATTTCTCCTTGGCCAATGTCGCGATCACCTTCATGGGCCTGACCATCGCGACCATCGCCTTGCCGATGGTGTTCTTCTTGCAGAATGTCCGAGGCCTGACTCCCACCGAATCCGCGTTGATGATTTCTCCGATGGCTTTCGTGGCGATCTTCCTCGCGCCGCAGCTGGGAAAGAAGGTCAATCAGCTCAGCCCGCGGATCTTGGCCGTGCCCGGGTTCTTCCTGTTTGGCGGTGCCACGGTGGTCTACGCCTTCATGATGCACGCCGATATCCCGCTGTGGATGCTGCTGATTCCTTCAGCGGTTCAAGGCATCGGTTCAGCCATGATCTGGCCATCGCTGTCGCTGGCAGCCACCAAGGACTTGACCGCGCGTGATGCGGGTGCCGGTTCAGGGATTTACAACACCACCCGGCAAATCGGTTCAGTGCTTGGTTCTGCCCTGATCGCGGTGATGATGGATGCCCGCATTTCGGCACAGATCGCGCAGGCAGATTCCAAGGATCCTGCGGTGATCATGGAAGCCACGTCTGTTGGCCTGGGACAGGCACTGATGCTGCCAGGCTTCATCGGCGTGGCTGCTGTGCTCGTTGTAGCGTTCCTCAGCGATGGCAAGAAGGCGCAGCGCCAATAGCCAGAGGCAGCTCTTAACGGAGCCAGCGCCTGGTCCAGGACTCGAAAGTCGCCGGATCAGGCGCTGGCTTCGTGGTCGCTAGACCTTGTCTTCAGGTTCTTCGTTGCTATCGCCGTTCTTGAATTCATCGACCTTCTCGCCGATTTTTTCTTGGGCGTCCGCTGCGAAGTTCTTCACGTTCTCGGTAGCGTCGCCTGCGAAGTCCTTCGCGTTTTCGACTGCCTCGCCCAGCTTCTTCTTTGCATCATCTAAGAAACCCATTGGTTCTCCTCTTAGCTTGTAGTTCAAATGTGGCCGCTGAAAACCGCAGTCTCCAAGATCAACTTACGGCTTGCCGAACGTTTTGCTCAAGCGATTCCGTCCGCTTATTTTGCTTTCTTGATCTTCTTGGCGCCCTTGCGGCCAAGAATCAATGCCACAGCGATACCTGCCAGCCATACGTCCTTGGCCAGGGCGGTGCCATCAGCGGTTGGGCGGATGCCGTCGGATTCTGTCATGCCCGGAGTGCGCAGGTAGGAAGCCAGCAGCACACCGGAGAATGCGCCCAGGCCTAAGCCGGCCAGCCGCGATGGGATCAGCGGCAGCAGCAAGGCGCTACCCAGCGAGATCTCGCCGATGGATACGGCCTTGCCGAAAACTGCCGGTTCCAGCTCGGCCAGCTGAGGCACGCCGTTGGCTGCCATCTGCTGCAGGCCTGCGGCGCTGGCTTCATCGATGCGCAACTTGTTGATGCCGCTGTTGAGAATGAACGCACCACTGACCAAACGTAGCGCGGCGTTTGCAATCGAGATTCCCATGGGCCCTCACTTCTCTTTCATTTCGTCCAAGAATGGCGTTCCGGCATGGAACGCCCTGATGTTCAGCGTAGTCATGGGCGCAGTAGTTCACAATCATTTGCGCGGCGCGCATAGCTGAACCCTAGAATTTCCCAGCTTGAATCGTGCTAAATTCGTGAATCATGATCGCTTCTTCCGCAGTACCCCCAGCAGCCCTTGATCTACTCATTACCCAGGGCTTCGATGCCACCAGCGTCGACGAGCTGGCAGCTGCCGCTGGCATTTCCCGTTCCACTTTCTTCCGCCGTTTCGGGTCGAAAGAGAATATGGTCTTCGCCGACCAGGAAATGATCATTACACACGTCGAGACCACGCTGGCCGCCTCGTCGGTTGATGCAATCACTACGCTCATCGATGCCGCACATGTGGTTTTCGACCAGTACACGGTCAACCCCGAAGGAGCCCAGCTGCGCCACAAGCTGCTCTCCTCGGTGCCGTCGCTGCGAGAGCGCGAGCTGGTCTCCACTCACCGCTACGAACGGGCGTTTTACGGGTTCCTGAACCGTCGCGATTTGGCAAAGAGCGCCACGGAGAAGTCGCTGTGCCTGGGCGTTAGCGCTGGCCTGGTTGCGATCCACAACGATCATTTGCGCAGCTGGCTGAAAGACGCGCAAAGCACGGACCGCACCAAGCTGGCCAACGATGTGCGCCAGTTCCTGAACCGCTTCGCAGATCTGCTCGACCCCGGACAGGCAGCGGCCGCCACCAAGCCGGCGGCCCCCAGCGTGGTGGTTTCCGTCTTGGATACCGGCGCCGATGAGCAGGCGGTTCTCCAGGCCGTCTCCCGCGCGCTCAAAGAGCACGGAAAATAATCGATTCCACCCAACTTCTGAAACCAAGTTTCTTGACATGGCACTGCGTTCCACTAGTCTAGGAGTGAAGCTTTTTTCACCGTAGCTATTAGGAGCATCTGAAATGTCCCAGCTGGAGACCGGTTTTGAATTTCCCGCCGGCGTTGTCGAACCCGAATACGACCTGTGGTCCGGAGACGTCAATATCGATCCGACCGGAATCTTCGCCGAAGTAGGCGAAGCGGACAACGCGTGGCGAGCCAAGGCCCGCGCATTCATCCTCGACGAGGTCAAGGACGACATCCACGAGTACTGGGACAAGGCCGACTACCCGCTGCATCTGCTCAAGAAGCTCGGCGATGCGGATCTGCTGCGCGATGGCCTGAATCTGGAAGGCTACGAGGAAATGAGCCCGCTGGCTGCCGGCTTGGTCAACATGGAAATGGCCCGTGGCGACGGTTCGGTCTCCACCATTGTTGGCGTCCAGGGCGGTCTGGCTCTGCGCTCCGTGCTGTACTGCGGCAATGCCCAGCAGATCAAGAAGTACGCCATCCCCATGCTGCGCGGCGAACTTCCAGGCGCCTTCGCGCTGACTGAACCAACTCATGGTTCCGACTCGGTTTCGCTGGAAACCCGTGCCACCAAGGTCGAGGGCGGATACCGCCTGAGCGGTGAAAAGAAATGGATCGGCAACGGCTCGGTCGGCGGCGTGAGCATCGTTTGGGCCCGCGACGACGAAGGCAAGGTCCGCGGATTCATCGTGCACCAGGATGCCGAAGGCTACAAGGCCACCACCATCGAAAACAAGCTCTCCCTGCGCGCTATCTGGCAGGCGCATATCCGCATGGAGAACGTCTTCGTTCCGGACCACGATGTGATGCCCGAAGCCAAGAGCTTTAAGGACACCTCGCGCGTCCTGTTCGCCACCCGGCTGGGTGTCGCCTGGTCTGCCGTGGGCCACGCGACCGCTTGCTACGAGTCGGCCGTGAGCTACGCCAAGCAGCGCGTGCAGTTCGGTCGTCCGCTTGCCGCCAGCCAGATCGTCCAGGAGCGCCTGGCCCGCATGCAGTCCGAACTGGCTACTATCCAGGTTCTGGTCATGCAGGCGACCAAGCGCGAAACTTCCGGTGAGCTGACCGGCCCGCAGGCGTCGCTGGCCAAGTACACCGCTACCCGCACCGCACGCGCCATCGCAGCGAACGCCCGCGACCTGCTCGGCGGCAACGGCATCCTGACCAGCAACCGCGTGGCCCGCCATTTCGCCGATGTGGAAGCAATCCACACCTATGAAGGCACCGAAACCGTGCAGGCATTGATCATGGGCCGCGACATCACCGGCTTCTCAGCGTTCGCCTAGAACCTGGGCGCCGGAAAGCACGCCGGGACCTGGCTCGTTCTTCCGGGCCCCGGCCCCGGCGTGCTTTTGCCTACTGCCGGCCCAATCGGTTCTTGGTCTTTGCCGTTGCCACGTGGTCCCATGGATTCTCCGGCCAAGGATGCTTCGGGTAGCGCCCGCGCATTTCAGAACGCACCTGGGCGTAGGGCCCATTGAAGAAGCTAACCAGGTCATCGGTCACCGCCAGCGGCCGGCCACCGGGCGAAAGCAAGTGGAACTGGACGGCAAGCTTGCCCTTGACCAGCCGCGGCGACTCATCGAGTCCGAAGCATTCTTGCAATTTCACGGCGACGACCGCTGGACCGGTTTCACCGACCTCGGGATAGGCCACGGAAATCCTTGATCCCGAAGGCACCTGGAGCCGTTCGGGCACCAGCGAATCAAAATCATGGGCATGCTCCCACGGCAGCAAGGTCCGCAATGCCGAATACAGGTCAACCTTGGCCGCGTTCTTGCCGGCGGCTACCTGCCGCAAGACCGGCTGCAGCCAGTTGCCCGCCGAGGCAATCAGGGCCTGGTCATCCACCGCGGCAAAGGGTTCGCCGAGCAGGCGATGGGCCACGGCCATCCGCCGGCGCAAAGCATCAAACTTTTCATGGGTGCCGAAGAAGGCTATCCCCTGCGTAGCTATGGCGCTGGCAACAGCCTGCATGCCCAGCTCTGCGGTGGCCTTGACCGGATGGGCCGCCAGCTCGATCTCGCCAAAGCTCTCGATCTGGCGAGCGGTGATCCTGCCGTCAACCAGCTCCGCCACTTCGCGCTTCTGGTGCATCTGCGGCAACAGGTCGACGGCAGTGCCAAGTTCGATGCCAACGGCCCGTCGGATCACCGCCTTGGATCCGGCACGGGAGACCTCGGCGACCGCAAGAAATTCCTCATGCATCAGCTGGCTGCCGCGCGGCAAGGTTGCCCGGGTCCCCGAAGCCAACAGGTATTCCTCCGGGCCGACCTTGCGCGCAATCCATTGCGGGTAGGCCAAAGCGCACACGCCTGCCAAGGCCGCAGCTGCCGGTGCAGGCTGCCGCCCGGTGCGGTTTTCCGCACTGCCCAGGAGCTTTTCCAGGCGCTGCGCTTCATGCTTCCAGGCACGGTGCGCCGGATGCGAACTCCGG
>NZ_JBLVOC010000017.1:33223-41156 GCF_053543575.1 Glutamicibacter sp. AGC84
CCGGCGCACCGCGGCAAGCAATTCATTCAGGTCCGCACTGGCAATGCGTTCCGAGCTGGCCAGCAATGCGACAGCATCCGAGACAGCCCGGGTGCCGAAAATCCGGCTGCCTTCGAGCAACGCGCGGGCGGCACGCGGGTCTGCTGGAACCTTCATCATCTGCTCGCCCAGGGCGGTGATCTGCCCGGTGCCGTCAACCGCGTCCAGGCTGCGCAGGATCTGCTCATCGCTGGCCATGGCGCTAGCCGGCGGCGCTTCCCACATGGCCAGCCCCTCGCCACGCGGGGTCCCCCATGCCGCGAGCGACAAGCCGGCGGCGACCAGGTCGCCGGTGCGGATTTCCGGTGTGGAGTGCGCCGGGGCGGCGGCAAAGGACTTGGGGTCCAAGGTCCGCACCACCTTGCCCGGCCCGAGTCGTCCTGCCCGGCCCGCCCGCTGGGTGGCCGCGGAACGGCTGGCCACCACGGTCATCAACCCCGAGAAACCACGCGAGCTGTCTCGGCGCGGCTCGCGGGCGTAGCCGGCGTCCACCACCAGATGAACGCGCGGCACGGTCACCGACGATTCGGCAATGGAGGTGGAGACGATGATCCGCGGGGCGATGCCAGCCTCCGGCTCACTGAGGATCCGGTCTTGTTCCTTGGAAGAGATCTGCGAGTGCAAGGCCAGGACTTGCACTCCGGAGGCAGAAATCTGCGAGCAGACGCGGTCGACTTCCCGTACCCCGGGGACGAACACCAGGGTGTCCACCGGGGTTGCGCTTGCTGCGTTGGCTGCCGCGCTGTGGCGTACCGCGACGGCGGCAACGTGGCGCAGGTAGTCATCGTTCAGCCCGCGTTCGGTGTTCCGGATTCCGGCGAAGCTGTCGAAAGCTTCTTGCACGGCAAACTGCGCGGTGTGGGCGCTGAGCACTGGAGCGGCCTGGCCACGGGCCAGCAGCGCCGAGAGTTCCCCGGCGTGCAAGGTGGCACTCATCAGGATCAGCGACAGGTCATCACGCAATTCGCTGACCTGGTTGGCCATCGCCAGCAACAAATCCGTATCGATTGACCGCTCGTGGACCTCATCAATGATCACCGCGCTCACACCGGCAAGATCCGGATCGGCCAGCAACCTGCGCAGCATCAGGCCTGCGGTCACGAATTCCACGCGGGTCTGCGCCGAAGCTTGCCGTTCCCCGCGCACGGCGAAGCCAACGCGCTGGCCCAGAACCGATCCATCAAGCTGGGCGAGGCGACGGGCAGCGGCCCGGGCTGCGACACGGCGTGGCTGGGTCACGATGATCTTGCCAGCCAGTCCTGCCTGGTCCAGGGCGTTGGCTACCGTGGGTGGAACTATCGTCGTCTTGCCGGATCCCGGTGGCGCCTGGATCACCAACGGCTGGGCAGGATTAGCCGCCAAGGATTCATGGAGTTCCTCCCTGCTGGGACCGAAAGCCAGCCCTGAAGCAATCCTGTTCAGGTCGAAGCGGGCCGAACTCATGCTTGGCGTCCATCCCAGAAGGACTCGATGGCCTTGACCACAGGTTCAATCGGGAACAGGGTGCTGCCGTGGGTTCGCCCCGGCAAGGCCACCATGCGCGCATTGGGCAAGGTGCGGACCATGATCTTGTTCTGGTCGAAGCGCGGCTGGTCCCGGGTGCCGATCAGCAGCAAGGTCGGGATTCTGATCTTCGCCAGCTCGGACAGGTTGATGTTCTGCAGGGTCTCGGCGGCCTCGTAGTAGGCAGCCAGGGCCAGCGGGTCGTTGGACTTGAAGGCCATGCGGGTTGCTGGATCCAGGCGTCCATTCTTTTCTTGCCCGGTGACGAATCCTTCGATGTCGCCATTGCGCAGGACCTCGAGGTAGCCGGGGAAGAAGAGCTTCCCGATTTCGCCGGGGGTAATTTCGTAGGTGCCGCCGAGCATGATCAGCGAGATCACCTGCTCTGGGTGGTGCATGGCCATGTGCAGCCCGGTGCGTGCACCAAAAGAGTAGCCGACAATGTGAATACGTCCGATGCCCAGGTGATCCATCACCGCGCGGATATCGCCGGCCACCTTGTCCATGGTGTAGTCGGCTACGTCATGGGATTTGGCCGACTTGCCATGCCCGCGCAGGTCCATGCGGATGGTGCGGTGCCCCTGGCCCAACGCCTTGGTGTAGCCGAGTCCTCTCCAGATGGACCGGGACAGGGCGGAGCCATGGAGGAAGAGAATCGGCTCCCCGGCAGCCCCGTCATCGTCAAAGAAGATTTCGGAACCATCTGCGGGATTATTGATCATCGGCATGCCTTCGATTAAATCCTGTATTGACGTTGAAGGCGAAATCAGTGTTTGCCGCCGCCCTCGACATCCGCGGCTAATAGGTGAACACTGAAGACACAGGGTCCAGCCATCCGCAGGGGGTGGCCCACGGAAGTTGGGAGGAAGATCATGCCTGAACAATCAGCTGCTGGGCAGCCCGGTGGCGCTGAAGAGGAAAAGCTGCGGCTGGCCGCAGAAGAAAAGAAGCGCCATGACGAGCACGATGAAGCTCTCGTCGAAGAGTGGGAAGACGAGTCATTCCCGGCTTCGGATCCGCCTTCGAATTATTAGCAAAAGCCTTTTCCCAAGAGACCGCACACCTCGCATTCAGCTACTTTCAAGTTTCAGCTCCTAGTGTGGTTATTACCTTCTCAAGGTGCGAGTGATCTAGATGAACCGATCCGCACAGGCGTTACCTCCTTGGCCTGGCGGGTCGGTTCTTCATTTAATCCCAATCCACGAAACCATTACGCACACAGCGGATCCACCTTTGCGCTATTTATTTAGTTCAGGCTCTGGCCTATTGTGGAAACTGACGTCAAATCGATTTCCGCTCGCCAGCGCTTGACCTGGCAGAAAGGTGCCTCGTGGAATACGAACGCCTCCCGTCCATCCCGGAACTGCACCGTCCCTACACTGCTGCCGCAGACCGCTATGCGCACTTCGGCTACCGCCGCGTTGGCGACTCCGGCCTGCGCCTGCCCCCGCTGTCCCTGGGACTGTGGTGGAATTTCGGCGATAACCGTCCATTCGATTCCCAGCGCGAGATCCTGCGCCACGCTTTCGATAACGGCATCAACCACTTCGATCTGGCCAACAACTATGGTCCTCCGGCAGGTTCAGCCGAAGAGAACTTCGGCCGCATGATGGAAAAGGACTTCAAGCCCTACCGCCACGAGCTGGTCATCTCCTCCAAGGCCGGCTACGACATGTGGCCAGGCCCGCACGGCACCTTCGGCTCGCGCAAGTACCTGCTGGCCTCCTGCGAAGCCTCGCTGAAGAAGATGAATCTGGACTACGTGGACATCTTCTATTCGCACCGTTTCGATCCGAAGACTCCTCTGGAAGAAACCATCGGCGCTTTGGATACCCTGGTTCGCCAGGGCAAGGCCACCTACGTGGGCATCTCCTCGTACTCGGCAGAACGCACCGCCGAGGCTGCCGCTATCGCCAAGGACCTGGGAACCCCGCTGGTAATCCATCAGCCTTCCTACAACATCCTGAACCCGTGGGTAGAGCACGGCCTGCTGCAAACCCTGGAAAAGGAACGCATGGGCACCATTGCTTTCACCCCGCTGGCCCAGGGCCTGCTCACCGATAAGTACCTGGAAACCACTGATGTGGTCCGCCAAGGCGGACGCCGTTCGCTCGAAGCCCAGCTGACCGATCAGAACCTGGCCAAGGTCCGCAGCCTGAACGAGGTTGCGCAGACGCGCGGGCAGTCGCTGGCGCAGATGGCCCTGGCCTGGTTGCTGCGCGATGGCGCGGCAACCTCGGTATTGATCGGCGCCTCGTCCACCAAGCAGCTCGACGAGAACTTGGGCGCGCTGGACAACCTTGAGTTCTCCGACGCGGAATTGGCCCAGATTGCCAAGATCGCCCAGGGCGATGCCGGAATCGACTGGTGGCGTTCTTCCGCTATCGGCTAGTAATCCACTGATCACACAGGTAATACCTGTGTTCTTGAGCCGCGGTTTCCGAGACAAGTCTTGGAAACCGCGGCTTTTTCATTCGCTTCCGTCTGCAACTTCCACTCAAGCCAAATACCTGCTGTTCCTTGGTGGCTGAATGTTGTTTCTGCGGATAAGCTCGGAGTAGACGCAATATGAAGTGAATTACATTCATTTATTGCGTGGAGTCCGCTAGCGTTAGATCCACACGGCTTACGCTGACCACTTTTGTGCATACGACAGGAGCATTGATGAGCGCCCCAACCTACAAGGTCTTGAACCCGGCAACCGGTGAAGTCGTCGAGGAATTCGCCGCGGCCACCGATGAGCAAGTCGAACAGGCGCTGGCTGCCGCGCAGAGCGCCTACGAATCATGGCAGGACGTTGACATCAACGAACGCGCCAAGATTGTTTCCAAGGTAGGCACGCTCTTCGCCGAGCGCGCAGCAGAACTCGGCAGGATCATGACCACCGAAATGGGCAAGCCATTGTCCGAGGCCGTGGGCGAAGCTGAATTCTGCCAGGAGATCTTCGAGTACTTCGCCACCGAGGGACCAGCCTTGGCAGCGGACCAGGAGATCAAGTCCTTCTCCGGCGGCAAGGCCGTCGTTCAGAAGCGCCCGGTTGGCCCGCTGCTGGGCATCATGCCGTGGAACTTCCCGCTGTACCAGGTAGCGCGCTTCGCGGCACCTAACCTGATGCTGGGCAACACCATCATCTTGAAGCATGCCGAGTCCTGCCCGCGTTCAGCACTGGCCATCCAGGAAATCATGGATGAGGCTGGAGTACCGGCCGGCGTCTACAACAACCTCTTCGCCACCCACGACCAGATCTCCACCATCATCGCCGATTCCAGGATCCAGGGTGTTTCCTTGACCGGCTCGGAGCGCGCTGGCGCCATTATCGGCGAGCAGGCCGGCCGCAACCTGAAGAAGGCCGTACTGGAGCTGGGCGGCTCGGATCCATTTGTTGTCCTGGACTCCGATGACGTACCGGGCATCGTGGATACCGCTTGGGGCTACCGCATCGACAACACCGGCCAGGCCTGCAACTCGAACAAGCGCATGATCGTCATGGAAGACATCTATGACGAGTTCGTTTCCGAACTGACCAAGCGTGCCGAAGGCCTGCAGCCTGGCGACCCGATGGCGGAAGCCGAAGGCACCTTCGCTCCGCTGTCCTCCCGCAAGGCGGCAGAGTCCCTGCACGAGCAGGTCCAGGACGCCGTGGCCAAGGGCGCTACCCTGCACGCCGGCGGCGTGCTGCACGACGGCCCTTCGGCCTACTACTCCCCTGCGGTGCTCACCGGCATCACCAAGGAGATGCGTGCCTACTACGAGGAGCTCTTCGGCCCGGTAGCAGTGGTCTACAAGGTATCCAGCGACGAGGACGCCACTGAGCTGGCCAACGACACCATTTACGGCTTGGGCGGTTCGGTGCACTCCACCGACGTCGAGCGTGCCTCCAGGGTGGCTCAGAAGCTGCAGTCCGGCATGACCAACGTGAATGCAGCCAGCGCAGAGGGTGCAGAAATGCCGTTTGGCGGCGTGAAGCGTTCGGGCTTCGGCCGCGAGCTTGGCCCGCTGGGCATGGACGAATTCGTGAACAAGCGCCTGTTCTACGTAGGCGAATAATTCTTTAAACGATATGGGGTAGCTGAACCAAAAGTTCAGCTACCCCATATTTTTGTGTTTAGCTATCGTCCAGCTGCAACCAGTTCCTTTTCTTCGAAAAGTTCGTCTTCGATCGAGCGCCTTCGAAGAATCTTTCTGTTCACGAATCCAGCGATCGCCGCCCATTCCTTATTGGAAATGAAGAGCAAGTCCAAAGCGATCATGACCAACGAGAACTGCCAGAGACCTGCCAGTAGAAGCGCGATGCCCATGTGCATAGTGAATAGGACCGCCACAGCCCATGGACGCAGCTTGCGCCACAGAATGAAAATGATGAAACCGCCCTGGGCAATCAGAGTCATCCACGATGATATTTTGATGAACAAACTGGACTGCCAAATCAGCTCGTTGAGTCCTGGGTAGATCTGATAAGACTCCAAATTCAAGGCATAGTAGAAGCCCGTTCCATCAAGCCAGTTATCCCCGATGACTTTCAGATAGCTGGAGATAACGTAGACAATGACGATCTGCGCCATGCACAGCAGAAGCACGATATTGTGGACCGCGTTCCATGCTGGCTTGTTCTTGCGATTGACGGTCTTTCCCTTACGTCGCCGCAACCAAGAATCCACTGAGAAATGCTCGTTGAGGTTGGCGAAAACAAGGAAGAGCAAGGTAATTCGCGTTAGCGTATCCCCGCCGTTGGTGAGATATGGGTTGTTGGACTGCAACGCAACGAGGAACAGCAGGAACAACGGCGTGATGTACTTAGTCTTCCAGCCAGCGATGAAGATCAGCACGATGGCTATGAAAGCCATGTACCCAAGGCTGAAGAGCAATTCGTCGCTCTTGGTAAGAATCGTGTCAAAGGTCCAGTAGCCGCGCCGTTTGGCTTCCGGATCAACCCACCAGGAGGCTGGCCCCCAAAGTATGGAACGGTCTTCCATGCTTGGCAGCAAGACGGTGAGCATACCGATGCCGTAAATAATACGCAGCAACGAGAAGCTGATCAGAGAGTGTTTAGATTCGAGAAGCCAGTTACCGAATTTATCAATAAGAGATGTCATTTCCTATCGGCCTTCCTGGCGGTCAATCATGTTCTCCAAATGCTCCACGGCATGTTCGTACGGGCTGGCATCAGCCGCACGCCATCCGAAGGTTCGCACGCTCGTTTCGAATTGCGCGTCGTCCATGAAGCGGTGGTTGAAGTCGTTATTTCGATCTCCGACGATGCGCCATTGCACATCACGTGCTTTCTTCCCGGTATAGGCTTCAGAGTAAACCGTGGCGTAGCGAACAAGCATGTAATCCATACGTACAAAGCTCACTACACGTGATGAGTTTTTTTCTTCACCCTGGATGGCTTTGACGACTTCACTGTCGGTCATGACATCGCGTTTCTTACCGTCAACAGAGACAAAGTTCTTCCGTGCAGTTTCCCGCTGATCGGACTTCAGCTTGTTGAATCGTGAGAGGTAAACACTGGTGGTGTTTTGAGAAAGTTTTTGAATCCGGGAGGGGGCCAAGCTGCCTTTATTCAGTAGTCGCTCTACTTCGGTAACGGGAATCCATTCCGATTCTGTGATTTTCCCGTCGTCGTCATATGCCCGGGAGCGAACCTCCAAGTAGGAGTCGCGCTTCTGAATATTGGGAGCAAAAACATTCCATTTCTGACTGAAGAACGGCGATAATTCGCGCTTCACTGGATTAGATGCTTCCACTGCCATGGATACTGCTACTGCGCTATAACCAAGGACCATTACCAACGCAACAATTACGGCTATCAGCCTTCGCGTGTGACCTTTTTTGGTCATCCTTACCTCTCGAATGTCAGGGCGTCATTCCGCTTGCCGTCATTGCCCAAATTTTCTATCGACATCGGTCTCTGCTGAACACTTTGCCGGGCATTCAGCCAGCTACTGAAATCTTCTGTATCGATTACTCGCCTATTTAAGAGAACTATATTCCAACAGAACAAGGTTCAGATGCGCAGCCACATCTAAGTCATGTGCCAAATAAAAAGTCTTGAGCTGGGCAGCTAATATCAGCTGCCCAGCTCAAGATTTATGGTGCTACTTTACGATAGCTTAGGCCTTCTTACGACGGAGCACGGTTACGGCTCCACCTGCGAGGACCAGCAGCAAGGCGATTCCGCCGATTACCAGTGGAGCGTTTGCGCCGGTGTCGGCCAACTTGTCCTTCTTGGAATCGTTCTTAGAATCGTTCTTGCCCGAATCGTTGCTGTCGTTATCGCCAGCATCGGTAGCGTCAGCATCGGTAGCGTCAGCATCGGTAGCGTCAGCATCGGTAGCGTCAGCATCGGTAGCGTCAGCATCGGTAGCGTCAGCATCGGTAGCGTCAGCAT
>NZ_JBLVOC010000018.1:0-3979 GCF_053543575.1 Glutamicibacter sp. AGC84
TTGAGCCGACTCCGGAGCCGACTCAGGAACCAACCCCTGAACCGACGGTGGAGCCGACTCAGGAACCAACCCCTGAACCGACGGTGGAGCCGACTCAGGAACCAACCCCTGAACCGACGGTGGAGCCTACGGCTGAGCCGAGCGCTGAGCCGGAAGACGGCCAAGACGGGTCTGAATTCCAGGTCGCCATGACACAAGAGGAAGGCGGATTCTTTGCGAATTACACCTTCGATATCAATGGAGCTTCAGAAAGCGATCCCATAAGTTTCGAGGTGCGGCTCAACTGGCTTTGGCTGGATAACATGACCTACGAGGGGAATTGCGTTTCTTCGCACGTAAGAGCCAATTCATTCAGGCTTACCTGCGAAGGCCCCGCGACGTTAAAGTTGAAGCAGTTCTACCTGCTTGGGGACCGGACTATCGCATTTGAGAGCCGAGGGAACTCGAAGGAGAGGTTCGAATTCGAGATTCCAGGACTCTAGGCGCAGTCCGGCAGTCCGGCTGTCCTGCAACGGCCATTCCATGCCCAGGCGGAATGCGCGCCGCGGCTAGGATCGACACATGACAGAAAATTGTGCTCCTGAGCTGCCTCCCGTCGATGCAGAAGCTGCTGAACAGATGTGGTTTGAGTATCTGGCGAGCAAAGGGATTCCGCGGGCCGATGCACCGCACCATGTCGCCGAATCCTTCGGGGACCATCCCGCGCTTGCTGATGAGCTTTTGAATGAAATGCTGCACGGAACCAAGCGAGCGACTTCGTCTCTGGCTAGCGACTACGTCTATTACAACGAACGTGTCCCGCAACCTGAAGACCACTGCATTGTTTGCGATGGACAAGGGCAGCCGCGGGCGATTTTGCGAGTGCTCTCCGTCGAGCGCTCCTCGTTCTTCGAGGTAGACGCGCAGTTTGCCGCGGCCGAGGGCGAAGGGGATCTCTCGCTGGAATACTGGCGCGCAGAACATGAAAAATTCTGGCGCCGTACGCAGAAGTCCATAGGAATCGACTGGATCCCTGAAGACACCGCCAACGCCGGGGGAGAGCTGGTCTTGGAACGCTTTGAAATTTGCTGGCCACAGGAGTATGCCGACTAGCCGGTCGAACTTCGTCACGCTGGCCTGCGGTCGAGAACGCGCGGGCGTAGGGTGGAGACAGAGGGTTTCCCGTGAAAGAAGCCCGGAAAAGAAAGGTTGAACATGTCGATTGTCGTCATCAATGCCCTATCGGTTCCCGGCGAAGCTGGACCGGAACTGGAGAAGCGTTTTGCTGCTCGCAAGCATTCGGTGGATTCTTCACCGGGGTTCGAAGGGTTCAAGTTGCTGCGTCCGGTCAATGGTGGAGACAAGTACTTCGTGTACACCCAGTGGGCAACCCGCGAGGACTTCGAGAACTGGCGTACCCAGCGCGCTGATGCGGCCCATGCTGGCAGCGATGCCAAGAAGCCAGTGGCCAGCGGCGCTGAACTTCTGGAATTCGAGATCGTGGAATTCTAGGCGCTGCAGCCTGCTGGCAACGCCCCGATGCCTTCGTGGTATCGGGGCGTTATCTGCATCCAGGACCTTTTGCCTACCCGCGCATTTTGAAGCGGCGCCGTGCGGAATCGGCCAGCAACGCAGCACCCAAGGCGATGCAAAGCAGTGCGCCGATCAAGAAGGTCATGTTGATGCCTTCCGGACTGGCCTCGCCATTGAGTCCGGGGTGGGTGGCGATAATGGCCGCGGAAATCGCCGTGCCGAAGGAAGAACCTACAGTACGCAGCACCTGGTTGAAACTTACCGAGCTGCCTAGCTCCTTGGTCGCTACGCTGCGGGCGATCAATGCCGGCATGGCCGCATAGCTTGCGCCCATGCCGATGCCGAAGACCAGCATGCTCAGCAAGATCTCCCAGAGCGCCGAGTGGAGCAGCCAGAGCATGGTGCCTGCTGCGGCCATGATGATCGCTCCAATGGGAAGCATGACCTGGATGCCGCCGCGTTTGGCAAGTATGCGCACCACGCGGTTGGCAGCCAAGCTGCCGACCGAGAGCGGGAAGATGACAAATCCTGCCCAGAAGACCGGCAGGCTCAGCCCGTAGCCAGTTGCCGCATCTGCCTGGGCTACCAGTGATGATACGGACATGCCGATATACAGTGCGGCGCCCAGGGCGATGGCCGAGATATTGGCCAAGAGGACTTCGCCCTGCTTGAGCGTGCGCAGATTAATCAGCGGGTGGCCAAGGCTGTTTTCCACCCTCACCCAGATGATCAGCACGATGACCGAGAAAGCGCCCAAAGCAAGCGTTGCAGGTGAAGCCCAGCCCCACTTGGGCCCCTCGGATATGGCCAGCAGCAGGGAGGTGAGCCCCAGGGCCAGCAAGCCGGAGCCGGTGTAGTCGAAGGGACGTTGCTCGGCCTGGGTATCGGGGCCTGCAGGAACAACTTTCCACACCACGCAGATGGTGGCCAGCACGAATAGCGCACCGAACCAGAACGCGTAGGAGTAGTCGAAAATACCAGCGATGATGCCGGTCAATGGATAGCCGATGCCGATTCCGGAAGCAACCGTCACCGACAAGGTGGAGATGGTGTTCTGCAGGTGCTCGGCCGCTACATAGCGCCTGGCGATGGCGATGGTGACCGGAACAATGCCGTAGGACAATCCCTGGAGCACGCGTCCGGCAAGGAACACGCCAAAGCTCGGTGCGGACGCTGCCATGACAGAGCCTACGAACATGGCCGCCAGCGAGACGAGCAGCAGCCGCTTCTTATGCGGTCCATCGCTGAGGCGTCCCATGATGGGTGTTGCCACGGCGCCGGCCAGCAGATTCACGGTGAGCATCCACTGGGCGGCGGCAATATCGACATTGAACCGCAAGGAAATCGAGGGGACCAGCAGCATGCCCAGCGAGGAGACGATTGCCGTGGCAAGCGCGGCGAAGACCAGCGTGGGCACCAGCGGGCTCTGGTTGGATGCGTTGCGGCTCATGGGCGGACCGCGGTATTGATTTTCTTGAGCGCGGGCAAGGCGGAGCGGATCAGGGAACGGTCCTCCTCGCTCAGGTTCTCGCCCATGGCTTGGAGCAGCGCGGTCCGGCCGAGCAGGATTTCCTGGTCCAGCTTTTGGCGGCCGTCATCGGTGAGCTGGAACCAGAGCTTGCGGCGGTCGGCCTCGTCCCGGTGCCGCTCGATCAGTCCGAGGCCTTCCAATTCCTTGGTCGTCAGCGAGATGGCCTGCTGGCTGACCCCGATGGCCTGGCTCATCCGGGCGGCACTGGCCCGACCTTCGGTGGCCAAGGTGTGCAGGATTCCCAGTTTGCCCGGGGAGATGGATCGTGCCGTGCGTATCAGGCTCAGCAATGGTGAGAGCGCCTCGAACATCTGCTGGGGAAGGTCTGCGGACTGGGGATCAATTTCCATAGCTATAGAATACAATTAACTTGTACAAGCTTCTTGTGGAATGCTCGTGAGGCTGCACACTGCCCCGATCCATCGGGCGCGAGAAGGCGGTACTCGCTCGCTTGGCCCCGTGGCTCGCAGGCATGTCGCCGTAGTAAGTGGTTGTCGTTTTGGTGCGCTCCTGATGGATTCCGGCTCGTGCCGCGCACTCCTGGCCCTGCGCCGGGACCGCGTGTGCGCCGCAGGGAAAATGCCTTCCGGACCCTGTTGGCCGGCATGTGCAAGACCTGGATGGACTAGCGGGGGATCCGGTCGCGTGGCGCTTGGATGCCGGGGGTGTTCCGGGCGCCAGAAAACCCTTGACCGGCGTTCGGTAGGTGCTCTAGGCTTCAAGATAACCTGATATACCAGTCGGATACTAAGGGGTTCCGGCGGCTTGGACCGTGGTCCTGCGCGCCGGAAATCCCGCCGAACGGTGCAGGGATCAACTTCCATGCGTCCCGAACGAGGGGAAACCCCATTGATCTCCAATGAAACTGTCAGCAGCTACCTTGAGCGGCTTGCCTCGGGCGCCCCGACGCCAGGAGGGGGCGCGGCCGCGGGGCTG
>NZ_JBLVOC010000018.1:4002-7857 GCF_053543575.1 Glutamicibacter sp. AGC84
GCGGCATTGGTGTCCATGGTTGCCGAATTCACTTCCGGACCGCGGTACGCGGACGTCCAGGAGCAGGCCCAGCAGATTTCCGAGCATGCCCGGCTGCTGATGCGCCAGGGGCTCTTCGCCGCTCAGGAAGACGAAAGGCTGTTCAGCGCCCTGGGTGCCGCGTACAAGCTGCCCAAGGAAAGCAGCGAGCAGAAGTCGGAGCGCAGCGCGGCCATTCAAAACGCCACCATCGCCGCCGCCGCACCGCTGGTCTCTACCGTCGAGGCCTCCATTGAGGTCATCAAGCTGGGCCAGCGCCTGCTGCCCATTGGCAACCGATCGGTTCTCAGCGACGTGGCCGCCGCGGCCGAAGCTGCCCGGGCGGCCTTGGCTACCGCGCTGGCCACCCTGGAAATGAACATCTGCTCAATCAAGGACATCGCCCAGCGCGACCGGCTGGTCCGGGCGGCCAGCCAGGCCAGCGAGGCGATCGCCCACGCCGAAGAGCTCAGCGCGCACGCCCGTGCGGTGGTGGCAGCATGACGGCACGCAATCTAGTCGGGCAGCCGGTGGCTGAAGCGATCCGCGCCCGCACTGCAGAACTGGTGGTGCGCATGGCCAGCGAGGGCACCAGTGTCCGGATCGCGGTCGTGCTGGCCACCGATAACGAGGCCACCGCCTGGTATGTGCGCTCGATCGAACGGGCCGCCGCGCAGCTCGGGGTGGACTGCCAGGTCGTGGACCTGACCGGGTCCGGCCAGGAGCAGCTGTCCGAAGCGATCACCGCCTTGAACGAGGACAGTTCGGTGCACGGAATCATCTTGCAGACCCCGTTGCCGCCGGGGGTGGATGCCGCGGCGCTGGTGGCGCTGATCGACCCGGCCAAGGACATTGACGGGGCCAATCCGCTGAGCCTGGGACGGCTCAGTGTCGGCCAGCCGGCCTTCGCCCCGGCTACCGCACGCTCGGTCATCGAGATCCTGGAGCACTACCGGATCCCGCTGTCCGGGCAGCATGTCGCGGTGGTCGGGCGCTCTGCGGTGGTGGGCAAACCGTTGGCCCAGCTGCTGCTGCAGCGCGATGCCACGGTGAGCATCTGCCATTCGAGGACCGCCGATCTGGCCCATTTCACGAAGTCCGCCTCGGTGGTCGTCATGGCCGTGGGCAAGGCGAACCTGCTCACCGGCAATGACGCGCAGGAAAGCACTGTGGTGATCGATGTCGGAACCAACGTCAACGCCGAAGGAAAGCTGGTGGGGGACGTCCATGCGGCATCGGTGCGTCCGCTGGTACGGGCCCTGAGTCCGGTTCCCGGCGGCGTGGGTACGGTGACAACGGCGTTGCTGGTCCTGCATGCCGCGCAGGCCGCGGCGGCAAGCCAGCAGGCCGCCCCGGCGAAGGGAGCGCGCATGGCCGGACGCCGGTAGCTGGCTGGCCGGTGTTCCGGGTGCCGCTGCGGGCAAGCCAGCATGCAGCGGAAACCGGAACGCCGGGACCGCAATTGCCAGGGCGAAGCGAACCACGGGTACGGTGCACGCCGGCGGGGAACATGAACTGGGATCTGCCGCCGGCCGGATGCACCACGTGCCGCCGCCGCATCATCGATTGGGAGGTTGATGATGCGGCGGCTTTCTGCTGCCCGCCCGGCAACTTCCCCGGCGGCTCCCTTGCATCTTCCCGCGCTCGAAACCGGTTGCCGGGGCTTCGAGCAAGGACCTGGGACAGGGCTGTCGACTTCGCAGTTCCGCGGGGTTTCCGACCATCGCGGGGCGGTCAATTCGCAGTGCGCCACAAAGGCCTCGGCGATGTGCTGGTCCGGCCTTGTTGAATCGAGAGTTCATGAAAACAACTGCACCCGTTCGGGTGAATGCTCGGTCCAGGGATCGGTTCTGCGCGCTAGGCTCCGATGCAGTTCATTACAGTTCAACACAGTGCAGCAGTGCTGGAAGCAGGCAGCGCTACGGCATCAGGGATGAAGCGCGCACGTCCTGCAGAATCGTGGTGCCCGCGGAAACGGAGTAAGTTCTCTAGGGACTGCTTGCTTTCAGCGTTTGGCAACCTAGGAGAACAACTTGGCACTGTATTCAGCCCGCGGACTTTGGCATTTTCTTGATTCACCGGAAATTCTTGCAACGACATCGAAGTTGGGTTTTGGCTGGCATGGACTGGACATGCAGCATGGATTGTGGAGCGAGGCCCGGATAATTTCTGTTCTTGCTACTGCGCCAGGTGGAAACATCGCAGTTCGGCTCCGCAGCGGAAGCTACGCGGACATCGGGTTTGCCCTCGACGCGGGTGCTGCTCACATTATAGTTCCCATGGTGAACACGGCCGAGGAGGCCCGGGAAGCAGCCGACGCGGCAAAGTACGCGCCACATGGTGCCAGAAGCTGGGGGCCGATGAGCGCACTGTTCGGTGAACCGGTGCTGACCCCGCAGGAAACGAACGACCGGCTTCATCTGTCGGTGATGATTGAATCCGCTGAAGGATTGGAAAACCTTGAGGCAATCCTTGGAGTCGCCGGTATCAACTCCGTATTCGTTGGGCCGGTCGACTTGGCGATGAGTTTTGGCACCGACGTGGATTCACTGCTTGCTGCCAAGGACTCGCCCCTGGCATTCATAGCAAAAACCTGCCATGACCGCCGAATTGAAGTGGGCGCCTTCGCCGGTTCACCATCAAGAGCCAGTGCTTTCGAAGCCCTGGGCTACGACTGGGTAGCCACCGCCACGGATATGGGCCTGCTGAAAGCCGGTGCCGCGCAAGCACTGGAGAGCTGAGCGGTCACTGAAGTTCCTGCTTCGAAGCGTCTTCGCCTGAGGGCACGCAGGGTGTTTTGGTGCCGGGCGGTTCCTGCCAATGCCACTGGTTGCCGGTCCGGCACCTGCTTTCCGCGAGGCGCACGAAGACCAGCATGGTGCGTAGGGAATTTTGGTGCCCGGAAGGCAGTTCAACCAAAGGGGATAGCTGCTGCGAAGAGCGGCAGGCACACGCAATGCCGGACTTTGCTGAAGGGAAATGGAATGCCAACGCTGGGAATCATCGGAAGCGGGAATATCTGATCTGCAATCGCCCGATTGGCCGTTGCCGCGAATGTGAACGTGGTGATTGCGAATTCCCGTGGAGTTCAATCGCTGCAGGAACTCGTGGCCGAGCTGGGGCCGCTGGCCGCAGCCGGCACGGTTCAAGAGGTGGCCGAAGCGGGCGAAGCCGTGGTGCTGTCCATTCCGCTCGCTGCGGTACGTGAGCTGCCAGCCGGGTTGCTGCGCGGCAAGACAGTGCTGGACACCAGCAACTACTATCCATCCAGGGATGGACGCATTGCCGAACTCGACAGCGGGACGATGACGACCAGCGAACTGGTGGCGAGCTGGCTCGATGGTGCTCGCTATGTCAAAGCCTTCGGCAACATCCTGGCCCACCACATTCCGCTGCTGGCCCGTCCCGCCGAGGCTGCTGGCCGCTCTGCGCTTCCCATTGCCTCCGATGATTCCCAAGCGAAGGAGCAAGCAGCGGCAATCATCGAACGCCTCGGCTTCGATACGCTGGACGCGGGCGCGCTCGCGGAAACGTGGAAATTCGAGCCCGAATCCGCCGGATATACGCGCATCTACCTGGCGGATTCCACGACCCCGGATGACCAGCTGCTTTCCTCGATTCCAGCGCCAACACCAGCGGACCAGGTCAAGGCAGCACTGGATTCCGCGGCTCGCGTGAATGTTGCCGAACGCGCCTTCTGAGCCGCCGATGCCCGCCAGCGGACGGCCATCCGCGACCGCTTTTGGCAGGGCACCCCTATTAAGAGGTATGAATGCATGGCGTGACGCCGTGGCGTGCAGGCAGCCACGCACGTTAACGGCAAGAGGCGGGGGCGCC
>NZ_JBLVOC010000018.1:7877-15631 GCF_053543575.1 Glutamicibacter sp. AGC84
CGCCCCGGCCTCTGTGGCGGGTTGCGCCTAGCTGGCCGAAGTGGCCAGCGAAACTCCGCGCAAGCGGTCCATCTGCGGATCGTACAGCGGATCATCGACCACGGTGGCGGCAATCTGCTTGCCGAAGTACTCGATCGCCACCGGGTCTCCGGTTTCCACCGAGATCGGCAGCCACGCGTAGGCGATCGGCTTGCGGACCGTGTATCCGTAGGCGGCGCTGGTGACGTAGCCGGAAGGCTTGCCATCCACGTAGACCGGTTCCTTGCCCAGGACCATGGACACGCCATCATCCACGGTCAGGCAGCGCAGGCGCTTGGTGGCCGCCACGGCACGTTCGGCCAGTGCCGACTTGCCCACGAAGTCCGCGGTCTTGGCGGCTTTCACCGCGAAGCCCAGGCCGGCCTGTTCCGGTTCGTGCTCGCTGGTCATATCGGTGCCGAAGGAGCGGAAGCCCTTCTCCAGTCGCATGGAGTTGAACGCCTCGCGCCCGCCGGCAATGATGCCGTGTTCCTGTCCGGCTTCGAAGATCGCATCCCAGAGCTTGGCGCTGACATCCGCCGAGGCGTAGAGCTCCCAGCCGAATTCGCCCACGTAGGACAGGCGCATCGCGGTGACCGGGATGCCGGCGATGGAGATCTGCTTGGTGCGGAAGTACTTCAGCCCCTCGTTGCCCATATCGTCGTCGCTGATCTTGGCCATGACCTGCGGGGCCAGCGGGCCCCACAGGCCGATGCAGGAAGTCCCGGCGGTGATATCGCGTACTGCCACCCACTGGCCCGGGTTGGCCGCATTGAACTTGCGCGCTTCGCGGTCCAGGTAGGCGACATCCACATTGGAGTTGATGCCGGCCTGGTAGACCTGCTCGGAGAGCCGGGCCACGGTGATGTCGCTGGTGATGCCGCCGGCATGGTCCAGCAGCAGGGTGTAGCTGACCATGCCCGGGGCGCGCAGCATATTCGCCGTGGTCAAGCCCTGGAGCATCGGACCGGCGCCGGGGCCGGTGACTTCCACGCGCTTGAGCGGGGTCATGTCGAACATGGCCACCGCGGTGCGGGTTTTCCAGGCTTCCACCGCGGCAATCGGCGAGTGGAACTTGCTTGACCAGCTGTCGCGCTCCGGGGCCGCCCACTCCGCCGGCAATTCATCGAGCAGCGCGGCGTTGGCCTCGTACCAGTGCGGGCGCTCCCAGCCGGTGCCCTCCAGGAAGAAGGCGCCCAGCTTCTGCTGGCGGGAGTAGAACGGGCTGGTGCGCACGGCGCGGGGCTTGGTGCGCGGTTCCAGCGGGTGGCGGACATCGTAGATTTCCACGAAGTTCTGCTGCGAGGTCTCGCTGACGTACTCCTTGGTGGTTTGCACGTCCTCGAAGCGGTTCAGGTCGCAGTCGCTCAGGTCCGACGTGGAGGTGCCGGTGGTGATCAGCTCGGCCACGGCCTTGGCGATGCCCGGCGCGTGGGTCACCCACACAGCCTCGGCCGCGTAGAAGCCGTCCACTTCCCTGGACTGGCCTACCAGCGAGCCGCCGTCCGGGGTGAAGGAGAAGATGCCGTTGAAGCCGCGCTGGATCCGGGTGTTGCGCAGATCCGGCAGCAGCTCCTGGCTGGCTTCCCATTCGGCGGCGAAGTCCTGCGGGGTGAATTCCAGCGAGGAAGGCATCCGCTCGTGGGTGATCTCTTCCGGGCGGTAGGCCTGCAAGGTGTCCAGGTCCACCGGCATCGGGCGGTGGGCGTAGGAGCCGATGCCGATGCGATCTCCCCACTCGCGGTAGTAGAGGTCGCGGTCCTGGTAGCGCAGGATCGGGCGGCTGGCACCGGCCGGCAGTTCGTTGACGCCGGCCAGCGACGGGGCCGGGGTGCTCCAGGCGAACTGGTGGCCCAGCGGCAGCAGCGGGATCGAGGTGCCCACCATCTTGCCGATATTCGGTCCCCAGAAGCCGGCGCAGGAGACCACGATGTCCGCTGCGAAGCGCTCCTCGCCGCAGATGACCGCGGCGCCCTTGCCGCCGGAGACTTCGATATCGGTGACGATGGTGCGGTCGCGGAACTCGACTCCCGCGGCCTTGGCGCGTTCCATGACCAGCGCGGTGCCCTTGGCGGCCAGGGCCAGGCCGTCGCCCGGGGTGAACAGGCCGCCCAGGACCTTCTCCGGGTTGAGCATCGGGAACTTCGCCAGGCAGGCGGCGGCGTCGATGACTTCGGCGTCGACCCCGTAGGAGCGGTTCCAGCCGGCGCGGCGATGCAGGTCGGCCAGGCGCTCATCGGTGGTGGCGATTTCCAGCCCGCCCACCGGGAGGAAGGAGCCGCGCCCGTCGGCGCCCACCAGGCCGGTGAGCTTCTCGATGGTGTACTGCGCGAATTCGGTCATGGACTTGGACGGGTTGGACGAGAAGACCAGGCCCGGGGCGTGCGAGGTGGAGCCGCCGGGAAGATCCAGCGGACCCTGCTCGATGACCAGGGTATTGGTGTGGCCCAGCGCGGCCAGTTCGTCTGCGAGGTTGGCGCCGACGATGCCGGCGCCGATGATGACGATCCGAGGGGAAAGACGGGACATGGGGACTCCTTGAAAGCTGATGGTGTGGTGGTGGCCGGCGCGCTAGGCGTCGATGACCAGGTCCGATTGGGCGGTGGAGCAGCAGGGCAGGAATTTCCCGGCCGCGATTTCACGGGCGCGGATGCCGCCCTGGTGGTTCATCGCCACCTCGCCTTCGAGCTTGACGACCTTGCACGAGCCGCACATGCCCTCCTGGCAGTTGGCGCCGATGCGCACCCCGGCCCGCTGGGCGACACCCAGGATGTGCTCCTGGGAACTGATCCGGACATTCACCGCGGTGCGCAGGAAGGTCATGGTCAGCTCGCCTTCGCCCACGGTGGGGAAGGAAGCGGTATCCGGCGGGTCCTGCGCGGGAACCAGCGGCGCGGCCGGCGGCAGCGGGGCATTGGAATCGACCGCCACCAGCTTCTGGCCGCTGGCCTCGATGGTGCCGCTCTGGTCGTACTCGGGTTCGTACATCCCCAGCTCCGGCGGCTGGCTCTCGTAGAACTCCTCCACGGATTCGGCCACCTCCTCGGCGATGGACCCGGCCAGGGCGATTTCCTCCTGGTATTCGAGCAGCGTCTTGCGGTCCCCGGAGAAGAACTCCATGAACACCGAGGTGTCATCCACCCCGGCCTCGCGCAGCAGCTGGGTGGCCGAATTCAGGTAGCCTTCCGGTCCGCAGGCGAACACCTTGCGGCCATTGGCATCCGGGGCCACCGCATCGATCATCGCCGTGGTCAGCCGCCCGGCAAAGCCCTTCCAGCTCTTGGGCTTGGCCCGGTCGCCCAGCGAGTAGAACACCTTGATCCGCGAATCGACCTGCGCGATGTATTCCAGCTCGGGCCAGAAGGCGAAGTCCCCGGGCACGGTGCCGTGGCAGAGCACCACCACATCGGCCTGGCCGGGCAGTGAGTGGATGGTGCGCACCATCGACATGATCGGGGTGATCCCGGCTCCGGCCGCAAGGAACAGGTAGCGGGCGCGCCGGTCGGAATCGCCCAGGTGGAAGGCGCCCACCGGGCCGAGCATCTCCAACACCATGCCCGGGCGCAGGTTCTCATGCGCCCAGGAGGAGACCAGGCCCTTGGGGTCGCGCTTGATGCTGACATTGAAGGTCCAGGGCACGGTGGGCGCGCTGGAAATCGAGTAGCTGCGGTCCACCGGGTCCTGGTCTTCGCCGTGCACCGGGAAGGCGATGTTCAGGTACTGCCCGGCGCGGAAGGCCAGCGGGGCGCCGTCGGCGCGGCGGAAGACGAAGGTCATCAGCCCGCCGGCTTCCTCGATGGTCTGCACGCATTCGGCCAGGAACTCCTGGGGGTGCCAGGGTCCCAGCGCACGGGCCGCGCTCGCCGGGCCTTCCTGGGAACTGAGGACCCGGTTCCACGGCATTTCCAGCCCGCGGATGCGCTGGGCCGCTACGCTCGATGCCAGCTGGGCGCCTGCGCTCATGCCAGGTGCTCCAGCACGCGCTGGGTGTACCAGTTGATGAACGCCTCGACCTGGTATTCGCTCTTCATGTACGGGCCCGGCTGGTAGGCGGGGCTGGCTGCGCCCTTCTGGCACAGCTCGACGAAGGCCTTGTCCTGCAGGTTGGTCTGCTTCCAGGTGTGGGTGAGCTTCTCCAGGTCGTAGTCGTCTCCTTCGACCGCGTCATCGGCCACCAGCCAGGTGGTGCGCACCAGGGTCTGGTGCTCGTTGATCGGGAAGGCCGCGAAGGTGATCACGTGGTCGGACTGGAAGTGGAACCAGCTGTTGGGCTGCAGGTGCATGGAGCAGCGGCCCAGCCGGAAGTCGCGCAGCTCGCCGAGCAGCTTCTTGGACAGGCGGTGCCCGTCGGCGGAGAAGGATTCCCCGTCGCCGTCCAGGGATTCGCGGGAGATGCGGATGCCGGCGATGCGGGTGTCCAGCTGCTCCACGACCTCGTAGGGCAATCCGTAGCGGCGGCAGCGTTCCTCCAGGGCCGCCTGGGCTTGCTGGTTGCGCTCCCATACCTCTTCCAGGTGCGGCGGAACGGTGTCGTCGCTCAGCCCCCAGGTGGGGAACAGCGAGCAGGCCAGCTCGGGGTGCCCGTCGCAGTGGTAGCACTCGCGGTTGTTCTCCATCACCAGCTTCCAGTTGCCCTCCTCGATGATGTCCTGCTGGTAAGCGACCTTGGCGCGGGCGATATCGTGCGGGGCCAGGTAGGGCTCGAAGATGCCGGCGACCTCGTCGAAGTCCGCCGGAGGGTCCTGGGCCAGCGAAACGAAGACCAGCCCGGCGTGGACCCGGCCGTTAGCGCGCTTGAGCGCGAAGCAGCTCTTGTCGAACTTGCCTTCGCCCGGGGCGGAGGCGTGCATCAGGTCCCCTTCCGGGGAGTAGGTCCACGAGTGGTAGCCGCAGACCAGGTTCCCGGTGCTGCCCGAGGCTTCGGTGAGCACGCGGGCGCCGCGGTGCCGGCAGACGTTGTGCAGCACGTTGACCCCGCCCTCCTCGGTGCGCAGCACGATCAGCGAATGCGGACCGTAGTCCACGGTCACGTAGTCCCCGGGCTCGGGGATCTCGGCAATGCTCGCGGCGAACAGCCAGTGGGTCCCGAAGATGGCCTGCATTTCGACATCGAATACTGAGGGGTCGGTGTACAGCGGGGCTTCGAGCGAGTAGCCCTTGCGCCGGTTGCGGAAGAGTTCGGTGATCTCGGCGAGCTGTTCTTGGTTCACCGACGTAGCGAGCTTCCCACGCGTAGTGCGCGGTGCGCTTACCGAAGCGGTCATCTGTTACTCCTTGGAACACGACGCGGCTGGCGTCCTCTGGCTGTGGTTGCGCGGGCCGATGTGAGGCCGGTCACCGCATGAATCGAGACTAGGAAGAAATAGTCGGCAAGAAAAGCGCAAGAAATTGAACGGAACCGTGCACAATTGGTGCATGATTGATCCACGCTTCGCCACCCTGCGGGTCTTCTCCTCCACAGGTTCGGTAGCGCGCACCGCGGAACTGACCGGCTACTCGGCCTCGGCGGTCTCCGCGCAGCTGCGCGAACTGCAGCGCACCCTGGGCATCAAGCTGATCACCAAGGAGGGCCGCGGGGTGCGGCTGACCTCCGCGGGCCGGCATTTCGTTGCGGGCCTGGACGGGATTGTGACGCAATGGGAGCTGCTCGCGGCGTCCGCGCGCAACGCCTCCGGGCAGGTGCAGGGGCAGTTCGGCCTGGGCGGTTTCTCCACCGCTGCCGCGCAGCTGCTTGCCCCGCTGGCCGCGAACCTGCGAGCCACCCGGCCCGATACCGCGGTGCAGCTGATCGAAGCGCAGCCGCAGCGCTGCCTGGACTTGCTGCTCGCGGAGCGGATCGACCTGGCCGTGATCGTGGCCAGCCAGACGTCCGGGGGTTCTGCCGCCAGGGACCGGTTCGAGCAGACCGTGCTGCTCGATGACCCGCTGGATGTGGTGCTGCCCGCCACGCACCGGCTGGCGCAGCACAAGTCCGTGGCCCTGGAGGACCTGGCCGATGACCCGTGGATCTCCGAATCCGGGCAGTCGGTCTACCGGGCGCTGTTCGTTGCCGCCTTCACTTCGCTGGGGGTCACCCCGCATATCGCCCACGAGGCGGTGGAGTGGGAAACCATGATCGCGTTCATCGGGGCGGGCCTGGGTGTGGGGCTGCTGCCCCGGCTGGCCACCCTGGGCGATGCGCAGAATGTGGTGCGCCGCCGGATTTCCGGGGCGGCCAAGCCCTCGCGGCGCATCGTGGCGGTGACCCGCAAGGGCAGCCGCGGTTCGCCGCTGATCGAGGAATCCCTGGAAATCCTGCAGCGCACAGCCAAGGACATCATTTCCCTGCGCTCGGCCGAGGAACTGGACGGGTAGCCGGCCGCTGGCGGGCTGCCGGACCCGGCGGATTTCTCGCCGGGCTATTGACATGGATCACATCCAGTGGTCAGACTTGGGCACATCCGATTTGGTATCCAACTGATATTTCAAGGAAGTGGTCCGCTATGGGCAACTTGGCAGTAAGCTACGCCGGGGCAGGCAAGGTCGAGCTGATCGACACCCCGTACCCCGAATTCGAATTGAAGGACGGACCCGGGGTCCACCCGGCAAACGTCGGGCGGCAGGTGCACCACGGGGTCATCCTGCGCACCATCGCCACCAATATCTGCGGTTCGGACCAGCACATGGTCCGCGGCCGCACCACCGCCCCCGTCGGGTTGGTGCTGGGCCACGAGATCACCGGCGAAGTGGTGGAAGTAGGCCGCGATGTGGAATTCCTCAAGGTCGGCGACGTCGTCTCGGTGCCCTTCAACATCTCCTGCGGCCGCTGCCGCAACTGCAAGGTCGGGCAAACCGGCATCTGCCTGAACGTCAATCCCGACCGCCCCGGCTCCGCCTACGGCTACGTGGACATGGGCGGCTGGGTGGGCGGCCAGGCCGAATACGTGCTGGTGCCCTACGCGGACTGGAACGCCCTGAAATTCCCCGACCGCGACCAGGCCATGGAGAAGATCCTGGACCTGGCCATGCTCTCGGACATCTTCCCGACCGGCTACCACGGAGCCATCGGCGCCGGGGTCACCGTCGGCTCCACCGTCTATGTCGCCGGCGCCGGCCCGGTGGGCCTGGCCGCGGCCACCTCCGCGCAGCTGCTGGGTGCGGCCACCGTGATTGTCGGGGACCTGAACGCCGACCGGCTGGCCCAGGCGCGCAGCTTCGGCTGCGAGACCGTGGACGTCTCGCAGGGCGACCCGGCCGAGCAGATCGCCCAGATCCTGGGCGTGCCCGAGGTCGACTGCGGCATCGACGCGGTGGGCTTCGAGGCGCGCGGGCACGGGCACGACGCTGGCAAGGAGCAGCCTGCCACGGTGCTCAATTCGCTGATGGAAATCACCCGTGCCGGCGGCAGCCTGGGCATCCCGGGACTCTATGTCACCGGGGATCCGGGCGCCGAGGACGAAGCGGCCAAGGTCGGTTCGCTGTCCATGCGCTTCGGCCTGGGCTTCGCCAAGTCCCACACCTTCGTCACGGGCCAGTGCCCGGTGATGAAGTACCACCGCGGGCTGATGCAGGCGATCCTCTCGGACAAGGTCTCGATTGCCAAGAACGTCAACGCCACGGCCATTGGCTTGGACCGGGCCCCGCAGGGCTACGCGGCCTTCGACGAAGGCGCCGCGCAGAAGTTCGTGCTCGACCCGCACGGGCTGATCCGCGCTTGACGCGCATTTAACCGCTGCCCGGGGGGGCGGCCGGGAACA
>NZ_JBLVOC010000018.1:15651-75095 GCF_053543575.1 Glutamicibacter sp. AGC84
GGCGCACTTCCGGCCGGCTCTTGAGCCCGGCCGATTTGCCGGCCCCGGCCACCACTCACGAGCAACCCCGGGACCCCGGCTGATTCGGCGCGCCCGCATTCCCCTGCCGGCCCGCCACCTATTGCCTTTATTGAAGGAAACCGAAATGAAACGCACTGAGCAACCCGTGAACGACCTGGTCAGCGAGCTGCACTCGGCTCGCCGGCGCCGGCCCAGAAGATACCTGTCCTCCGGCACCGACTACTGGGTCTTCGGCATTGCCGGACTCCTCGCCCTGGCGTTCATCGCCTGGGGCTTCGCTTCGCCCGAAGGGCTGGGCTCCGCGGCCGGGAAGGCCCTCGACTGGGTGATTACGAACACCGGCTGGGTCTTCGTGATCGCCGCGACCGTTTTCACCCTGTTCGTGCTGGTGGTCGCGGCCAAGAGCTTCGGGCGCATCCCGCTGGGCAAGGACGGGGAGAAGCCGCAGTTCAGCACGGTTTCCTGGATCTCGATGATGTTCGCCACCGGCATGGGCATCGGGCTGGTCTTCTACGGGGTGGGCGAACCGCTGTACTTCTACATGTCCCCGCCGCCGGAAACCGTGGGCGGGCAGACCTCGGCCGCGGTGGGCACGGCCATGGGCACCACCATGTTCCACTGGACGCTGTTCCCCTGGGCCATGTACGCGATTGTCGGGCTGGGCATGGCCTACGGCAGCTTCCGGCTGGGCCGCCCGCAGCTGTTCTCCTCGATGTTCACCTCGATCTTCGGCGAAAGGGTCGTCCACGGCTGGGGCGGGAAGACGATCAACATCCTGGCCATCTTGGCCACGCTCTTCGGCTCGGCCTGCTCGCTGGGGCTCGGCGCGCTGCAGATCGGCGGCGGCATCCAGTCCGCCGGGCTGCTGTCCTCGGTGGGTTCCGGGGTCCTGGTGCTGATCATTGCGGTGCTCACCGCTTTGTTCGTGGCCTCGGCCGTCTCCGGAATCGAGCGCGGCATCCAGTGGCTCTCCAATATCAACATGGTGCTGGCGGTGATCCTGGCGCTGATCGTATTCATCGGCGGGCCGACGCTGTTCATCCTGAACGTGATCCCCAATGCGGTGGGCTCCTTCATCGCGGATCTGCCGGAAATGGCCTCGCGGACCGCGGCTTCCGGGGACGGCGACATGGCCGCCTGGCTTTCCTCCTGGACCATCTTCTACTGGGCCTGGTGGGTTTCCTGGACCCCGTTCGTGGGCCTGTTCATCGCGCGGATCTCGCGCGGGCGCAGCATCCGCCAGTTCGTCACCGGGGTGCTGCTGGTACCTTCCACCGTCACGCTGTTCTGGTTCGCCATCTTCGGCGGCGGCGCCATCGGCCTGCAGGAGCGGGCCGAGCGCAACGGGGATATGGGCCAGGCGCTGGCCCAGATGGTGGACGGGGCCCCGGACATCGACTTCAACTCGGTGCTCTTCGAGCTGCTGGGCGCACTGCCATTCCCCGAATGGTTCTCCATTGCGCTGATGGCTCTGGCCGTGGTGCTGATTGCCATCTTCTTCGTCACCGGGGCGGACTCCGCCTCGATCGTGATGGGCGCGCTCAGCGAACGCGGCGCGCAGGAGCCCTCGAAGAAGTCGGTGGTCTTCTGGGGCGTCTCGGTGGGAGCGGTGGCCGCGGTCATGCTGCTGGCCGGCGGGGACCATCCGGCGGCGGCCCTGAACGGGCTGAAGAACATCACCATCGTCTCGGCGCTGCCCTTCGTGCTGGTGATGCTGCTGCTGTGCGTGGCGCTGTGGAAGGACCTGTGCCGTGATCCGCTGGTGCTGCGCGGCAAGGTGGCGATGGAGGTGCTGGAGCAGGCGGTGGATGACGGAATCGACCGCCACGAAGGCGAGCAGTTCAGCCTGATGACCAGGGAGAACTCCATTGTGGCCGCGTCGGGCCTGCCGGCTGGAGACCGGCCGGAGCCGGTGGCCCAGGAGCTGGAAGCCCCGGTGCGCGAACCGCAGCCGCGGCCCGAAACTGATCTGGAACCCGAGGGCGCCGGCCGCTAGCGGCCGGTTCGCGTCCCCGGCATCCAGCTAGGGGGCGCGGCGCAGGGCCTGCTCGAAGTGGGCCACATGCTCGGAGACCAGCCGCGCTGCCAGCTGCGCGTCGCCGTCGAGGATGGCGCGCAGCAGGGCCGAATGCTCGGAAATGTGCTCTGCGATCGGAGGCATCTGGTCGATGACCAGGCACCAGATCCGGGTCACCAGATTATCCAGGCGCACCAGGGTTTCCTCCAGGTACTTGTTGGCCGCCGCTTTGTAGATGAGCCGGTGGATGCGCACATCCAGCAGCAGCAGCGAACGCTGGTCCAGGGCGGGATCCAGGGCATCGATCTGCTGCAGGTAGCCGGCCAGCTGCTCGCGGATCTGCGGGTCCTTGTTCGCGGCCGCGTTGCGCGCGGCCAGCGGCTCGAGCACCTGGCGCATTTCGGAGATGTAGTTCAGCTCGTGGAAATCCACGGCCGTGGCGAAGGTGCCGCGGCGCGGATAGGACACCACCAGATGGTCGGTCTCCAGCCGCTTGAGAGCCTCGCGCATCGGGGTGCGCCCAATGCCCAGTTCCTCGGCCAGCTGAGGCTCGTGGATCGGGTGCGTCGGAGCGATTTCGAGCAGCACCAGCCGGTCGCGCAATGCGTTGTAGGCTCGATCAGCCATCGAGCCTTGCTCGGTGGCGACGCTGGTCAGTTCGTTGGGCCTTGGCATATCGCTCTCTATCACTGTTCAAAAATCAATTGCCGACACACAAAGAGTATCGCCCCGGCTTCGATTTAGGCGCTTTTCCTGCGCCGATGCGCTCAACAGCCCTTGGCTTGCCGGCAAACGGCAGAGCGGAAAACTGTACTGGGGGCGCTGGGAAAGGCGCCAGGAAGAACCGCCGGAAAAGTTGTTGACGCTGTGCTGAAGCACACATAGTATTGTGATCATCAATTGATATATCAGTATCCGGCCAGAGGTTGGCGGGACTGCCCGCAGCTGCTTCCGAAGGCAGGGGCAGCGCGCAGTTCCGCTGGGAAAACCCAGGCCGGACGGCTTTGAATCCGCGGCGCAGAGCACTGCGCGGAAGCCAGGTGCAACCGCATGAAAATTCCCCGAAAAACCACTACGAGCCATGGCGAAGCTAATGCCATCTCGGCGAAACCAAGGAGCGGCACGATGACCGAACCGAACAACAAGTATGTCCTGACCCTCACCTGCGCCGAGCGCCCGGGCATCGTGCATGCGGTCACCGGGTTGCTGCTCAAGCACCATGGCGACATCCGGGAGCTCAAGCAGCATGACGACCAGCTTTCCGGGACGCTCTTCATGCGCATCGAATTCGAGGTCGCCGCGGCGGAGGATATCCCCGCCGAGATCGCGGAGCTCGAAGCGGGCCTCGGCCAGCTCGCCGATGAGCACCAGGCCACCTGGGGTTTGCGCCCGGCTGGAAACAAGAAGCGCGTGGTGGTGATGGTCTCCAAGTTCGGCCACTGCCTGCACGATCTGCTGTTCCGCGCCCGGATGGGGGAGCTGCCGGTGGAGATCGCGGCCGTCGTCTCCAACCACCCGGACCACCGGCAGCAGGTCGAGTGGAACGGGATCCCGTTCTTCCACATTCCTGTTACCCCTGAGACCAAGCCCGAGGCCGAGTCCAAGCTGATGGACCTGGTGGAGCGCTTCGAGGTGGATCTGGTGGTGCTGGCCCGCTATATGCAGGTGCTCTCCGATGACCTCACCCGCAAGCTCACCGGCCGGGCCATCAACATCCACCATTCGTTCCTGCCCTCCTTCAAGGGGGCCAAGCCCTACCACCAGGCCTTCGAGCGCGGGGTGAAGACCGTGGGCGCCACGGCGCACTACGTGAATTCGGAACTGGACGAGGGGCCGATCATCACCCAGCGCGTCCAGGAAGTGGACCACAGCTACGCGCCCGAGCACCTGGTGGCCGCCGGACGCGATACCGAGTGCAAAGCCTTGTCCGATGCGGTGCGCTGGCACTGCGAAGACCGGGTCTTCCTCAGTGGCTCGCGCACCGTGGTGCTGCGCTAGCACCCTCCGGGCCACAGGCCCCGGCGGGGATTCGATGGACATCATATGACGATGCCCGCCGAACCCGGCCGGGGCCTTTGCTGTTGCCCGCCATTTGGGACCGGGGGCGCCTGACCGGAGGCGCCGAGGCGGGGATGGTCGTGCGGTCGAATGCAGGGGCGCGGAAGTTTTCCCAAGTTAACCTAGGAATTATCCTTGTCTTGGCTACTGGGGCTATGCAAGGCTATGGATCAAGCGGGTGCTTGTGACCCAGCTCATGAAATCAGAACCAGCGGCTCCCAGAAGGAATGTGTCGATGTTTGGACTACCGGCGTTCACGACCATGGTCATCATCGGGGTTCCGGCCCTCTGGGTGATCTATACAGGTGTTTTCCTGTGGCTCAGCCGCGGCTGGAAGCGCGAAGATGCGCAGGAGCAGCAGTGAATATCGAGATCCTGTTCCTGATCATCTATTTCATCGCCATGGCCGGCATCGGCTTCTGGGCGCTCAAGCGCGGCAAGCAAGATGCCGAGGGATTCCTGCTCGGCGGGCGCAGCCTCGGCCCCGGCGTCACCGCGCTTCGCCTGCAAAGCTCATCCATGTCCGGCTACATGTTCATGGGTGCCGGATCCATGGGCTACACCCAGGGCTATTTCAGCATGTGGTACGCGCTGGGCGACCTGGGCGGCGGCATCCTGAACCTCTCGGTCCTGGGCCGGCGCATGCGCAAGATCTCCCAGATCCTGGGCTCCATCACCTCCATCGAATACCTGGAGCACCGCTACCCCTCGAAGTGGATCCGTCTCATCGCCGCCCCCGTGGCGCTGTTCTGCATGTTCTTCTACGTGCTGGCCCAGTTCATCGCCGGCGGCCGCGGACTGGAAATGGTCACCGGGGTCTCCTTCCCGGTGGCCCTGGCGATCGCCATCGGAGTGATTGTCCTCTATACCTTCCTGGGCGGCTACCTCGCGGTGGCCTACACCGACTTCGTGCAGGCGATCATCATGGTGGTGGGCATGGTCTGGATCCTGGTTGCCACGCTGATCGCCATCGGCGGGTTCACCAAGGGCAACGAGGCCGTGGGCGCCATCAACCCCAACCTGCTGACCATGTGGGGAGCGGACCTGGGCTACCAGGGCCAATGGGGCGTCATCATCGGTGCCTTGCTGGTCTTCTCCATCGGCTACATGGGATGGCCGCACGTGGTGGTCAGCCACATGGCCATGAAGAAGCCTTCGGTGGCACGCACCGCCGGAGCCTACTCGCTGGCCTTCAACCTGCTGTTCATCCCCGGCCCCTACCTGGTGGGCTTGTTCGCGCTGATCCTGCTGCCTAATCTGGCCAACCCGGAAACCGCGATCTTCGAGGTCGCCGACGCGGTACTGCCGACTTTCGCCGTGGGCATCGTCATGGCAGCGATCATGGCAGCCATCATGTCCACCGCCGATGCCCTGCTGCTGCAGGCCGGCACCATCGCCAGCCAGGACATCTACGCCCGGTTCATCAACAAGAAGATGAGCGATGCGCAGATGGTCTGGGTCTCGCGGATCACCGTGCTGGCCCTGGCCATCATCGGCTTCGCCATCGCGGCATTCGAGCCGCCAGCGGTGGCCGCCGTGGTGATCTTCTCAACGACCGTGCTGGGCAGCGCCTTCGTCCCTTCCTATATCTGCGCGGTGTGGTGGAAGAAGGCCAATACCGTTGGCGCGATCTCCTCGATGCTTGCCGGCACCCTGGTCTCGGTGCTCTGGCAGGTGTCCGGGGCTCCGGATGCCACCGGCATCGATCCGATGGTCACCGGCATCCTGGCCTCCACCGCGGCCATGGTCATCGGCAGCCTGGCCAGCCAGAAGTCGCATCCCGTGCCGGAGCATATTGGCCGGGCCCTGGACGAGACCGCGAAGATCGGCCCAATCCCGAAGAAGATGCTCATGGGCCAGGACTCCCTGCTGGCCAGCCAGGCGGAAATGGCGGCCCGCGATGAATGAGCTGGTGCTGAAAACCTTGGTTGATGACCAGGACGCGCAGCGCATTCTTGCCGCCAAGGCGCCAGGGCTGAGAGTCGAGTCGGCCAAGCTGCGCCACCATCCCTTTGCGGGGTTCATCTTCGAGGTTCCGCAGCTGGCCGGACGGACCGGGCAGGCGCACGCCTTGGTGGACTACTACTCGGGCAAGGCTTTCGTCTGCGATCCGTGGCAAGCCGAAGATGCGGAAACCGGCCAAGTGCTGGACCGGGTAGCTGACCCGCAGTGGAACACCATTGATTTCGACACTGCACGCCGGCGGGCCAAGGCCCTGCTGTCCACCGCGGCGCTGCGCCGGGCCCGGCTGGCCTGGCGCGGCGGGATCCGCGAAAAGAGCAGTGTCGCCAAGATCTGGAAACCCAACTGGGTGATCGAAGCGAGCCTGGAGAAAAAGTCCTACCGCGTCATGGTGGATGGACTGAACGGCGGCTACTTCTTCATCGGCAGCTGAGACCGGAAACGCCGGAGGACGGCGCAATGACCAAGATCCAACCCATCACAGGAAGACATCGGAGATTCAATGAAGAATATGCCAAAGCAGTTCCCCGCCCGGATGCTGAAGAAGGGCTCCTGCATCGTTGCCGGCTCGGCACTGTTCCTCGGCTTGGGGCTGGTCCCGGCCAACGCTGTAGGCAACGGGCCGGACTACACCGGAAATGAAACCATCAACACCTCGATCCTGCATACGCACGAATCGATGGCCGCCGAACTGCGCAAGCAGGATGCCAAGCAATCGGCGATGGAACTGGAAGTCATCGGCCAATCGGCCAAGGGACGCGATCTGTTCCTGGCCAAGTACCTTTCTAACCCGGAAAATCCCACGATCATGTCCTCACCCAGCAGCACGGCAACGAGCAGCTGACCACCGAGGGGACCCTGGAAGTCATCAAGCACCTGGGCTCGGGGCGGATGAAGGAGGTGCTCGCGGACGTCAACATCCTGGTGGTGCCGATGCTGAACCCGGATGGCGCCATGGGCGATGTGGACTTCCCGCTCGATGACTACATCGCCTCGGGGGACCGGCACCTGACCCGCTACAACGCCAACAACGTGGACATCAACCGGGACCACGTGGCCAAGACGCAGCCGGAAATCCAGGCGCTGCACAACAACGTGCTCTCCGCCTACGGCATCGACTACATGATCGATTTGCACCATCAGGGCACCCGCTCGGCAGTGGATGGCAAGCTGGTGTCCGGCTCGATCCTCTACCCGACGACCCCGGACGTGCCTGAGGAAGTCCGGGAGGGTTCCAAGCGCCTGGGCGCAGTGGTCTACCAGAATGTCGACCGGACCGGCTGGGGCCACTTGGGCAAGTACGTGGGCGGGACCGCCAACACCATTGCGCGCAATGGCATCGCGGCCGAATACGGCATTTCCACCCTGCTCTTCGAAATGCGCGGCATGAGCGACCACAGCAACCCGGATTATGTCCTGGGACAGAAATCCAATGGCTACTTGCGCCAGCAGACCATCCTCACCTTGGAGAGCACCATCAAGGCGGTAGCCGATGGCTCCGTGGAAACCATGGACACCTCGTTCTGGGACAGCCTGCCGGAGCAGTCGACCTTGCCCGGAGAAGAAGCCGACGAATAGCCGCTCCAGTTGATGGCGGGCCCGCAAGGGCCCGCCATTGTCCTGCCTGGAGCAGGAGAACCGCGCTCGGCCCGAAGCGCTGCCGGCCCTAGGGGCGCATACGGTACGTTTCTACTAGCACTGTCCATACCGGCAAGGAAGCTGACCCATGCTCATCCGCAATGCCCGCCCTTGGGGCGGTCCGCCCAGCGACATCCTGATTGGCGACGGCAAGATTTCAGCGATCTCCGCGCACGACCCGCAGCAGGTGCGCAACCTGGCGGACGTCGATGGCCGCGGGCGCATCCTTCTTCCTTCCTTCTCCGACGTGCATGTGCACCTGGATTCCACGCGCATCGGACTGCCTTTCCGCGAGCACACTGGACGCCCGGGGGTGTGGGGCATGATGAGCAACGACCGGGAGAACTGGCGGGATGCCGAAATCGGCTTGCCCGAGCGCGTGGCCGGAACCCTGGAACGGATGATTGCCCGCGGCACCACGCGGGTGCGTTCCTTCGCCCAGGTGGATGTGGATTCCAAGCTGGAGAAATACGAGGCCGTGGTGGCCGCGAAAAAGAAGTTCGCCAACGAGGCCGAGGTGCAGATCATGGTCTTCCCGCAGGCCGGGATCCTGCGCGAGCCGGGTACCGTGAAGCATCTCGAGGACGCTTTGGAAGCCGGTGCGGATGCCATGGGCGGCATCGACCCCTGCGCACTGGACCGCGACCCGGTCCGCCACCTCGACGTGGTGTTCGGGCTGGCCGATAAATACCAGGTGGATATCGACGTGCACCTGCACGAGCCCGGTGCGCTCGCCGTCTTCTCGGCAGAGCTGATTGCCGAACGCACCCGGGCGCTGGGCATGCAGGGCAGGGTCAACCTGTCCCATGCCTACGAGCTGGGCAGTGTCAGCGAGGCTGCCAGCCGCCGGCTGATCGACACCTTCGCCGAGCTGGACATCTCGCTGACTTCCGTTGCGCCCAGCACCTCCAATCATCTGCCGCTGGTGGACCTGGTTGGAGCCGGGGTGCGCTTCGGCTTGGGGGAGGACGGGCAGCGCGACTATTGGAGCCCCTACGGGAACTGCGATCTGCTGGACCGGACCTGGCAGCTGGCTTTCGTCAACGGCTTCCGCCAGGACGAACTGATCGGGCATGCGCTGGCCGTGGCCACCATGGGCGGTGCCTCGATCATGGACCGCACGGTGCCGCGCCTGGCTTCGGTGGCCGACCGCCCGGGGGTGGCCGTGGGAGACCGGGCCGACCTGGTGCTGGTGGATGGCCAGAGCATTGCCTCCACCGTGATGGACCGGGGCACCGACCGCACGGTCATCCACGACGGGCGCGTGGTGGCCGAGGGATTGAAGGTGCTGTCCGTAAGCGAGCCCTACTGAGATCGAGCAGGTGTTCGCGTGGAACTTGTCGGCGGAACTCAACCGCGTAGTTGCATTCCAGCAGTGCACCCGTGCATTCAAGATTGCGGCACCCACCAGAGAGTCCACGGCGTGCTTCGATAAGTCGCGGAATTGGCTGCGCTGCAGCCTGGCCGGGATCTCGAGCCGCTCCCAATTCTCTTCCGAACTTTGGTCCCGGTGAGCTTGTCAGCGGCGAGTTCGCCCTGAGGCCTCCGGCATGGATCTGGACAGGGAGAACCCAGCGACGCAGGGCTACCTTGCCAATGTCCACCGCCGATTGGCGCACGCAGCGGGGAGCGGCGTGGGCATTCCTCAGGGCCATGGTGCTGCGCGGATCTTGCTTTCCGGTGTGCAGATTGGGCCCGCTATCCAATTCCCCGGTGGAAAGCACGATGAAATCCGAGGTGATCCACGTAACTGCCCGGCATTGAATGGCCAAACGTTCCCGCCTTCAGTTTTACACGTTGTCGAAATACAGTCACCGATCTGTAATACTGGTGGTGTGCAAAAATCCTCCCGCTCGTCACGTGCTCTCAGAGGCACCGCCGCCGCGTTCTTCGCGACGTTTGTTTCTCTGGCTTCCCACGTGCTTGCGGGCGGAGCCATACCGGGCATCCTGAACGTCGCGCTCCCGCTGTCTCTGTCGCTCATGGTCTGCATCTTGCTCAGCAGCAAGCGGTTCACCTTCTGGCGGTTGTCCATGATGGTGGGGTTCAGCCAGGTGCTTTTCCATCTCCTGTTCTCCATGGGAGCCGGGCATTCCGCTCTTTCATCCGCAGGGCAAGGCATCCACGCGCATCATGGGATGTCCCTGGCGGTCGATGCGACCGGCTCGGCAAGTACCACCATGGCAATTCACAGCGATGGCACCATGCTGCTGGCTCACTTCCTTGCTGGGTTCGCAACAGTTCTGGTGCTTCACCGCAGCGAGCAGCTACTCATCGCCGCTTCAGACATCATTAGCCTGTTCACCTGGAAACTCTTCTGGCGACTGGTCAACTTCGCCATTCAACCAGTGCGACCGCAACCAGTTCCTGCCGAACCGCGCGACATCCCTGGCTGCACAGTGGCTGTGTATGCAACGTCTGTCGTTCGCAGAGGCCCACCCGCACTGGCTAAGGTGTAAGGCACCAGTTGCAGTCCATTAGGCCTGCGGCTTGTCCGCTCCTGCTTTCAAAGGCCCCGGAATCGGACCCTGACATGCCCCATCCCGGGACAAGTTTCTATGCTCGTGCGCACTGGCTTGCCTGAAAGCATGCCGGTGAACCTATCTTTCTGAGTTCTTTCTATAGGCATTGCCTGTCCGGACTCCATTGCGCGCTCCGGCTAGAACTTCAGCGGCCAACCGACCCAGCTTCGCAAGCCCTATCCGATCAGGGCTATTTTCTCCTCTGCTGTGCCCAGCACCATGCGTCCTGCCCACCGGCACCATGCCTCGGTGGTTGCGGGCACCACAGCAGCAATAATTCAGAGCGCGCTATTCGTGCTTCTCTCATTTTCCTAGGATTAACAGTGAAAACCTCTTTTGCCCTGCGCACCACCGCCCTATCCGCAGCCGCATTGATCGCCTTAGCAGGTTGTGCCGGCACCCCTGCTGCCAACAGCAACCCGGCTCCGGCTGGCGCCTCTGTCACCATGAAAGATCCATGGGTGAAGGCTATCGATGAGGGGATGTCGGCGGGATTCGGCACGATTCAAAATACCGGAGGCCAGGACATCACCATCACCTCGGTCACGAGCCCGGCCTCCAGCGATCTGGAACTGCACGAAACGGTACCCAACGAATCCGGGGCCATGGTGATGCGCGAAAAAACTGGCGGATTCACCATTCCCGCCCACGGCGAACTGCATCTTGAACCAGGGGGAAGCCACATCATGCTCATGGACCTCGCCGAACCGCTCAAGCCCGGCAGCGTCGTGAACATGAGCCTGGAATTCTCCGATGGTACCAGCTCCGAGATCACCGCCCCGGTGAAGGATTTCGCCGGCGCGAATGAAAACTATGACGGCTCCGAGCACGAGGGCATGGATCATGGCGAGATGGACAAGGACGACTCCGAATCCGAAAGCGCCCACGATCACTAATGCCACACGTAGATGCACCCGCCAAACAAGGCCCAAGCAGGCGAGGAATTCTGTTCGGCGGCGCCGCAGTCGGACTGGGAGCAATCGCAGCTCTGGGGATCGACTCCCTGTCCAGTGCAGCGGCGCCGGCCGGCGGCTCGGAGCCGCTGCACGGACAAGCCGTGATTCCGTTCTACGGCGCACACCAGGCAGGAATCACCACGGAGCCACAAGCCCACGCCAGCTACGTCGCGTTGGACTTGCGTGATGGCCTTGACCACGAGTCCCTGCAACGACTGCTCCGTCTGCTCAGCGATGACGCGGCAAGGCTCACCCAAGGCCAGGCGGCCTTGGCAGACACCGAACCGGAACTGGGCACTGTTCCCGCACGGCTCACCGTGACCTTCGGATTCGGTCCGAAGCTCATGGAACTCGCCGGCTCATCGGCCGGCGAAAGCCAGCCGCTGCCGGAGTTCAAGATCGACGAGCTCGAAGAGCGCTGGAACGATGGGGATCTGCTGCTGCATATCGCCTCGGATGATCCATTGTCCGTTGCGCATGCCCAGAGGATGATGCTCAAGGATGCCCGCCGGTTTGCCTCGGTGAAATGGGTGCAATCCGGGTTCCGCCGGTCCCGGGGATCCGAAGCCAGCGGCACCACGATGCGGAATTTGTTCGGACAAGTCGACGGGACCGTGAATCCCGTTCCAGGTTCGGAGGATTTCAACTCTGTGGTGTGGAACGCGGATGGGAGCACCACGATGGTCATCCGGCGCATCCGAATGAATGTTGATACCTGGGATGAGCTGGACCGTTCTGGCCGGGAATTCAGTGTCGGGCGGACCCTGGGCAACGGGGCACCGACCACTGGAAGCAAGGAACACGATGAGCCGGATTTCGAAGCGACCAACGCTCTGGGATTCACGGTCATCGCCGCACACGCGCACATCCGCAGAGCCCGTTCCGAGAACACGAACGAGCGGATCTTCCGGCGCGGATACAACTACGACGAGCCACCTACCGGGAACGAGATCTCCAACTCCGGGCTGATCTTCGTGTCCTACCAAAAGAGCGTGGCCGAACAATACACCCCGATGCAGCAACGGCTATCGGACCTCGATGCGTTGAACCAGTGGACGACTCCCATCGGCTCGGCCGTCTTCCTGATTCCGAAGGGCTGCGCTGAAGGAGGGTTCATCGGTGAAACTCTCTTCGCAGCTTAGCCGCCGATACTTGTCCTACTTTGCCCCCAAGGATCCCTCATGACTCTTCTGGAAACCACGTCCCCCGAATCCCAGCCGCCGACCGGGACTTCGAAACCCAACAGAAAAGGATGGTTCGGCCAGCTGCTGCTACGGCTGCACTTCTATGCGGGAATCTTCATCGGCCCGTTTATCCTTGTCGCCGCCGTGAGCGGCGCCTTATATGCAATTACTCCGCAAATCGAACAGGCTGTCTATGCCGATCAGTTGCGCGCGCCGCTAGCCGACTCCTATTTGCCGCTCGCCGATCAAGTAGAGGTGGCTAACACCTACATGGGCAGCGGTGATGCACTGGTGGCGGTTCGACCGGCACCACACCCCGGTGATACCACTAGGGTGATGTATGAGGATGAGAACCTGGGAGCCAGCGAAACCAGGGCTATTTTCATCGACCCGGCCACCGCTGAAATCCGCGGTGACTTGACCGCCTACGGAACCAGCGGAGTGCTGCCCCTGCGAACGTGGATCGACCAGTTGCACCGCAACCTGCAGCTCGGCGAGCCAGGGCGCATGTATAGCGAACTGGCAGCCTCCTGGCTGGGAGTGATCGCCCTGGCAGGACTTGCCTTGTGGATTCTGCGCATCAGGAAATCCAAGCGCAAAAAAGACCTCATCCGCCCCGCTGCCAAGGCAACGGGCTACCGGCGCCTGGCCAGCTGGCATGGATCGCTTGGGATCTGGGTCTTGCTCGGCGCATTCTTCCTCTCCGCCACCGGCATCACCTGGTCGACCTACGGTGGCGCCAACGTCAGTGAGCTGCGCGCCGCGCTGAACTGGGGCACCCCCTCGGTGGACACTGGACTGTCTGCCGCGGAGAGCAGCACAGGTGATGAACACGCCCACCACCACGGGACAGCGCCCGCGCCAACCGGCGAATCGGTGAACCCGGCGGCATTCGACACCATGCTCTCGATCGCCAAGGAAGTCAACGTCAATACGGGACTGGTTGAGATCAAGCCGCCAGCCGCTGACGGCAAGGCGTGGGTGGTCCAAGAGATCCAGCGGTCCTACCCGACCGAAGTCGACGCTGTCTCCATCAATGGGCAAACACTGGACGTCGTTGACCGAGTTGATTTCAGCGAGTTCAACCTCGCAGCGAAACTCTCGCGATGGGGAATCGACATCCATATGGGCTCCATGTTCGGACTGCCCAACCAGATCCTGCTGTTCCTGGTGGCCTCTGCCATCGCCTCCATGGTGGTGCTGGGCTATGCGATGTGGTGGAAGCGCCGCCCAACGAAGAACCCGGGACAACGCATGGGCAAAGCACCTGCACGTGGCGGCCTAGCCCGCGCCCCGTGGTGGGGCAACCTGCTGGTCTTGCTGGCTGCAGCTGCCGTCGGCGTCTTCCTGCCCCTGATGGGGATCAGCCTGGCCTTGTTCCTGCTCGCAGACTTGGTCATTGGCTGGACTCATGGAGTTGGGAGCCAACGCCCGGCCACAGAGTAGCAAGCTGGCCTCAGTGGTGTTTGGGCAGTGTTCTGTGTGCGTTGCACGCGGATCACTGCCCCTCCTTAACTGAACGATTTTGATGCACCGTAAAGTGCGCGCCCAGGGAGGCCATTTGCGAAGCCGGATCACGAAGCTGGCTTCGTGACAGCGGCGAGTTCGGAAGGGACGATGAAGGGCCGGCCGCAATTCGGCAGGTCAAGCACCTCATGGGCCTCGGCTTGAGGGGTTCCAAGGATCTGGCCACCGGGACAGGCATGCCAGGAGCAGTGGAATTGTCTTGTGGGGAGAGGAAAGCGAGCAGTCGCGCTACGGTTTTGTCCGAAATCGCGAATGAAAATTACGATGTCCACTAAGGATTGCAATTTTTCCATCACTGCGCAGGCAACACATTCCAAGCGAATGCTGCAAAAGCGCTCGGGGACAGACGAAGGGGCCGCCGCGGCATATTCGTTCGGGGGAACTCACCTGATTGCGAGTTAGCGCTAGCGCGGGTGCAGCGAAGCTGCCCAGAGCTCACCGAGGATCAGCTCACTTCAACAGTGAGCCACCTGTGGCCGAGACGGCCGCTTGGCGACGATCTCGGTCTGCAGCTGGCTGCTGTTGGCGACAAAGATATCGACCAGGTAATCCTGGCTGACGCTGACATTATGCATGGCGGGGGATCCAGTCAAGGCCAGCGCCTTCTGCGCGAGGATCGTGACGGCACGCCGCCACCGGATGAGCCGACGGCAGCAAGCTAGGTGGCGCGCAGCGCGGCAAACGTCGCCGAAGCGACCTCGGTGACCGCGCGCTCCCAGTCGCCGAGCAGGCCCAGGATGTTCTGCCCATCGGCGCGGCGGGCATCCAGCTGCCCGGCCAGCGCGGCCAGGGTCGCCGTGCGCAGCTCGGTGTTCAAATTGACCTTGCCCACCCCGAAGGAAATGGAGCGCGAGAGGTCCGCGGGCGCGATGCCCGACGCCCCGTGCAGCACCAGCGGCACCGGTGATTCGGCGTGGATGGCTTCCAGCACATCCCAGTGGATCTTCGGTTCGCCCTTGTAGCGGCCGTGGACATTGCCAATGGCCACGGCCAGCAGCTGCGCGCCGCTGTCCTGGACGAACCGGGCCGCCTGCGCCGGATCGGTCAGCTGGGAGGCGCTCTGCTCGAAGGCCTTGTCCTCATTGCCGGGAAGCGCGCCCAGCTCGGCTTCCAGCACCACGTCCGGACCGATCAGCGAACGCACCTGCTGGACGAAGGCGGTATTCTCCTCCAGCGTCCCGGCCGAGCCGTCGGCCAGCACCGCGGTGGCGCCGGCCTGCACGGCGCGGGCGATCAGCTGCGCGTCGCTGGCATGGTCCAGCTGGATCGCCACCGGCACGTTGGCCTGCTCGCCCAGGGTGCGCAGGGCCGAGATCAGCCGCAGGCCCGCGGTGGACCCGGCGGCCTTCGGCGCGACGTTCAGGATGACCGCGCGGTCCTGGGCTTCGGCCTCGGCGACCACGGCCAGCGCGGTGGTGAAGTCGTAGCAGGTGAAAGCCGGGACGGCGTGCCCTGCGGCAATGGCCTGGGCGACCATCTGGTTCATGGGGGTGAGCATCGGGATGATTACACTCCTGCAGCGGTGATGATGGCGTAGGTGATGGCGGTGAGCGCGAATCCGGCCACGCCCAGCACCGTGGTCAGCACGGTCCAGGTGCGCAGGCCCTCGGCCACGGACAGGCCCAGGAAGCGGGTGACAATCCAGAAGCCCGAGTCGTTCACGTGGCTCAGGCCGAAGGCGCCGAAGCCTACCGCTGCCAGGACCAGTGCGGTCTGCACGGTGGAATAGCCGCCGGCTTCCACCGCTGCGGCCAGCAGGCCGGTGGTGGTGATGATCGCGACCGTGGCGGAACCCTGCGAGGCGCGCAGGATGGCGGCCAGGATGAAGGCCATGACGATGATCGGCAGTCCTGCCGAGGACAGCGACTGCGCCAGCACGGTGCCGATGCCCGATTCGGTGAGCACCTTGCCGAACACGCCGCCGGCACCGGTCACCAGGATCACGATGGCCGCCGGGGCCAGGGCCGAGTCCATGACCTTGCCGGTCTGCTCGCTGGTCCAGCCGCTGCGCACGCCCAGCAGGTAGTAGGCCGCCAGCACGGTGACCAGCAGCGCGACAGCAGGGGATCCGACAAAGCCCAGGATATTCGCGGCAGTTGATTCCGCGGGCACCAGCGAACCGCCCACGGTGCCGAGCATGATCATCAGGATCGGCAGCAGGATCATGGAAATGACCATGGACGAGGTCGGGGCCTTGGTCTTGGCCAGGGTGGTGCCGGCTCCGGACGCGCCGAAGGATTCGAACTGCTCGGCGGTTTCGGGAAGCATCGGGATCTCGCGGCGGTTGATGCGCTTGGCCACGAAGTAGCTCAAGACGCCCAGCGGGGCGCAGAACGCCAGGCCCAGGATGGTGGCCCAGCCGATGTCGGCGCCGAGGATCTCAGCGCCGCCGACGACACCCGGATGCGGCGGAACCACTACGTGGATGGCCAGCATGATTGCGCCCACCGGCAGGCCGATCTTCACCGGCGGAACGCCCAGGGCCTTGGCGAAGCCGTAGATGATCGGCACCAGGACGATGAAGCCCACGTCGAAGAACACCGGAATGGCCAGCAGGAAGGCCGCGGTGGTCAGCGCGGCGATCACCCGGCGCGGGCCGAAGAGCGCGGTGAAGCGGGTGGAAAGCACCTGGGCTCCGCCGGAAATCTCGATGACCTTGCCGAGCATCGCGCCCAGGCCCACCAGCACGGCCACGCTGCCCAGCGTGCCGCCCATGCCCGTGGTCACCAGGCCGGCCACCTCCTGGATGGGGATGCCCGCGGCCAGGGCCACGAGCATGCTGACCAGCAGCAGGACGATGAAGGCGGGCATCTTGAACTTGATGACGCCGAGCAGCAGCAGGGCCACTCCGGCCACTGCGATCAGTAGCAGCATTAGCGGGCTCATGGGTTGTGTCGTCTCCTTTGACGCGGTGCGCGGGTGTCGAACCCGCGCGCTGATGACTTTACTGGGCAGCCTTCGGGGCTACGACCTTGATGACTGCGGAATCGTCGGCCGCGGCCAGCTCGTGGGCTTCTCCCAGCAGGTAGAGCTGTTCGGCCGCCGAAGCCACCGGGGTGGACAGGTGCAGGGAGCGGGCCGCGGAGGTCACGATGCCCATGTCCTTGACGAAGATGTCCAGGCGCGAGAGCACTTCGGCGCCATCCTCGGAGTAGGCCTCGAGCATGCGCGGGCCGCGGTTGCCGAGCATGAAGGAGTTCGCGGCGCCGGCCTGCAGCGCTTCCAGGGTGGTGGCCTGGTCCAGGCCGAGCTTGTCCGCCAGGGCCAGGGCCTCCGCGGCCGCGGCGATGTGCACGCCGCACAGCAGCTGGTTCACCGTCTTCAGGGCCTGGCCATCGCCGGGCTTGTCGCCCACGATGCTCAGGGTGGAAGCCAGCAGCTCCAGCACCGGGCGGACCTTCTCCAGCTGCGCCGGCTCAGCGCCGACCACGATCAGCAGGTCGCCTTCGCCGGCGCGCACCGGGCCGCCGGAGAGCGGCGCGTCCACCAGGCCCAAGCCCAGTTCGGCCAGGCGCTTGGCGGTGGCGGGCACTGCTTCTAGGCCAACGGTGGAGGTCAGGATGACCACCGCGCCGGTTTTCAGCTGCCCGGCCACGCCCTGCTCGCCGAAGAGCACGGCATCCAGCTGCTCGCCGTTGCGTACTGCCAGCAGCAGTGCATCAGCGCCGGTGACCGCTTCGCGGGCCGAAGCGAAGGTAGTGATGCCCGACTGGCTGGCCAGGGCCATGCGTTCGGCCGAGATGTCGAATCCGTTGACTTCCAGCTCGGTGGCCAGGCGGGTTGCCATGGGCAGGCCCATGGCGCCCAGGCCGAGGACTGCAACTTTGGTAGTGCTCATTGGGATCTCCAGGAAATTGTAAAGATGGTTAGAAAGTGGCGCTCAGCTTGGCGGTGACGGCGGTCAGCGAGCTGTCGTCGCCCACGTTGCCGGCGAAGACGATGTAGGGGATTCCGGCGGCTGGTCCGTCCACCGATTCCCAGAGCGAGACAATGCCCGGGAGCATTGGCCCGCGCACGATCGCATGGCGGATTTCCAGGCCATGGGCGGCGACATCCGAGGAAGTGATCCCGCCCTTGGCGATCACGAAGCGCGGGGGAGTGGCATGCAGGATCAGGTTGACGACCGAAACCACCGCAGCGCTCACGGTGCGGGCGATCTCCAGCGACTGCGCCGCGTCATCGGTTTTCACCAGCTTGCGCGAGGTGTGCACGATGACATCCTGGGTGGCCAGGGCGGCGCTGATCTGCGCGGCCTTGCCCTTGAGGTAGGCCTCGGAGCCGTCGGCGAGGATTTCCGGGACGTCCAGCTCGATCACCGTGGCATTCGAGTGCCGGCCGGTCAGGTCGGCCAGCTGGCGGGTGGTCACGCCCACATGGGAGCCCACCACGATCAGCCCGCCGGCCGTGCGCCGCTCGGCGCCGTTGCCCGCGTAGATCTCCTCGGCGGACAATGGCTGGCGCTGCTGCTGGCCGATGCGGGCACGCACGAAGGGCGGGCCCACGCGGCACAGCACGCGGGTTCCGGCCGCTTCGGCCTGCTGCAGGCCTTCGGACAAGGCCAGCAGGTCGTTTTCCGTGACGATATCCGCGGTGGCCACCTGCGCGTTGGAAGCTTCGGCCAGGCGGCCGGCGATGGAGGAAGCGCCGGAACGGATGGTGTCCAAGTCCAGGACCATCACGTCCTTGGCCGCGATGCGCCCGGCGGTCTTCTCGGCGACGTAGTCCGGCAGGTAGCTGGTGCTGAATCCGAAGGTGGCGTCTTTGGCGAACTCCGTCTGGCTGACCTTGGCGACCTGGCCATCGATGGTGCGCATGTAGTGCTCGCCGGCCACGGTGATCCGCCCGGCTTCGCCGAAAGCAGGAACCATCAGCACGGCATCCACCGAGGAATCCGGATCCACGGCCGCCGCGGTGGCGGCCAAGGTGTCGGTTTCCAGCGGGAAATGCCCGCGCAAGGTGGAGTCGCTGCGGCTGACAAAGGATACCGACAGGCCGGTTTCCGCCGCTGCCTGCAGGGCGGCCCGGGCCACCTGCTCATTGCGCAGCGCGGCGTCGGCGGCATCCAAGGAGCGGGTGTTGGTCAGCACGTAGACGGCCAGCGGGCGTTCGCCATCCAGCTGCAGGTCGAAGGCCCAGCGGAAGTCCTCGACGTCCCAGCGGGTGAGCACCGGAAGGTTGCTGACCGATTGGGTTCCGGTCGGGTCGTCATCCAGGACCACCAGCACGCTGCCGGTGGAGCGCGCGGCCTCGGCGATTTTCGCGGGCTCGATCTCGCGCTCCGGGAGGTATCCGGCGAGCAACTCGGACTCAAGCATGGTCAAGGACTCCTTCGTCATTGGGCAACGTCTGCGCATCATAGGTAAGATGTCAGACATCTGTCATGACGATTAGTGTTACATGGATCGCGGTCAGCCGCAACTGCCTGCGGGACATAGACTGGACAAGTCTTTGGCGGGATGAATTGTCCCGGGGATGGAGGAAGCATGGCCCGGAAATCATTGGTCGTAGAGGTCGCCGACAGCGTCCTGGACCGTATAGTCAGCGGTGAACTGTCGGTTGACGAGTTGATTCCTGGCGAGCTGGAACTCTGCGAGACCCTGGAAGTCAGCCGGATGACGGTGCGCGAAGCGATCAAGACACTCGCGGCGCAGAACATCATCCGCGTCGAACGGGGCCGCGGGACCTATGTGAATCCGGTCAACATGTGGAACTCGCTGGAGGCGGTAGTGCGCGCCACAACCGCCGGCGTGGGGGCGGCCGCGGCCGCCGTGCAGCTGATCGAGTTGCGCCGCATGCTGGAGACCGGCGCCTGCGAGCTGGCCGCCTCGCGGATCACCGAGGAGCAGCTAGCAGCAATGGGCGAACTGCTCGAAGCCATGCGCGCAGCACACGCGGCCGAGGATCTGGACAGCTTTGTCGAAGCAGACCTGGAATTCCACGACGTGATCCTGCGGGCCTCGGGAAATGTTTTCGTTTCGGCGCTCTACGAGCCGCTGGGCCGGGTGCTCTCTTCCCGGCGGCGCGAAACCAGCGCCTTCGCGCAGATCCAGCAGCACGCCATCGCCGAGCACGAGCAGATCCTCGTTGCGCTACAGCGGCGCGACAGCTCCCAAGCACGCCAAGCCATGGACAACCACATGCAGCAAACGCTGGATGATTTGAACACCTTCGTGCTCAATCGATAGCCATCGGGCCAATTGCCGTTTGGCACCCTGGTGGGAACGCGGTGTCCAGGGATATGGAGTGCATCCCTGTGTGCTGGGCCATGAGCAGTAGACCGGGATGCATGGCAATGACGCAGAAGCCGAGCTCAGGCGTTGAAGCTCTCGGCGAGCAGGCGATAGGCATCCAACCGGTCTGCCGGGTCGCAGACCAAGGTATTGAGCATCAGCTCATCGGCGCCGTGCTCCTCGGCCAAGGCCAGCAACCGGTCGCGGACCTGGTCCGGTGTGCCTACGATCAGCGCCTGGCTGCGCTCCTCGGCACGGGCCCGTTCCTGCGCATTCCACGGGTGGCTCGCCGCCGTTGCCGTCGAGGGGATCGGTCCATCGTGGCCGAGGTCCTTGCGCACGCGCCAGAGCAAGAGCGCGTTGGCCAGTGCCTGCGCCTTCTCTTCGGTCGCGGCAGTGGCAAAGCGAACGGCCAGCACGGTGTGGGCGGCGTGCCCTGCATTGGCCGCGGCCTCGCGGTAGGCCCGGGTGGCAGGCTCGCCGCCAGCAGGGCGCAGGAAGTGCCCATGGACGTAGCCCGCCCCGAGCATTCCAGGCAAGGGCGCGGTGGAACCGCCGGCGCCCAGTACCCAGACGCGGCCTGCCGGTTCGGTATCCGAGGGCTCATGGACGGCGTCCAAATCATGCACCAGGGCGGCAATCTTCTGCGCGTAATGCGGGTCCGAGAGTGCAGCGCGGCCCACGCCGATGTCCACCCGGTCTGGGTGCACGGCGGCCAGCAGGCCCATGGCTTCGGAGACCTTCTGCGCCTGGTAGTACGGCAGCAAGATGGCACCGGTGCCGACCCGAATGGTCTCCGTGCGTTCCAAAGCCAGCGCGGTCATCATTTCCGGGGCGGCACTGGCGAACGATTTCGAGTGGTGGTGCTCGGCAAACCAGATGCGGTGGTAGCCCAGCGCTTCCGCATCCTGAGCCAATTGCAGGCCGCTGGACAAGGCCTGTCCTGCGGTGGTGGCATGCTCGGTGAGGGGGACCTGGTCAAGTATGGAAAGCCTCATGCAGGCCGGCTTTCTTTGCGATTCTCCTGGGCAATCTGCAGCTGCATGATCATGTCCTTTCAACGGCGAGGGTCCAGTCAGTGAGCTTACCGCGTTGCACAAGGCAGCGGGGCATCCAAGACGCGGGACCCGAGAGGTGCTGGCGATATACGTCTTCACCCAGAGGCGAAGCCGAGAGCGCTTAGATCATTCTCCATGTTGAATATAGGGGACGGGCACCGATCTACTGTTGATAAGTTGATAGAACAGAATCTGCGTCAACCTCGGAAAAGGAAAACCATGCACGGCACTTCCCGTTCGGCAATCAATCGCACTTCGACATGGCTGGCGGCCAGTTCTGTGGCGCTTGCTCTGGGCATGGGCCTGACTGGCTGCGGCGCTGTTGAAGACTGGGACAAGGCGACTTCCGATGCCTGGGCCGTGACCTACGAAGTGACAGTTAGCGGGGAAGCCGCCGATGTGCTGAACGGTGTGTCCTACCTGGACTCGCCCAGCCGCGGCGAAGACTCGGCCGAAGTGACCGAGGAAGCGGTGGCCACCACCGGCGGTGCTGGCAAGAACAGCGAATCGACCTGGACTGCCCAGAGCGTCATCACCGCCGAAAAGGATGCAGCCATCGCGGCTACGCCTGCCGCGGGCAGCACCGCCACCTGCCGGATCCTGCTCGACGGGGTAAAGGAGATCGCGGCGCAAACCGGCACACCCGGCGAACGCGTGGAATGCGCCGTAACGACCCCTGCCTTCGGGGAAAAATAGAACCCGGCATCAGCCAAACCATGATCGGAGCGGGTATCGGAAGCATTTGATGAGTAGTTGGCGTGCTCCGAAACCAAGCGAGCATCCCAGAGGTCGGGGGAGTGCCAGCGCCTATCTGGCACTAGCCACGAAGATAAAATGCCGAAGCCCTGCAGCTATCACACAGCTGTAACCCTGCGGCAGTCCGCGAATGCAATTGCCCTTCATCAAGTTAATTTTCGACGATTTATAGGAAACAAATTCTCTGGTAGTTGACTCATTCGCCATAGGATGCGATCAGCGCGATGGTGCGCTTCGGGAGCCGGAATTTGAATGGAGATGGGGTATAAGATGGGACCTTCAGAGAAGCCAGTAAAAACCACCACCGACGGGCGCTACCTGATAATCAAGGGGCGGCGGTGGAGAGCCAGTGATCCCTCTATCCCTGCGAAACTACGACAAGAGTTGGTCAACGAGCTGATGTCAGCCCGCCGGGCAGTCAAGCAAGGCGAAATCGGCGCTAGGAAGCGTGTGAATAATGCCAAGCTCGCGCTGGGCGAACGTGGACAGCCGTGGTGGGAGGATCCGGAATCGGATTCAATGGGAGAGCGAATTCGCGCGACCATTCGCAGCTTGCTGAGCCAAAGGGTAAACACGTCGATCTGCCCGAGTGATGTTGCACGCATAGTGGGCGGGCCGGACGAAGGGTGGCGCAAGTACATGGGCCAGGTGCGCCAGATTGCGGCGGCATTAGCCGCGCAAGGTGAAGTCGTTGCAACTCAAAATGGCGAGCCCGTCGAAGCTGACGGTGTCAAAGGCCCAATTCGGATTAGACGCCGACACCCAGGCGAATGAGATTGCTCGATCTCTAGGGGAAGAATCGAGAATATGCCGGCACCGTGGTCTTCATGCCCGGTGCAGAGGGAGTGCTTCAGGCAAGGAATCGTCCCTCTAGACGCCGTGCTCGGTAACCATGAGCCGGCTGTGGTCGCTAAACTGTCGACCGTATTGCTGGAGCGCTTTATAGAGGCAGTAGCTGTCGTCTTCGAGACCAATATTGAGCATAACCCGGTAGAGGATGAACTTTTTCGCTGAGCTCCTGGAAACCGTCCTTAAATGTTCAACTGCCGGAGCTCCGATGAAAGGAGGAAGCTGACTGAAGTAGACGCTGCGTCCCAGGTAATTTTACGTGCTGATGGTGAGCACTTCCTAATGCTTTTCACGAAAATGCGTCATTGAGAGGGAACTGGCAGGCAGGAGACTCAGGTGCGAAGGCGACGACAGGGGACCGTCATCGCCTCGTGGGTGATGCCATCACGCTTTGTGCACTTTGTTGTGGCTTCTTGGCTGTTCTGGATCCTGGTATCCGCAACCCTGGATAGAGGACCGAGGCCAACAACTAGCCCCCAGAAGAAGCCCGGTTCTGGACCATTAGCGGTCCAGCACAACATGGGGATTGGCCAGCCATGAGAATGAACCAGGAGGGGTGGGCTGAAGGGCTTACTGGCTGGTGTCCGCCGCGACGGGCGCTTCTGCGTGGCAGCGTTCTGGGAGAGGATATCGAGCCTGTGAGATGGTTCGCGACTGCATTGCGGGGCAGGCTGGGATCTTGTGGGCGACGGCAGTGTTCTTCCAGAATTTCACGCGGAACTCCGCAATGAGCTCGGTCGCCAGGCGTTCGAAGAACTCTTCCATGGTGAGTCGATCAGCGCAGGCCTTGGTGACTTTCAGTACTGCTTGGGGGACGGTGACATGCATCATGTGCAGTTCTTCGGTCCGCGGATCGAGCATGGCAACCAGCACTGCGCGGCCATGGATCGATGCCATTCCCATGGCATCGTTGAGCGATTCGGCAGGCTGCGTCATGACGATAGGCATTCCCTGCGCCCAACCGTAGTCGGACAGGTGGGACTTGCCTTCACGGGTGGCGAGAAAATCAGCGACTCTGACTGCGGTTCGGGTTCGTGCGATTCTACCTGGCATTTTAGATACTTCCCTTTCCTGCGCTGCGCATGAAAATAACGATATAGAAGCAAGACTCCGCAGCGAGGTGCGCTTCAGAGAGGTGCCTTTAACTTGGTGCTGTCGCTCTAGGCGGTCGGCGGATGTTGCAAGTTCTAGGCCATGCTTAAATCTGCATGGGATCCATCTGATTCACTTCCCGATCCGCTAGGTTCGAACCCTAACCCAGTGGTGGGGGCCTGCGAAGGTGCAGCGAAAGGCTGATCGAGCCAATGTGCTGGGATTTCAGCTTCGGGCGCGTGCTCTGGTCCCGCGAGCAAGTTCTCCCTGCCGGCGACGGCGAACTGCAGATTCTTCACCTCGAATCGGACACCGAGCGCTGTCTCCATCTGCGGCATGAGGGTGTCGTTGACGTATTGCATTAGCGAGGAAACGTCCCGTTCACTCTTCGCGGTGCAGGTCAAATTTACGACCAGCTGCTCCGGGGACCCGGTAATGGTGCATATTGCCGAATGCACCGCGTCCCGGCCCCGACACTGCTCAGAGGCGAAGGCGGCGATCTTGTGGATTCGAGTGGTCCACGCATTGGTGTCATGCATCTTTGTTTCTACGGGAACTGCTAAGAATTCTTTCATCTTTCACTCCGGTACTGATAGCTGTTTCGTAGTAGAATATCTTTAGACAAGCTAACTATTAGATAGGTTACATGATTTTTTCTGTGTTGAGCAAGCTGGACCTCGCGAATAAGGGCATTGGAACCCCGGGGGTTGCGGGCATGGCGTTCGCATCCGGCGGAAGGAGTTTTCATGAGTAGGTATCAAGCCAGCGGGTATTGGTACGGCGAGGGCCGTGCGGTGCCCGAAACGGTGGATTTGTTGAATCTGATGCGCAAGTACCGTGAGGCGGAGCGGAAGATGCGAGCTGCGACCCGCGGTTCGATGGGTATGAATGAGACCGATATGTCCGCGCTGCGCTTCCTGCTCGCCGCGCACCGCAAGGGGCTGGTTCCCCGCCAGCGGGATTTTGCTGAGGAACTGGGGATCTCCAATGCTTCGGTGTCGGTACTGATCGACCGGTTATGCCGCGATGGGTATGCCGAGCGTATTGTGCATCCTGCAGATCGGCGGTCTGTGGGAATTGTGCCCACTGACTACAGTGATACGGAAGTTCGAGGAACGCTGCATCGGATGCATGAGCAGATGATGGATGCCGTAGGCACGCTCTCCGAGGCCGAGCGGGTTGCGGTTGCCAAGTTCCTGGAGGCCATGATCCGAAGCGTCGAGATCGAGGACGAGACAAGCCAGCCTTCCAGGGGGAAATCTCAGATGGCGGAGAGCACCGCGTCTTCCCGGTAGGTGCAGAGCGCAAAGCACCGCTTTATCCGCGCTGGAAGATCTGACCGATACCTTAGTTAGCAGCCCGACCAAGGGATGCTTGCCCGTTTAGTTTCCTTCAGTGTTTTTGATTCTCCGCGTGCTCTAAGTGAGTGATCGTCTGACGCGCGAGGGGCCTAGATCCTGAGTTTCTGAGGGCAGGTTTCTGAGGAAAACCTTGTGGTAGCTGTCGTAGGCAACTTGGACGCGTAAGTTAGACGAAACCAGAAAGTATTTAGCCTTTCTAACAAGTTAGGGTGATGCAAATGCCACGAAAGCACGTCGATGTAAGTGTCAGTCATGCTGAGTTCGAAGATCTGAATAACGCTCTGGAGGACCATCGAGATGGTTTCAAGAAGATGGCCGAAGAAGCGACTAATGGCTTCGGCTTAGAGCCGGCCTACTGGGAAGGACGGGCCCAGGAAGTTGAGGGTCTACGCGAGAGAATTCACGAGCACAGTACTGACGAGCTCGAACAGAGCGAGTCTTCCACCAAGGAAGAGGACACTGGCCCTGAGGTTGAATCGGCTCGGGATCGGGACCTTGAATCTGATTCTCGTCAATGAGCATCCGGCGCAGGCATGCGAGAGGCACTTCATCACACGGCAACGGTCCACCACTATTCCGTGGTGGACCGTTGCTCTGCAGGTGCAGTTAGGCACGCTTGCGCGTGAGCAATCCCCTAATGACTAGTACGATCAGCGAACCGCCAATGGCCAGGACCCAGCTGGACAGGGACCAGAACTGGTCCACGCCTTCGCCGAAGACTGCTGAGCCGATCCAGCCACCTACGATTGCGCCGACGACGCCCAGCAGCAAAGTAGCGAGCCGTCCGCCGCCCTGCTCTCCGGGTTTGATGGCCTTGGCAATAGCACCGGCGATCAGTCCCAAAACGATCCAACTTAAAATATCCATGGGTTCTTCTCGACTAGTTCGTATTGGGTCTTGCCCGTTGGCGGTGACACTCGCCCCTTGTCCAGCAAGCTACCCGCAGCTGCCATCCAGCAGGCGCACAGCGAACGGCACGTGGCGGCGATAGAATTGCAAGGAGCCGCCGAGGTGTACCCGGCGGGCGGGAAGGCAAAGCAAAGCAGTGGACCCAAGGATTTCATCGCGCAAGGACAGGCAGAACTTTCCTGCCGCTGCGCTGCCCTCGGGCCGCGGCCTGCCTGCCCTGAGGCAGATCCTCGGTTTCCTGCTGCGCGTGCTGAAGCTTGGGCACGTGCGCGTTTTCCGCTACCTGGCGGTGATCACCACCTTGCAGGCAGCTAATGGCTTGCTGGTCATCCCTGCGATCAAGTACCTCTTCGGCTTGGCGCTGGAAATCAGCAAGCTGAACAACGTCACCGACCGGACCTACACCGTGCTGCTGGCCCATCCGGTCTCGGTGCTGCTCCTGCTGGCCATCGCGGTGCTGGCACTGGGCGCGGTGAGCGTGCAGTTCGTGGCACTGATCGTGATGGTCAACCGCCAGCAATCCGGGAAGCCTCCCAACCTGCGGGCCGAGTGCCGCGAGACCGCCGACTGCCTTGGCCGGATGCTGTCCTACCCCTCGCCGCTGATGATGGTGTACTTTTTCCTCGCCCTGCCGCTGGGCGGCTTGGGCCTGTCTTCCGTGCTGATCCAGGGTGTGGGTATCCCGCCCTTCGTGACCCGCGAGTACCTCAAAGCGCCGCTGAGCACGGGGATCTACCTGCTGATGATCGGGGCGATCATCTACGCCAACCTCCGCCTGGTGCTCACCTTGCCGCTGCTGGCTGTCGGGCCGAAGCGGCCGCTGGCTGCCTTGGGCACCAGCCTGAAGGCCACGCACCGCAACAGCCTGCGCTACCTGCTGCTGATCGGGATCCCGCTGGGAGTCTGCGCCCTGTGCGCCTCGCTGCTGGTCGAGGCGCTGGTGTGGACCTCGGATCTGGCCGCCAACCTGCTCGGCGTGCAGAACTCCGCGCTGGTGGCGACCCTGTGCATCGGCGTGGGCCACACGCTCGGTTTCCTGCTGATCGGAGCCGCGACCGTAGTGGCGATCCAGATTGTGGTGGCCCTGAGCCGCGAGCACCTGGCACTGCCCGTCACCCTGCAGGAACGCACGCAGCGGCATCGCAGCGCGCAGTCGCGCGCACTGAAGGCCACCGCCGGGACCGCGGCCGCGGCCTTGGTGCTTTCAGCGAGCTTTGCCGCATCCCCTGCCTTGGGGCAGACCGCAACGGGAGCCGGGGACGCGCAGATCCTGGCCCACCGCGGCTACTCGGCGGGCGGGGTGGAAAACACCTTGGGAGCCCTGGAAGCCGCGGCAACGCATCAGGCCGACATCGTCGAGGCCGATTTCCAGGAAACCGCGGACGGGCATTTCGTAGCCAGCCACGATACCAACCTGCTGGTGGTCGCCGGGGTGAACCGGAACATCCACGAGATGACCCTGGCCGAAGTCCGGAAGGTCACCGTGCGCGAAGGCGGCTTCGCCGACCGCATCCCCACCATGCAGGAGTACCTGGAGCACGCCGATGCGCTGGGCATCCCGGTGCTCGTGGAACTGAAGGTCACCGGCCACGAATCCAAGGGCTACCTGGAGCGCTTCCTGGCGCAGCTGGATGCCACCGGGACCACCACGCAGAACATCTACCATTCGCTCAGTCCCCGGGCAGTCAAGGAAATCAAGGCGAAACGCCCCGAGCTGCGGGTCGGGCTGACCGTGGCCATGAGCGTGGGCGGGCTGCCGAAGGCAAACGTCGATTTCTACACCCTGGAGCAGGCCTCCTTCACCCGCGAATTCCTGGACCAGGCCCACGCGCTGGACCGGGAGGTGTATGCCTGGACCGTTAATGACGAGTCCACCATCCGCGAGCTGCTGGGCCTCGGCGTGGACGGCATCGTCACGGACAACGTGGAACTGGCCATCCGGGACCGCTACCTGGTGGCCAACAACCCCGCCGCGGAGTACCGGGTGGGTTCCGCGCTGGCGTACCTGGACATCTTCCGCTAGATTCCGGTGCTCAGGGCGTCTCCGGATAGGTGCCATCGCCCAAATCCGGATTCGCCAGCGACTGCAGCGGATCATGCAAGAACACGCGCCGCCCTTCATTGCGCAGCCGGCGCAGCCCTTCCAAGGTCATTCGCCGGGCCACATCGGTAAAGGAGAACACCCGGGAAATATCCACGTGCACGTCTCCGTCGAAACGCGACTCGGACATGATATCCATCAGTTCGGCAGCAGCGGTGAACTGCACGTTGCCCTGCAGCGAGAAGGTTTCGCGCGTGCCGCCGCGCTGCACATCGATGACATCGAGGCGGCCATGGCTCGGGGCCAGCAGGTGCATGCCCATGTCCGTGGACAGCCGCTCGAAGGCCCGCCGCGCCCGCTGGCTGTTGCCGTGCGAATCCAGCCGCGGCGAGAACGCGCCGATGCCCACCTGGTCCGGCAGCACGCCCACCAGCCCGCCGGCCACCCCGCTCTTGGCAGGGATCCCGACGCGGGTCAGCCAGTCGCCGGCCCCGTCGTACATTCCGGCCACCGCCATCACCGACATCACCTGGCGGGCCGTGGCCTCGTCCATGATCCGCTCGTGCGTGCACGGCTGCACCCCTCCGTTGGCCAAGGTGGCGGCCATCGCCGACAGATCCGCCACGGTGACCAGGATGGAGCACTGGCGGGTGTAGCCGGTGACCACCTCATGCGGGTCATCGTCGATGATCCCGTGCTTGCGCAGCATGTGGGCCATGGACAGGTTGTGGTCCGCGGTGCCCAGCTCCGAGTTGAAGACCGCTTCGTCGATGCGCAGCCGGCGCCCGGCCAGTGCGGAGAACAAATCCAGTGCCCGGTCAACGCGCTGCTCGCCGGTGGCGTCGGCGCCGACCATCAGGCCGTGGGCGGCGATGGCCCCGGCATTGATCATCGGGTTCTTCGGCCGATTGGTGCCAGCCTCCAGCGACAGCTCGTTGAAGGCCTCGCCCGAAGGTTCCACCCCGATATGTTCCAGCACATGCTCCAGCCCGCGGTCCATGATGGCCGCTGCGTAGGCGAAGGGCTTGGAAATGGACTGGATGGTGAACTCGATCCCGGCATCCCCGGCGGTATAGGTGCTGCCCATGGCGGTGGTCACGGCCAGGGCGAAGAAATCCGGATTGGCGTCGGCCAGCTCGGGAATGTAGCCGGCGCGCTGCCCGGAGGTGTCGTCGCGCAGCGCATCGAGCACTTCGTGGAGGTAATCGGGAATCGGATTCTTCATGGTGCCATTTCCTCTTGGATCTCGGGCGGATTCTGCCATTGTTCCGGTTACGGCCCACCCTATCGGCAAGAGCGCCGCATGCCGTGCACCCATGCTCATGGCCGGTCAGAAAGTGCCTGCAGAAGTTGCTGGAATTCTGGGATGTTCAGCCGCGCAGGGCTTTGCCGTGCGGGGACTTCTATGGGGACAGAAAGCTGGCCCCGATCATAAGGAGAGAGATCATGAAATGCAGGCTGATCATGCGTGCAATTTCGGATTCATCCAGCCTTCTGGCGGATGTGCCGATGCCTTCGCGCATTGCAGTGCAATTCAGAGCTTCGGATTCATGAGCATCGAAGAAGGCCAATCAGTCGAATACAAGATTGAAGCGGGACCACCGAAGGATGCCGTGATGGGCGATGAGGATCTGGCCGGCAACCACTCGCTGCTGAGGCTGCTCTGATTTGGATTTCACTGCCACTATCGCGCCTGGAGCCGCGGACAGGATGGCTGCTGCAGGACACTGTTGTCCTCTTGGGATTGCCGCATTCTCGCCTGTCGATAATGCGTATAGGCCCAGCCGCGTGGCACCGGGGAAACTGGCAGTAGGCCCTGTTTCTGCAGGGATGTGCTGCTTACCGAAAGGACGTCATCGTGTACTTTATTGTCGTTAAATTCAAAGTCAAGCCGGATTTCTCAGACCGCTGGCCGGATCTGGTGCGCAGTTTCACCGAGTCAACCCGTGCGGAACCAGGCAACCTTTGGTTTGATTGGTCGCGCAGCCTTGAAGACCCCAACGAATTCGTTCTGGTTGAAGCCTTCCAGGACGACGCAGCTGGAGACCACGTGGGCAGCGACCACTTCAAGCAGGCCATGATCGACATGGCGCCGGCCCTGGTTGAAACTCCGCGCATTGTCAGCCGGCAGATCGAAGGCGATACCTGGGACCGCATGGGCGAATTGGAAATCAGCTAGCAACTTTTGCGATGAACCCTGAAATTGCTGGGGCAAGGCCAGCGGCAGCTGCGACTCATATTGAAGTTCCCAGCTCACCTCGACAAGATGGGGTTATGGGATATAACGATTCACTAGCTGGCCTTGCTTCAGTTCAAAAAGCATTCGCCTTGCTGGACGTGGTGGCCGCGCATAACCGGGGTATGGCTGCCAAGGAGATCGCTGCAGAACTGCAGATGCCCTTGCCTACCGTTTATCGCCTGCTCAAGACCTTGACCCTGTCGGGCCACCTGGTCCACCTGCGCGATGAAGGGCTCTATGCCCTGGGCTACAAGCTTCACGCCCTGGATAACTCGCTGCGCCGGCAGGTAGGCACCCCGCCTTCGGTGGCGCGCTTGATCCGCGAATTGCATGTGCGGGCCGATGCCGCCGCCTACTACGCAGTGCACCGCGGAGAAGATATCGTGGTGGCCCACGTCGTTGAGTCGCCAATGCGCCCGCGCATCACCCCCATGGGCTTCGGGTTCAACAATGGTGCCCATGCCACCGCCTTCGGCAAAGTGCTGTTGGCGGCCATGGATGCCGAACGCTGCCACGCCTACCTGGACAAGCACGGCATGCCCGGGATGACCTCCGCGACCATCTGCGATCCGCAGGTCTTTGCCGCAGAACTGGACGCCGTACGCGAGACCGGCATTGCCATCGAACGCGAAGAATTCATCCGAGGCGCCTCCTGCATGGCCGCCCCGGTAACCACGGGCGCCGGGCAAGTCATCGGATCGGTGGCAGTTTCCATGGACCCGGCCGAATTCCAGACCCGCCACCGAGACGTCTCCGTCCTGCTGCGCGATGTGGCTTCGCGGGTGAGTCGCGCGCTGCGGGGCACCTCGATGCTAGGCGCAGCTTGCGCCGACTAACGAGGTGCCCGGACAGCCTACAACTTGGCCTGGGCCATTTGCTCGACGATGTACTCGGCCTGGCGGATGGCCAGCGCCACGATGGTCAAGGTCGGGTTGGCCGCGGCTCCAGTGGTGAATTGCGAGCCATCGGAGATGAACAGATTCGCAACATCATGGGCCTGGCCGAAAGCGTTGACCACCCCGTCTTCAGGACGCTGGCTCATTCGCGCCGTACCGAGATTATGCGTCGACGGGTACGGGGGAGTGTGGTGCGTGGACCGCGCGCCCACTGCCTCGAAGAGCAGCGAACCCTGCTGGTAGCCGTGCGTTCGCATGGCGAGGTCATTGGAGTGGTCGTCAAAATGGACATTCGGCACCGGCAGGCCCAAGCGGTCGCTCACCGTGTTGTTCAGCGTGATTCGATTGCTTTCCTGCGGCATATCCTCACCGGTAATCCACATGCCCGCAGTGTTCAAGTAGTCGTCCAGCAGCGTAGTGAATTCCGGTCCCCAGCCGCCGGGCTCCACGAAGCTGGCGAGGAACGCCGGCCCCAACGCGATGGTTTCCATGTAATAGCCACCGCAGAATCCGCGATCCGGATCATGGCGGGATTCGTCGGCAATCAGCCCGGCCATCGTCTCGCCCCGGTGCATGTTCACCGGCTGGTCGAACTTGGCATAGACGCTGCCGGTGGTGTGGCGCATGTAGTTGCGGCCCAGCTGGCCCGAGGAGTTCGCCAATCCATCGGGGAACAGCGGCGAAGCTGACAGCATCAGCAAGCGAGGGGTTTCAATGGCGTTGCCGGCCACCGCCACGATGCGTGCTTTTTGGCGCTGCGGGTTCCCTTCGGAATCTATGTAGATGACTCCGTCCACCTTGCCGGCAGCAGTATGGGTAACTTGAACAGCATGCGATTCGGGACGCAAATCCAGCAGGCCGGTGCGCAGCGACTTCGGGATTTCCGAGACCATTGTGGACCATTTGGATTTGTTCTTGTCGCCCTGGAAGTTGAACCCATCCTGGATGGATGCTGGGCGGCCGTCGTAGGGTTCGGCATTGGTTGCGTAGGGCCCGGTGGCATACTGGCGGTAGCCCAGGCGCTGGGCTCCATTGGCAAAAACCTTGTAGTTGTTGTTGGCCGGCAGCGCGGGACGCCCGTGGCGGTGGGTGCTGCCCATCTTCTGCTCGGCACGGTCGTAGTACGGTGCCAAATCGTCCAGGGTGATGGGCCAGTCCAGCAGGTTGGCCCCGTCGACCCGGCCGTAGGTGCTGCGCGCCTTGAACTCATGTGCCTTGAATCGCGGGGTGGCCCCGGACCAGTGGGTGGTGGTGCCTCCGACCGCCTTGACGATCCAGGCCGGCAGATTGGGGAAGTCGCGGGCCACGCGCCATGACCCCGAGGTGGTCCGCGGATCCAGCCAAGCCATCTGGTTGAAGGCGGCCCATTCGTCTTGGTGGTAGTCCTCATTCTTCAGATACGGGCCGGCCTCCAGCATGACCACCTTGACGCCCTTGGAAACCAGCTCATGGGCCAAAGTTCCGCCGCCGGCGCCGGAGCCGATGACGACAACTACCGAGTCGTCGTCATGGTCGTGCACTGCCGATTGCTCTTCGGTGCTCATCGGGTTGTCCCTTCCTCGAGGATTCCTGAATCACCCAGGACGTTGTCCACGGGCTTGCTGCTGGTTTCCGGTGCGTAGGCTTTCACGGCGTAGGGAAGCGGGCCCTGGTCTTGTACGGGCTCTCCGCTTTCCTCGATGCGCGGTTCGGGTAACCAATTCAGATCATTGAAACCGCGGTTCACGTAGCCGCCCTTGGAGAAGGATTCGCCTTCGTAGCCCAGGGCCTGATGCACTTCGGGGTCATCGTAGAAATTGAGGACTACGGTGCGGCGGATGAAGGCGAAGAACTCCAGATCCGCGATGCGCTTGAGCACCGCCAGTGCACGGTCATCGGGAAGATCCAGGAAATGCTCTTCGCTGAGCGTATCGAGGGTCATCAAGCCCTGGGTCAAAGCCATGCGGAACCAGCTGGATTCGGCTGAAGCCTCGATGATTTTCTCTGTCATGCGCTCGTAGGGCCCATCCGGGAACTGCGGGTGCGGAAACGAAACCCGAATGATCCGGGTCAAGATCCGCCGAGCCTCATCCGAGAGCTCCAGGGCGTTGAGAGATGAATATTTTGCTGGGAACACCATTGTTGTCACCTCGATTATTAGACGGTTAGGTCAGTTCCTGCGCTGATTCTGCAGGGAAACCGGCAGTGAAGCCTTACTTGGATTATGTAGTGCACGTCACAGTGCTGCCAGCGTCGTTATCGGCTAGTGAGAATGGCCCGGCAACGCGCTCGGCGCCACGTTGCGGGCATTATCGCTCTGCGAGAACGAAGCTATCCCCGGAGCGAGCGCGGGCCCCAAGCTGGGCAGACTCGACGGGCCAAGGGGCCGCTTCAAAGTCCGAGCAGCATCTAACAGGAGGAATCACCATGGCAGGATCCACCGCAGGGGTCGCACTCATCACCGGAGCAGGACGAGGGATTGGAAGGGCCATCGCCGAGCGCCTGGCTGATGATGGGCAGGACATCATCGTTGCCGATGTCCCTGGAGCCCAGGAGAACGTGGATGAGGTCATCGCCGCCGTCCAGCAGCGCGGGCGCCGTGCGGTCGGGGTAGCCGGAGACGTGTCGAACCCCGAAGACGTGGAACGGATGATCAAGGAGGGCACCGAAGCCTTGGGCGACCTGACGGTGTTCGTGGCCAACGCCGGCATTGCGCAGGTTGACGAGATCCTGGACGTGAAACCCGAGGCGTTGGACCGCATGCTCGACGTGAACATCAAAGGCGTCTTCTATTCCTACCAGCTGGCGGCCAAGCGCTTCATTGAGCAGGGCAGCGGCGGGAAAATCATTGGCGCGGCATCCATCGTTGCTTTCCGTCCGTTTCCAATCCTCGCCTCGTATTCGGCCACCAAATGGGCGGTGCGAGGACTGACCCAAGCGGCCGCCATGGAGTTCGCCAAACACAACATCACCGTCAATTCCTATGCGCCGGGCGTGGTGGGAACCGCGATGTGGGATCTGATTGACGAGCGGCTCACGGCGCGTGAAGGAACCCCGAGGGGCAGTGCCCTGCAGGCGCAGGTGGACAACATTCTGGCTGGCCGTGTTTCCGAGCCGGAGGACGTCGCCAAGTTGGTGAGTTATTTGGCAGGGCCGGACTCGGACCACATGACTGGCCAGACTGTCTTGATCGATGGCGGCATCAACTTCTCCTGACGCATGGGCATTGACGAGGTTCGTCATGGAGCACTGTAGCTCCGCGGCGAACCTCTTCGCTGTTGGGTGAGCCGGCAAGCGGCCGGCTCAGTGCCCACCGCCCAGGCATTTGCGCATCTTCAAGCAAGCGGTAGTCAGCCCTTCGACGTCCGCATTCTTGGGATCCGTGCCTGACGATGACGAAATTCTGCGGGTCTTCGGCCTAGTTGAACTGCGTGTCCAGGTCGTTGGAAGAAGCTAAGAGCAATACGCCAGTGAGCCACGCCCGTCAGGAGCCGCCGAAGACGGTAGCGCCCGGAAATAGAGCTTCTCCTTCTTGGGCGCCATGCGCCGGACCAGCGTATTTCGCGGACTTAAAAGAAGCCAATGGATCTGAACCGAAGATACAGGTTTGTTGAATCTCCGGCATGGCCGATCAGCTCGGCTGCCGGTAATCTTGTGAAATCTCTATGCAAGAGCAGGGGATTGGGCAAACAATTGTACGGTTCAACCAATTTGGCGCGCAGCATGCCGGATAATTGATGGAACACAGCAGGCCGGAGGAAGATACTCCGGTCGGAAGGGAATGATGGACGCTTCAGGCGACAGTAGATCTCATAGTTCCAACCCTCTGCCCGGAAGGCATGCCGGCCAGGCTCCGCAGGTCAGGGGGTGCATGTAATTGGAATGGATCTCGCTACTCATAGCGCTTCTCCTCATTCTCGGTTGCGGATTATTCGTTGCCGCTGAATTCGCGCTGATCACGGTTAACCGGAATCAGGTCAAGCAGGCCGCCGCGAACGGCGACCGCCGTGCCTCCGGTGTCCTCAAGGGCATGGAAACATTGTCCACCCAGCTTTCGGGCGCCCAGCTGGGCATCACGCTGACCAACCTCGGCATCGGCTTCCTCGCCGAGCCGGCCATCGCGGCCCTGGTCGTCGGGCCGCTGCAGGACTTCGGCCTCGACGAAACCCTGGCCCGCTCGGTCTCCATTGCCATTGCGCTGATCCTGGCCACCATCTTGACCATGGTCTTCGGCGAATTGGTTCCCAAGAACCTGGCCATTGCCAAGCCTTTCGAAACTGCCAAGGCCGTGGTGGGGTTCCAGCGCGGCTTCAGCGTCGTGACCAAGCCCTTCCTTTCATTCTTCAACGGCAACGCCAACTGGATTGTCCGCCGCTTCGGCATCGAGCCGCAAGAAGAGCTGGCCTCGACCCGTTCGGCCGAGGAACTGGTGGCCTTGGTGGGGCACTCGGCCCGCGAGGGACTGCTTCCCTCGGAAACTGCCGAAATGCTGCGCCGGACCGTGGCCTTCGGCAACCGCCGGGCCCATGATGTGATGACCGCCCGATCGCGGATGATCACCGTGACCGCCCAGGAGACGGTGCACGAAGTGCTGGAGCTTGCCGCGCGGACCGGGCATTCCCGCTTCCCGCTGGTGGACGAGGGCGGGCACCGCGTGCTGGGCATGGTGCACATCCGCGCCTTGCTCGCCATCCCCTACGCGCAGCGGCAGCAGTCCGCGGCCGGGGACAGTGCAGAAGATGCCTTCCTGGTCCCGGATACCATCGAGCTCGATGAGCTGATGGACCAGATGCGCAACGGCGGGCTGCAACTGGCGGTACTGATCGACGAGACCGGCGACGTCGCCGGGATGCTCACGCTGGAAGACCTCGTGGAGGAAATCGTCGGCGAAGTGCGCGATGAGCACGACCCGGAGGATTCCACCATCCAGGTGCTCTCCGGGAACTCCTGGCGGCTGGATGCGGCACTGCGGCCGGATGAGGCCAATGAGCTGCTGGGCTGCCAGATCCCCGAGGACTCGGACTACGAGACCTTGGCAGGACTGCTGACCGTGCAGCTGGGCAAGTTCGGCGAGGTGGGCGATGTCGTGCGCCTCGTGGTCCCGGGCGAGCCCGGTGGACCGCATAAGGAACTTGAATTCACCATCCACGCCACCGATGGGCAGCGGATCGCCAGTGTCGATGTGACGGTGTCCGAGCAGGCAGAAGGGGAGGACGCGCGATGAGCGACCTTATGGGAATTCTGGTGACGGTCGCGCTGCTGGCAGCGAACTTCTACTTTGTCGGCGCCGAATTCGCGCTGATCTCCGCACGCCGGAGCATCATCGAGCCCAAGGCCATGGAAGGCAGCCGCAGCGCCAAGATGACGCTGTGGGCCATCGAGAACGTCTCGCTGGTCATGGCCGGTGCCCAGCTGGGCATCACCGTCTGCTCGCTGGCGCTGGGCTATGTCACCAAGCCGCTGGTGAAGTACGCGGTGGCCGGGCCCTTCGAAGCCATCGGCGTTCCGGCAGGCATGATCGACGCGCTGTCCTACGCGATTGCGCTGATCGCGGTGACCTACCTGCACGTGGTGCTCGCCGAGATGGTGCCCAAGAACATGGCCTTGGCCGGACCCGAGCGCATGGCGCTGATCCTGGGCCCGAGCATGGTCATCCTGGTCAAGGTGCTGCGCCCGGTGCTGTGGCTGATGAATGCCATGGGCAACCTGGTGCTGCGGATCTTCGGCGTCGTTCCGAAGAACGAAGTGGCCAGCACCTTTACCCGCGACGAGGTCTCTTCCATGGTGGCCGAATCCCGGGAGGGAGGCCTGCTCGATGCACATGACGAGCAGCTGCTGCTGGGAGCCTTGCACTTCGATGCCCGGAGCATCGAGTCCGTGGCGATCAGCTTCGAGGAGGTGCAGACCTTGCCGGTGGACGCCACGATAGAGCAGATCGAGGCGGCGGCCGCGCATGGCTTCTCGCGCTTCCCGCTGGTGGACGCCGCCGGCACCCCGGTGGGCTATGTCCACGTCAAGGACGTGCTCGGCGCCGACGCGCAAGCCCGGACGCAGCCGCTGCAGCGCAGCGGCATCCGCGAGCTGCCGTCCTTCGGGCAGCAGCAAAGCGTGCGCACCGCGCTGCAGGAAATGCAGCTCTCCGGAGCCCATTTGGCCCTGGTGCGTGATGGCGAAACGGGCAAGGTCACCGGCATGGTGACCTTGGAAGACATGCTCGCAGAGCTGGTCGGCCAGATCAGGGACGAGCACCGCAGCGCAAGCTAGCCGCGCAAGCCGGACAATAAAGCACCGGGCAGGGGCTGGAGGCAGGATGGGACATCTCGGGCCTCCAGCTCTGCTCGTCCAGGGCATCACGGCGCCTTGGCATAGGGGGAATCCTGCGCGAGAGCACCAGCGCCGCCCCGAGCGGTGCGAAGCCCGTAGCTAGCAGCTATTCGACGTCGGACTGAACATGGCTGCCAGGAGAACGTGAACTATCCTTCCCACGCGGCCCAGAGCTGGGCATAGCGCCCACCGGCTGCCAGCAATTCCTCATGGCTGCCATCCTCAATGATCTGACCGTGCTCCATCACAATGATCCGGTGGGCCAAACGCGCTTGGGAAAGCCGGTGGGCAATCACCAAGGCGGTGCGCCCGGCAGCCAGCGCGGCGGCAGCCGCATCCAGCACCCGCGAATTGCTGGATCCGGACTCGGCCGTGGCCTCATCCATCACAATGATGCGCGGGTTGAGCAGTGCAATGCGGACCAACGCCAGGTGCTGTTGTTCGTGGGCCGTCAATTGATGCCCATCGGAGCCGAGCAGGGTATCAAGGCCTTCGGGCAGTGCATTAATCCAGCCAGCGTGACAGGTTTCCAACGCCTGCTGAATCCGGGCATCGGTGCACGGCGCCGTGGATCCCAGCAGCAAGTTCTCCCGGACAGTTCCCGCAAAGACATGGGTCTCCTGCGAAATTAATGCGATGTTGCGGCGCAGGGTCGCGGTGTCCAGGGCGGCCAGCGCGGTTCCATCCAACGCGGCGGTGCCTGAGCTCGGCTCGATGACGCCGGACAAGATCTTGGCTGCTGTGGATTTCCCGGCGCCGGTCGAACCAACCAAGGCGACGCACTGGCCATCGCGCAGATGCAGGTCGAGATTGCCCAGGACCTGCGGGCCGGTCTCAAAACGGTGGCTGACACCACTTAGAATCAGTCCCTCGGCAGGGGAAGAAGCTGAGGGAACCGCGGATCTGGCCAGCGGGGTGCGCCGAGCGGCCAGCAACACTCCGGTCACCCGGCGCAACGCGATCCCCGCTTCCTGGAGCATGTCGAACAAGGTGACCACCTCGGAGATCGGGTCGAACAGCCGATGGTAGAGCAGAGCCGCGGTGGTGACAGCGCCAACCGTCGCTGCATTGGCCTGGACCAGGAAGAACCCCGAGGTCAGCAGCGCGGCCATGGTGATGAATTCGGCCCGGTTGTTGCGTGCGAAGTAGCGGGTCAGCATGCGGAAAACCCGGTCCGCGACGTGGCGTGAATCGTCGCTTGCGTGTTCAAGGGCATCGATTTGCGTTTGCGCCCAGCCTTGCGAATGCAGCATAGCCCGGCCATGGAATGCGTTCAAGAAGGTATTGGTGCGTCGAGCGAGGATCTCGCGTTCTTCGCGGTAGAGCGGTGCGCTGCGTGGCAGGTACCAGCGCAGCGAGAGCAGGTACATCGGGACAGCGATCAGCCCGGTGAGCCCCAGCACCCAGTGCAGGGTGAACAGCCCTGGAACCGACAGCACCAGCAGCGTGCCGGCGGACAACAACGCGGGCAGCAGCCAGGCTACTGCCTGGGAGATCAGGCGCGAGTCATCCGAGACACGCGAGACAAGCTCGCCATCACCGGCGCGCTCCAGGATTCCCGACTCCAGGTGGAGCGCGTGCTCTACCGCGTCCTCGCGCAGCGTGGCCACCGTCGGCTCAGCAATGCGCGCGTACAGCACCCGGGCGTACCAGGTCAGCAGCGCGCCGCCGAGCAAGGAGGCGGCAATGGAGGCCAGGCACCACACCAGGGCGGAGCCCGGTGCGCCGGTGCCCAGCGCATCCACCAGGATGCCAATGGCAAACGGCGGGACCATGGCCGTTGCGGAGGCAGCCAGGGTGATCACGGATGCCCAGGTGATCAGCAGGCGGTGCGGGCGAAGCGTTCGCTGCAGTGCCCGCCAGGCCGCAGCGGCGCTGGCGGTCGGCAGGGCGGGAGCAGAGGGTTCTGCCCGGTCGTGAACAGCGCTCATCGGCCGACCACCTTTTCATAGGTCGTATTTTCTGCAAGTGCGCGGTGGGTGGAACGCGTGATGCTTCCATCGGCCGCGAGGAAAAGCACCTCATCTGCGGCATGCAGCAGGGTGGGGGATGTGCTCAGCACCAGCAAGGTGCCTGCCCCGGCTCCATTGCTGGCGGCATGCGCGCGCAGCTGGACCAGGCCCTGGGCGATGTTCGCCTCGGTGACCGAATCCACTGCGCTGGTTGGATCGTGCAGCACGCGCGCCAACGGTCCGCCGGATAATGCGCGGGCCAGTGCGATGCGTTGACGCTGGCCGCCGGAAAGGTTATGTCCACGGCCCTGGACCTGGTGTTCGAGCCCATCGGGCAGCGTGCCCAGCAGCTCGTCGACGCCGCTGGCGCGCAGCAGCAGCTGCAGGGTCTGCGGGTCGGGCAGCGCTGCGTCGCCCACAATGTTTTCCTTCACGCTGCCCTCGATGAGGTGCGCCTGATGCGGGGCCATGCGCAGCAGCTGCGGCAGGTAGGCGGGATCGATCTGCGCGGCGTCGATTCCATCAACCAGTAGCCGCGCGGCAGCCGCCGCCGCTGTACCTTCGCGGACTGCCGCGGTGCCAGGATTTTCCGAGCCTTCGCTGAGCAGCTTGGCCAGCCGGTGGCGCATGCTGTCGTTGGCGCAGACCAGCACGGTGAACCTGCCGGGCACGAAAACCAGCGGGCGTTCGCCAAGCCCGGGCACATCCAAGGCAAGTGCTGCATCCGGCTCAGCTGCCGGACGCCGGGTTCCGGGTTGCCGCCCGCCGTCGGCCAGCAATGCGGCAACGCGATCCGCCGCGGCGATGGACCGGGTGCCGGCTTCCACCGTTGAGACCAGGGTGCCCAGCGGCGTGGACAAGAACTGGGCCACGCCCAGCACACCCAGCAAGGTGCCGATGCCCATGGCTCCTTCAGCAACCTGCCAGGCGCCCAGGCTGGCGGCGGACAGCAGCACCAGCCCCGAGATCAATACCTGGGCGCCCTCGATCCGTCCGGTGGCCGAAGCGGAGGCCACCCCCGCGGTGGCGGCGCTGCGGCTGGCGGCACGGTAGCGCTCGGATGCCTGGTCCTGGCCGCCGATGCCACGCAGTACCTGGACTCCTGCCATGAGATCGGCGGCCGCCGCGCCGGATGCGGCGATATCGGACTGCAACCGGTCGCTGGCCCGGCTCAATCTGGGGGTCAGCCAGCGCAGGGCGGCCATGCCCAGTGGCGTGATGGCCAGCACCGCCAGGCCAACCCAGAGGTTGGCCCAGAGCAGGTATCCGGCGCAGACCAGCAGGCCCGCCAAGGCGCTGAAGCCCAGGGAAGCCTGGCGGATGATCGTCGCGGTGACGGTGGTGTCCACCGAGGTGATGGCAGCAATTTCCCCGGGCATCCGTGCGGTGGCAGGCCGATAGCCGGGGTCCATGACATGCTCGGCGATCCGGGTTCGCATCAGGTGCACCTGGCGGTTCATTCCGGAGTTGCCCAGCCGTGCACCCAAGCGGTAGCCGGAGGACAGCATGAGGAAGCACAGGCCGAGGGCGGCGAGCCACACCACCAGCAGCGGCAAGCTCTGCCCGGCGATGGCGTGGTCGATGGTGACACCGACCAGCGCGGGGACAAGCGCTTCGCCCGCTGTCCAGCAGGAAAGGAGGGCGATGGCGCCGATGATGCGGCCGCGTTCGGCTCGCAGCATGCCGCGCAGCAGAGTGCGCCCGGTGAGCATAGATGAGGACATGCTACCCATAATATGCTATTAATTATTTTCGTAACTCACATAGTTTAGCCTATGCTAAGTGCCGATTTGTGGTGCGCTCCGTGGGACCTCGCAGTCCACGCACCCGGCGGCCGACCGTTTAAGGATCACCCGCATGACCCGCAAGATCACTCGCACTTTGTTGGCCCCAGCCGCGCTGCTTGCCGCCACGGCCTTGGCCCTGACCGGCTGCGGCCAGTCCTCCGAGGCCTCCCAGGCGCCATCGTCCCCGGCGGCCGAAGGAACCCCGCTGAAGACCGTGGACCCGCAAGGCCACGAAGTTTCGCTGGAGCAGCAACCCGCCGCAGCCCTGGGTTTCTACACCACCGACGTGGATATCCTGACCATCCTGGAGGTGCCGCTGGCCGCTGAACAGCCGATTCGCGGCGACTCCGGCTTCACTACCTTCCCGGACTACTTCGACCAGGAAGCCTTGGAGGGGGTCACCCCGTTCGCCAACTACCCGGAATTCAACTACGAGCGCGTCCTCGGCGCCGCCCCGGACTTCATCCTCAACGGCCTAGGGTATGACGCCGAGGTGCATGAGAAGCTCGCGGCCATTGCCCCGACCTACACGACCAACGCCTTTGACGGCGAAACGTGGCAGTCGCACTTCGAGCGGACCGCCAAGGACCTCGACCGGCAGGCCCAGTACGACCGGTGGCTGCAGGACTACCAGCAGGCGGGTGCCGAAGCCAAAGCCGCTATCGACGAAGCCGGAAACGGCGACCTGACCGTCGCCACCCTGGGGTACTGGGATGGCAAGGTCAACGTCGACTGCTACGCCTACCTCGAATGCGGAGTCTTTGACACCATTGGCCTGGAGACCACCGAGTTGAGCCGCGAAAAAGGCCTGTCGCTGAGCTTGGAGGAACTGGACCGGCTCAAGGACGTGGACGCGGTGTGGATGTCCACCGGCGTTGGCGAGGATGCGAAGGCCGAGCTGGACAAGTCCATCGCCTCCATGGCCAAGTCGCCCTACTGGAAGGATCTGCCCTTTGTGAAGAATGAGCGGATCTACACCTACAACATGGAAATGGCCTACGGTTCGCCGTCGGGCGCCACAGCGTTCCTGCAGCAGGTCCGCAGCGACCTCGCCGGATAATCCAGCCATGGCCGCATCCGTCCGGCCCCGTCAAGTTTCCCGGCCGGACGGATACGGCCATTGCCTGCGCCTGAGCGCAGCTCAACCACCCCTCCTGCGTTCGCACTTCAAGCAGCCGACGCCCCCAGATTCAGGATCCTTTCATGGAAATTTTTGAAGCAACCGTGCAATCCACCCGCCTGCTCTCGCCTACGCTGAAGCGGCTGCGCTTCGCGGTGCAGGGCTTCACCAGCACGGGGGTCGGCGACGAATATGTTCGCCTGTTTTTCCCGCATACCGAGGACCGCAGCCTGCTGTGCCTTCCGGTAGCCGATGGGGATACCTGGCGCACGCCTCCGGGGCAGCCGGACGCGCCAATGCGCACCTACACCATCCGCGACTGCGGCGAGGGGTGGATCGATATCGATTTCGTGGTCCATGACGGAGGCATTGCCGCCGCGTGGGCACTGGCCGCCGAACCAGGAGACCGGATCGGCTTGAACTCACCGACCGGGCTGTACGATTGCCCGCCGGAAGCAACCTCGCAGGTGCTGATCTGCGACCTGACCGGGCTGCCGGCCGCGGTACGGCTGGTGGAACTGACCGGTGAACAGGTGCGCACCGAGCTGGTGGTGGAGATCCCGGATGAGGCCTCGCGCCTGGACCTGTCGGGTTTGCCGAACCTGGGCGTGCAGTGGATTGTGGCCGGAAACGGCGTGGCCCCCAGCGTGTTGCCCAAGGTGGCACGCAAGGCGGTTGAGGCGGCGGCCGGATCGGAAACCCGCCCGTACGTCTGGGTGGCCGGGCAATCCGCTGCGCTGCGTGAGATCCGCAAGATGCTGCACCGGGAACTGCGGTGGCCAAGCACCCAATACAAGGTGATTGGCTACTGGGTCGAGCAAGCCGAGAAGTGGCGTGCCCAGTGGGATGCCTTGGATGCCGGTATAAAGGAGGCCCTTGATGCCCTCTGGGACAGCTTCGAAGACCACGACGAGGCATTGATCGCATACGAGTCCGAACTTGCACGCCTGGGGCTCTGAGCACGGTGGCAACCACACGGGACCCCGGGCTCTTGCCGGCTCCACGCAGTGCAGCACCACCGGGCAGCGCGGCCGGTACCGATGCCGTCCAGCCTCGCCGGGTGCTGGTGGGTTCGCCGGGAGCCAAACTGGTCTGGCTTCTTGGTCTGGTGGCGCTTTTGGCGTTCATGGTGTTGTGCTCGCTGGCCTTCGGCAGCCGCCATATCGACCTGCCGGTGGCCTGGCAGACCATGACCAGTCCTTCCTTCAATACCGATGAAGCGCAGGTCATTCGTCAGTTGCGGGTTCCGCGCACGGTCTTGGGAGTTCTGGCCGGGGTCGCATTGGGTGTAGCCGGGGCCCTGATCCAGGCGCTGACCCGCAACCCGCTGGCGGATCCAGGCATCCTGGGCGTCAACGCCGGAGCCCAATTCTCCTTGGTGATGGCAAGTTTTGCTTTCGGTTCGCTGAGTGTGCTCGGTGCCATCTGGTGGGCCTTGGGCGGTGCGCTCGCCGCAACCTTGGCGGTATACGGATTAACCCTCTCGAAAAGTGGGCGCGCCGCCGACCCATCCACCTTGGTGCTGGCCGGTGTGGCCTTCGGCGCGGTGCTTTCGGGGATCACCACCGCGCTGGTGCTGCTGCGCCCGCAGATTTTCGACATGATGCGGGTATACACCGCTGGAAACCTCAACGGCCACGAGCTGCCCGCAGTGCTGCTGGTTGCTCCCTTCGTGGCAATGGGCCTGGTCATCTCGCTGTGCTGCGCCGGATCGCTGAATGCGATTGCCCTGGGGGATGCTCCGGCGAAGGCGCTGGGCGTGCGGATCGCCCCGGTGCGGATCGCGGTCATCGCCGCGGTGACTTTGCTCTGCGGCGCGGCTACCGCGCTGGCAGGCCCGATTGGTTTTGTCGGACTCATGATTCCTCACGTGGTGCGCTGGCTGTTTGGCGTGCAACAGGGCTGGATCTTGATTTTTACCACGGTCCTGGCCCCTGTGCTGCTGCTTGGTTCTGACATCCTGGGCCGGGTGATCCTGCCCCATGCGGAGGTCTCGGCGGGAATCGTCACCGCCTTTGCTGGTGCACCTGTGCTTTTGGTTCTGGCCCGGCGCAAGAACGCGAGTACGCTATGAGCGCCAAGCCGCTGGTCGCATCGCCGGCCAAGGCGGCCGGTGCACTTGTGCAAGCTGCTCAGGTACCCACCGGGCGACGGGAAATGCAGGTCGGTGGTGGCCGTTGGCGTTGGCGGCTGGATCGCGCCTCGCTGCTGGTGGGCGCGGCACTGGCTCTGGGAGGACTGCTGGTTGGGCTCATATCCCTGGCCCTCGGGGATGTGCGCGTGCCGATGGACCAGGTGATTCCGGCTCTGCTGGGATATTCCGAGCACCGTTATGAAGTGGTGGTCCGAGACTGGCGGCTGACTAGGGTGCTCCTGGCATTGGTTTTCGGTTTCGCGCTTGGAATCTCGGGTGCGCTCTTTCAATCGTTGACCCGGAACCCCTTGGGCAGTCCGGACGTGATTGGCTTCAGTTCAGGGGCCTATACCGCGGCGCTGGCGCTGATGCTTTTCACCACCTCGAGTGCCGCACAGATTGCCGTTGGTTCCATTGCCGGCGGCTTGGCCGCGGCGGCATTGGTTTTCATGATCGCCAGCCATAATGGGACTACTGGGTTCCGGCTGATTGTGGTCGGTATTGGTGTTGGTGCCATGCTGGCCTCGGCTAACACGTTCATGCTGTTGGCCGCTCAACGCCAGGTGGCCTTGTCTGCTGCGGTGTGGGGTGCCGGTTCGCTGAACTCGGTCAGCAATACCGTTGTGGGTCCTTCGCTGCTGGGCGTCGGCATTTTCGCGCTTGCTGCGGTTCTCTTGCAACGCCACGCCCGGATCCTGGAATGCGGGGACCCGCTGGCCATCTCGCTAGGCGTGAATGCCAAGCTGGTGCGCGCGTCGATGGTTGTCGTGGGCGTGGGACTGGTGGCGGTGGCCACCGCGGCGGCTGGGCCGATCGCCTTTGTAGCGCTGGTAGCCCCGCAGATCTCGGCCCGGCTGACCGGCCGTGCCGAGCTGGACCTCGTTCCGGCTGGATGCTTCGGAGCGTTGCTGCTGGTGTCGGCGGACACAGCGGCCCGCTTAGCTTTCATGCCGATTCAGCTGCCGGTCGGCATTGTGACTGTCTGCCTTGGCGGGGTGTATTTGATTTGGCTATTGATAAGGGAGAGTCGCGGATGAGCGCACTGGGAACCGAACCCGAGCAGCAGGCAGTCGACGCTGAAACCGCCGGCATGGAAGCGGGGAAACCTGCGCCTCAGCTTGAGGTGCATGGATTGCAACTGGGCTATGGACATGAGCCAGTCATCGATTGCCTGGATGCGTCCTTCGAAGCGGGCAAATTCACCGCGATCATCGGCCCCAACGGCTGCGGCAAGTCCACGCTTCTCAGCGCCCTGGCCAGACTACTGAAGCCCATGGCCGGCCACGTGCTGCTGGATGGCATCCCCATCGCATCCTACAAGCCCAAAGCTTATGCGCGGGAAGTATCGCTGCTGAGCCAGCAGGCGATTGCGCCCTCGGGGATTACCGTTGCCCAGCTGGTATCCCGCGGTCGTTTCCCGCATCAGAGGTTGTTGGCCCAGCATAGCGAGCAGGACGAAGCGGCGGTTCACGCTGCCTTGGCCGCGACAGGAACCCTTCCCTTGGCCACCCGACGGCTGGCCGAGCTTTCCGGAGGCCAGCGCCAGAGGATCTGGGCTGCAACCACCTTGGCCCAGCAAGCACCTATTCTGCTGCTAGATGAACCGACAACCTACCTGGATGTCGCCCATCAGGTGGAGCTGCTGGACTTGTTCGCCCGGCAACGCGATGTGGGAAAAACCGTGGTCGCGGTGCTGCACGACATCAATCAGGCAATGCGATATGCCGACACCGTGGTGATGATGCGTGGCGGAAAGATACTGGCTTCCGGCGCACCAGAAGATGTCATTACGGCGCAGAGCCTTGGCGAGGCATTTGGCGTGCACTGCGAGATTCACCCCGATCCGGTGACATCCGGTCCGATGATGGTCACCGTCCCCGGCAGGCTGCGTCACGAGTCCGCGCCGAAATCAGTCGATTGATAGCTCGGATCCGGGATGGCCCACGGCGCAAGATGCTGCCATGGGCAAGAACCCGGTCGCTTGAGCCTTGGTGGGGGAGTTTAGAGACCATCCCATGAACCGGGCTGGATACGAGCTTCCTGACTGCTTGGGAACCGGTCCGGATAGCCGGGGCTCTTGGTGCGCAAGTTTGGCTGACGGGGTAGTTCCCGCAGCCTTTTGTGCAGTGGTCAAGCGCCGCGGGCTGGCATCAGCTACCGTGATCGCCGAGCGGACTCGAAGGGCGAGTTCTTGCGCGAAAGCAGCAAGGTCAGCATTGCCCCGAGCAGCGCGAAGCCTGTGGTCAGCAACCAGGTGGCATTCCAGCCGCCGGTGAGTGTCGCCATGGATGCCAGCAGCATCGGACCGCTGAAATTGCCGATGTTGAAGATCTGCTGGGTCAAGCCCATCGAGGCAGGGGCCGAACCGCCGGGCGGAGCCAGGTCGACCACCACGCGGGTCATGGTGGTCGGGATGGCTGCTCCGGCCAGCGAGAAGAAGCCAACGCAGATCATCTGGATCCACAGCAACCCAGACGGGTAGTCGAAGGCGAAGGTGCAAAACGATGCCAGGGACATCAGCGCGAAACCGGCTAGCAGCAGCGTGCGCCCATTGGCCCCACGCTGGAGCAGCCCTCCGCAGATGATCGCGCCCACCGCGTTCAGCCCGCCCACTACGGCCGAGGCCAAACCACCGGCCACCGGATCCAAGCCGAATTCCTCGTAGATGGTGGGCAGGAACCCCACTACTGCCATCCATTGCACCGTGTAGCACCCGAAAATCAGTCCGCTGATCCACACGCGCGATGCCCGGGCGGTGATGGCGATGCGCTGGGCGGCCTCGCGCAGGGCCGCCGATCCGGCGGGTTCATCCGCACCCACGAACTTGAAGATCAGCGGAATCGGCAGCAGGGTGATGAACGCGAGAATGCCCCACCACAGGTGCCACGAAAGGTGCTGGAGCACCAGCGCCGTGGAGAAGACCCCGATGAAGGTGGCCATGCCCATGTAGGCGGCCCACCACCCCACAGCCATGTTCAGGTTCCGGATGGGGGCATGGAGGCGCACCAGCCCCGGCCCCATGACGGTAGCCATGATCACGCCCGCCCCTTCCAGGACGCGGGTGGCCAGCAGCAGCGGCGCGCTGGGGGACAAAGCGCCCAGCGTGCTGCCCAGCACCAGCAGCAGCAAGCCGAGGATCAGCGTGCGGCGCTGGGAGATGACTTCCGAAAGCAGGGAAACGGCCAGGCCGCCGGCCATGCCGGCTACCTGCACCACGCCCAGCAGCACGCCGGAGAAAATCAGCGAGAAGCCCAGTTCGTCCTGGATCACGGTCAGCGCGGGGGCGAGCTTCCAGATGTGCAGGCCGGCCACCACGCCGGAGGCCACGATGATGATCCAGGCCGCATTGGTCCGTTGCTGGACCTGTTCCATTTTGGCTTGCACTGCCGCCGATGCCTCCTCGCATAGGACGCGCCAACTGGTGCTCGGCGCTACTGTCCACTTCGGATTGTGGCACGGGCCGGGCAGCGATCCGGCATTCGTGTCATTGAACGGGAATCCCTGCCGGCCGCACTCCGGGCTGGATCCACTTGCCCAGGGCGAATTCTCCTTCGGCAGGTTGCAGGTGCGAGCTGAGAGTTCGCCGATATTTCCCGGGCGTTGCATTGCAGCACGAGTCCTCGGAGTAGTTTGGAGGCCAACCCGGCCGATCAAGCTCAGGAGGAATGATGTTCCGGCACAGTTCGTCCCGCACCCGGCAAGTGAAGGCAGCAGCGGCTCTTGGATGCGTCTTCATGGCGACAGCCTGCTTCCCAGCGGTGCCGGTGGACCCCGAAGGAACCCTGGACACGGTTCGTTCCGGGACACTTCGGGCCGGAGTATCTCCTGCTTCGGATTTCGTGGAAATCCGGGATGGAGTACCCCAGGGCGCCGAACCAGCGCTCATAGAAGACTTTGCCCAGCATGCAGGTGCCGAAATCCAATGGACCATTGGTGGCGAAGAACAGCTAGTGAAGCAGCTGGAAGCAGGCCAGCTGGATTTGGTGGCGGGAGGCATCACCTCCAAGACGCCGTGGTCGGAAAAGGCTGGAGTCACTCGTCCCTACACGACCGCCATTGACGCCAAGGGCAAGGAAAGGAAAATAGTCCTGCTCGTGCCTCCAGGCGAAAATGCTTTCCTGTCCGAGCTGGAGTACTTCCTGGACCAGACGCAGGAGATGCCATGAAAAACGCTGCCGGAACGCACTTGCCTCCCGAGCAACGCGAACTCATGGCGCGCGCTGCGAAGCTCGAGTGGATCAGCATCGGATACACGGCGCTCACCATTACCCTTGTGGCACTAGTGGTGGGAAATTCGCAGGCCATGCGCACAGCGTGGATCGAAGACATGCTCTCAGTCCTGCCGCAGCTGGCCTTTTTGGCATCACTGCAGTTCACCCGGAGGGCTCGTCGGCGCTCGCACCCCTACGGCTACCACCGGTCCATGGGAGCCGGGCATCTGGTCGCAGGAGTGGCGTTGCTGGTCGTCGGCGCGATGCTCGCGTACGAATCGGTATCGGCTCTGGTTAAACTGGAGCACCCGACCATCGGAACCATGAACCTGTTTGGCCATACGGTATGGCAAGGATGGATCATGATGGCGGTCATGGCACTGATCGCGGCACCGGCCGTGGTGCTGGGACGGTTGAAAATCAAGATTGCCCAACCGCTGCACAATAAGCTGCTCTACGCCGACTCCAAGATGGCCAAGGCCGACTGGCAGACCAATGCTGCTTCGATCGTCGGTGTCGCCGGAATCGGCGTTGGGTTGTGGTGGCTGGATTCTACCGCGGCGCTGGTGATCGCTGCTGGCATTCTCAAGGACGGCTGGGACAGCACGAAGTCCGCAACCTCGGATTTGCTGGATCGCCGTTCCAAAGGTGTCGACGGCACGGATCCGCACCCGCTGATCCCGGCCATGGAGGAACAGCTCCATGCCCTGGATTGGGTTCGCACTGCGGGATTGAGGGTCCGCGAACTCGGCCAGGTCCAGCACACGGAAGCGTTCATCGTTCCGGAATCCGATACCGTGACGCTTGCCCAATCCGAGGAAGCGCGAAAAGTGCTAGAGGGAACCGACTGGAAAGCATATGACGTGGTGGTGACGATAGTTCCCGAGCTGCCTGAGTTCCTCAAGCAGGACTGAAAACCGAGGATCAGGCCCCTCGGCTGAAGCGCAGTGGAAGCACGGCGATCCGGCGAGGAAATCCGGGGCGCGGCAGGGTGCTGGCGCTGGGGCCAGCAGCCCGCCTGGGCTACCCCGCCGGACTAGCCGATATCGGTGGGCGACGTGGCTACTTGGCCAGGCCAGTCGCTGCGCACAAAGCAGGGAATCTCATGGATTGCCGCGCTATGGGACCAGAAAGCGACGCGAAAGGGCATCAGTTTCTCCGTGTGCTGCCGGGAGCAAAGTTCGCTGATGGTGGTTCCAGCTGGCAAGTGGGGAACTTTGGGAAACAGCGGGCTGGGTACCGTGATGTGCCATAGCTGCAGGTCATCGGTTTGGCCATCGTCAAGGACCATGAGTACAGCCCGGCCATGGACCGATACGAAGCCCATGACTTCATCCACTGGATCAGTGCGTTGCGCGAAGACCACGGGCATGCCTTCCATCCAGCCGTAGGCAGTGAGATGGGTTCTGGCCTCGGGGCAATGCAAAAGTTTTTCGACGCGTTGCATGGCGCGCATATGTCGTTCAGGCATGTTCATGTGATCCTCCGCTGATGGCAGCTCTCCGAAAGGTGACCGCCCACGAAGTCCTGCGGCGTTGTGCCGCGGAATTCCCCGGGTTTCGCCTTTGGCGCTCGGTGATCATCGTGGAGTGTTCTTCAAATAATACATCCCGTTTCCAATCGCCGGGCGGAGCCTCATGTTGGCACATGCCCGAGGCGGTGCAATTCGCAGGGTTTCAAAGAGCATGTCCCTGCGCAAACCGTTGTGTAGAAATATGCGTTTGGCAGGACGATATTGGCCGGATAAGTAGAGTCGAAGAATTGAATGACCAGCGAATGGGCACTTACCTGTTTCGCCTCTTAAAGCTGTGGATCGAAGTAATTCTGCACTCACATCAGGTCCGATATGCAGCAATTTCCCAACTTTCTGTAAGTCGTCGTGCAAATAGCGCACATCGTCGATGGTGGTGATGACGAACTCACGGTACACAGATCTCGGCCGTTAGCGCCTTGTGTGATGTACCGATAAGCTGCGCGAAAGGGTATTTCGCTATCGTCTAGAGGTATGTTCGGGAATTCGCCCCTCAACTCCGGCGGGCCACTGATCCATCGTGGGAATTTTACAGAGCGCCCCATGGGTACAAGCTGCATGCGACCTCTATTCCGGTAACGGTAAATGAAAGGACGGTGGCACAGGCCGCCCAAGTATCGGTCTCTAACGATCAAGTTCTGCCATTGCAGCTGCCCCTGACTGGTAGCTCCGTAACCACACCGTTCATCGGTGCCGGCCTGGTGCTGGTCGTTGGAGATGTTCTGCTGGCGACAGATCGCAAGCGTCGTGAGCAGCGTGGCAGTATTCCGCCGTTATCGCAGAAGGGTGCCTCACCTATCAATTCAACTGTTCGTGGAGGAACTTTTCAGCCTATGACTTAGACGTTCTACCCGATGAAAGGACAACCCACGCGACCCAAGAGTGCGTCAAAGCCCGTTGGCAGGCATGCAGCCAAAAAGCATGTGCCACTACTATCGGGGATTATTGCTTCCATAGCGTTCTCGGGGCGCTGTATGGCCTTTTATCCATCGGCGGCTTCGTGGTACTCCGCCCTCGATCAGACTAAGCATACCGACTGCCATGTAGAAATTATCGATTCGTTGGCCCCCATATAGAGGAAGAACAGCTGCGTGAACCGCAGCAATAGAACTCCGCGTTCGCTGATGGCACGAGAATTGCATATCCGTTCGCTGCAGTGCAGAAGAAGACCCACAGAATTAATGATCCATTTTGGGATCTATTTGATCCAAATGACGATGGACTGATAGAGCGTCTACGATTCCCGGGCATCGACGTCAAGATCCCGGCCTATCACGGGACTGCCGAAGATGTCCTCTTGGAAGACGCTGGACATCTCGAAGGAACTGTCTTACCGGCAGGCGGTCAAGGAACCCATTCAGTGATAACTGGGCATCGTGGTTTGCCACAAGCGGCATGTTTACCTATCTCGATAAGGTTGCCTTGACGGATGAGATCAAAATAGATCTGTATAGCCGGACATTGGTTTACCGGGCAGTTGATCGTTCTGTAGTGCGTTCCACCGAAACCGTCCTACTCAGGCCACAGGCAGACTGCGATTTGATTTCACTGGTGACGTGTACCCCAATCGGAGTAAACTCACATCGGATTATCGTCACAGCCGAACGTGTACTGCCAACTCCGGCGGACGCCGGGAAGAGCGTCGACGCTATTGGATTCCACTGGTGGGTTAATCGATTCGGTACGCATTCCGGGTGGCTCGAAGCGGCTTTGGATACCGGAGCTGCCGTAGTCGTTCCTGATTACGGGCATTATCCGGGTCAACACCCTTCGGTGGCCCCATATCAATGGAATGGCGACTGCGTTGATGAGAACTCACTGCAAGAAGCAATGAAGTTCCACCTTGCTCTAACCTACGTGCCAGGGATGGATTCGGAGGAGCTTAAGCGTCAACGTATGGCACTGGCGGAAGCCCATGAGCGGATCAATTCGACTTTACTAGCGGCGCTGTCCGGTTGCTCCTGAGGACTAAATGCCCTAGTCCATGGTGCGAGGATGCAGGCTATATTCTTCCCTGAAGTCGATGGATACCTGCTCTTGGCCTGCCGGAGCAGACCATCTCAGATTTGGCACTGCGATATGCCCGCAGATCTCTCCGCGGAATTGGATTGCTCCAAAGAGGGTACCTGCTGATGCTATTTTGCGGTACTTAGATGGGCGGCACTTCACCATGCACGACAAGTTCTGTGTGCTCATTCTCTGTTCGAAGCCGGACAGCGGCTTCGAACGCCTCCTGGAAGGAACCGAAACTGCCTTGGTACCAACCGTCGAAGCTGACTTCCCATTTACGACCGTGTGCGCAGATCTCAATAGTTCTCAAAGATTCTCCTAGATGGAAATGTACCGAGGCCCGCAAAGATAAATATTTTCTGGCTCGGCTCTTTTCGCGTACACAAGATACGAGAAGCGCCCCAGACGGGGGTTGTCTGGAACGCTTCTCTGACCTTGCTAAAAGGTTATTCAGTTATGTGAGCTCGCTAGTTCACGATTCGACCATAGCCCAGGCCTCAGAAGGACAAGTAGTACGGAGTCAATATTTCCAGTCTATATCCAGAATAGGGAACTGGGATTTCTACTGGATCAGACGCTGATTAAAGTCCGCAGCGGGAATTCCTAGAATGCAGCGCATCGGGACGTTGAGAACACTCGAATTAGACGTAAACCTCCGGCAGGATATGGGTTTCCGTACCCACCATTCTGCACGGAAGTGTCTATGCCCCACGCTCGAGCACTACTGGCTCCTGGAGGAAGGCGACGCCTGGCTTCGTTACTATGATCATCACCGAACCTACCCGGGACCGATGCTCCTAATCCGTCAGATCGTGTCTACAGCATCACGGGGAACTCCATCTAGTGGTCGTTCTCCAAGGTCGGGGCCCCATAGAGGGAGTGGCTGACCTTGTCGATCACTTCCTGGACATGGCGAACCTTGTTTTGCCAGTACTTGTTGTTCTCGCGGGCCTGTGGCCCTTCCACATCGGAGTTCAGCTCCAGGAGTTCGGCGAAGTGGTCCCGGTAGGTGCACAGTGCTGTTGTCAGATCTTCGATTTGCTCGTCGTTGAGATTGAAGTTGAGCGATGATTCACGCAAGGTGCTAATCCTTTCTGGAGTGCAGCATCTGTAATGAACGCCTTTGCTAGTGCCGGCAGGGGGCGTCCGGGATAGTCCGGACGCACCCTTGATCCACCGCTATTTGAGATCCTCCCGGGGCCTCAAGGGCTTCCCGGTGGTGACCGCGAATAGACCCAAACGGGTCCCGACCGGCGCACAGTGCGGCGAGTTGTTCGGGTTTCGCTCGATCCTTCCGGGCGCCGCCGACTGGGCCGCGGAACATCGACGGTCGCGGTGAGTAAAAGCGATCGAGGCGGCTGGTGCTGGCGGGGTGCTTTGGATAGTTCGAGCTCGTATATGGCCAGAAGCAACTCGTCATTGATGACCAGCGGATTGCATACCGAATCAATGAAGGCAGACATAGTGCATCATCTCCGCGCACGCCCCGACGGGGCATTTTTTAAGTTAGCCGGTGATTTCCTTGCGATTCTGCTTGCCTCGGCCGACTGCGACGTGAATCCGGCGTGGCTTGGCGCTTTCGGCGACGGCGATATCCAGCCGCAGTACCCCATCTACGTAAGAAGCTTGGATGCTTTCGGTATCCAAGTGCTCCCCGAGCACGAGTTCCCGAGTGAAGTAGCCCCAGCGTCGTTCTGATCCGGTGATGAGCTGTCGGCCTTCGGGCTTGGCTCGTTCAGCGCGAATGGTCAGGATGTTCTTTTCCACTGCCATGTCGATCTGCTGGGCGTCGATCCCTGGCAGATCGAACTCAGCATGAAATCCCACGTCGTCCTTCCAAACCTCCATCGGCATTGGATGCACAGGTTCGGAACTGAGCTGGGTGTTGAAAGCTCGCTGCACTAGGCGGTCAAAATCGCGAAGTACCTCGGTCTGCATCATCTTAACTCATTCCTTTCTGGTGTGACACTATGTGATGGTGCAAATCACTTCCCGCCAGATCTATGCCTGACGATGTAGATTTTATAGCATGAGAATCTGAGGATGTGCAAGCTACGCAAGGTAAAAAATGACAAAAAATTCGCCACGATCCAGTCTTGCCGCCGGGTCGCATTCCATTGCTGCCGCTGCCCAGAGTGTGGGGGTGAGTGTGCAAACCGTGAGGCTCTATGAAATGCGCGGTTTGATCACCCCGGCACGAACCAGCGGGGGCACGCGCAGATATCGCGCCGAAGAATTTGTGCGGTTGCAGCGAATCTCTGAGCTGGTCGACCAGGGGGTGAATTTGGCGGGCATTGGCATCATATTGGAGCTGGAAGCCGATAACAGGGTCTTACGTGAGAGACTCGCAGCTCAGCCGAGCTATGGGGTTGATACCTAAAGTGGGGCTATCCTGACATAGTGGACACCCGAATAAGCGGAATCAGTGGATCCCGCATTTGCGAGAATGTCGCTAATGCGCAATATGAAAAAGCAATGCTGTTCCTTCACCGAGGGTCACGGTAGCGAAGTCGCCTGGCTGGTCATCGATACCAAACGCAGCATTTGCGCGGTGGCCTAGACCCCATGAGCAAGAGATTTTTCGTCAGTAGTATTGCGGTTCAGGGCCTCACGGTGCAGATTAGCGGATTGTCCCCGACAACGGCTCGGGGATGCCGACATGAAGCGGAGGCCCTAATGTCTACCCAGCGTATTGCGACCGGGCCGGATGCGCACGCACGATCCATCCGCGCAACAGCCCCCCGACACCCACGCGGGTGAAACCCTCGAAGCGAAACCCGGCGGGAACGAGGCCGTTACGACCTGGATCGCCAGGATCATCGCCGACCACGGACCCGTCGCGGTCACCAACGAAGCCGACCCTAACGGATTCAGCCTCGCCCGTACCCTCGCGGGCATCAACTACCCGGTGTCCGTCGCGGCCCCGTCGAAGCCCCTGCGCCCTCCGGGGACAAAGCCAAAACCGATGCCCGCAATGCTCTCCTACTGGCACGACGGCTCAAAGTCGACGAACTCGTGGCAGTGCGCGTGCCGATGCTCGTCGAGGAATCCGCCAGAGACCTCTTCCGGGCACGTGAGGACTCCAGAATTAGGATAAAGCTTCTGGCTGTTCGTTGATCCCGCCCACGAATCGGCTGAACGTGGCCTCCGACGCTACTGAGCCAAAGAGCGCTGGCGCGGCTCGTAGCTGGTCGATGTCTGTGGCTTGCTCGCCGCCAGCCGTCAAGGACAGAGCCAATGAGCCGAGGATGATTCCTGGACGGTGCGTCGCGGTGGCTGGTACAAATTGCGAGAATCCTGCAGAAGTCTCCCGCGTTCAGGAGGTTGGTCAGAACAGAAAGTCCCGCCTGAAAGACCAGAGATGGACCGGTGAGTCGGGTCGGGATGCCTGTTCCGCTCACCTTTTCATCTTTTAGTGTCAGTCAATGACTACTGGTCGTTATTAGATAACCGGTTTGGTCGTCTAACGGGCACCATCGCCATTTGGGGGTTGGGTTCCGTATGCCTGCTTACGTTCATTTCGCGTGATTGGGCTTGTTGACGACCGGAGATCAGCCGCATTGCAGAAGGCAGGGAGGAATATCCAGAGCGTTTTGGACCACGCAGGTCCGGGAAAAAGCTTCAGATACCTGAAGCGGCGCGTATCAATGAGCCGGTCAAGTGCTTGGAAGGAATATAACTGTAGGCTATATAATCCTCCTTGGTCTCGCTTGGCTTGAAATCTTTCGTTGGTCCGGCTCCTGATCGAAGCGTTACGTATAGCCCGGTGTTGGTCTTGCTCTTCAGGAACGTGTCGGGTTGCTGGGTGCTGATCTTTGGCGTAAAAAGAACGGTCGTTGCAACGCCTGATTGTTCAGGATGTTGCAACGACCGTTAGAATCCGTCGACCGCCTGTCCCGCTTTTGGGATGATCGACCTAGAGGCGCTTAGCGTGCCTGGATGTCCGCAGCCTGAGGGCCCTTTGGACCGGATTCAAGCTTGTATTCGACCGATTGTCCTTCTTCAAGATTCTTGAATCCGAAACTCTGAATTGCGCTGTAATGCGCGAAAACGTCAGCGGATCCATCAGAAGGCTCAATGAAACCGAAGCCCTTTTCGGAGTTGAACCACTTTACAGTGCCAGTAGCCATGTGTATTCCTAAATCGTAATTCGCGGTATGCCGCGATTTGAGCTTGTGCCACCGTAGCAACACTGAAGCCATTATTTTTGTTACATCTTGTGACACTTAATCAAGCATGAATAGCTTGGAGATCCAGAACATCGAATTCTGAGTTCTGGGTAAGAATTCACTGGAGACGCATGTAATAGCGGTCGAAGAGGTTCTATAGAAACGCAGTTTCAAACCGACTGCCCCACCACGGAAGCGGGGACGAATATTTCAAGTGACGCGATTCGCTCTCATGGGAAAATTCCGAGGAAGCGCTTATTAAAAATCCAAGGGAGAAACAATAGGAATTTTCAATTTTTCTTATTGGCTCTAATATCTAGACTACCATGAGTAGCTCACTTAATCTCGCCGGTTTGCGGTCAGGGGAAGTCGAAGTCCCGCCCGGGACGCCGATTTCGTTGTTCTGTGCCTGTAGCAAGACCGTTATGAGATTCGGTATCCGGAGATCATTGGGCACTCGAATGGATCCCGGGCTGATAGCCCGACCTTGTTCAGGTAGGTGATCACCTGTGCGTAGGATTCGCGGACACTGGCCACGGTGTACGCCACCTGGTGCTCGTCGCAGTACTGGCGCACGATGCGCGAGACGCCGGCCAGGTTGGCGCGCGGCATGGACGGGAACAGGTGGTGCTCCACCTGGTAGTTCAATCCGCCGTAGACGTGGGAGAGCACGCGGTTTCCCCAGCTGGACTTGGCCATGACATTGCGTCCGGTCAGTACCTGGCGGGAGAAGAAGTCGATGCGGGCGTCCTGGGGAACCATCGGCATGCCCTTGTGGTTCGGGGCGAAGGAGGCACCCATGTAGACGCCGAAGACTGCCAGCTGCACGCCGAGGAAGGCGAAAGCCATGCCCACTGGCAGGAAGTAGAACACGATCGCCAGGTAGATGGCGATGCGCAGTGCAATGCCGGTCATCTCGCGCTTGCGGTTCTTGACCCGGCCGGCCTTGAAGAGGTACTTGATCGAATGCATATGCAGGTTCAAGCCCTCAAGGGTGAGCAGCGGGAAGAACAGGTAGCCCTGGCGGTTGGTGATCCACTTGAGCAGGCCGCGCTGGCGTTTGGCGTCCTCGGTCTGGAAGGAGATGGTGTCCCACTCGATGTCCGGATCCTTGCCCACGGTATTGGGGGTGGCGTGGTGCTTGTTGTGCTTGTTCATCCACCACTGGTAGCTGATGCCCACGACGATATTGGCCAGGAACTGGCCCAGCTTGTCATTGCGCTTGTGCGAAGCCAGGATCTGGCGGTGTGCCGCCTCGTGCGCCAGGAACGCGAATTGGGTGAGCAGCAGGCCCAAGGCTGTGGCCATCAGCAACTGGAACCAGCTGTCGCCTAGGAGGATGAAACCGGTAACGGTGCCGGCTAGCAGCACCGTCAGCACGATGCCCAACCCGAGATAGTGCCCGCGGCGGCGGCCGACCAGTCCAGCTTCGGTGACCAACTTTTTGATATGGAAGAAACTTTGAGGATCACCGGGTTTAACGGTGGGTGCTGGAACGTCCAGCAGAGAACTGCGAGGCAAATATAATCCTTGATTGAAAGAGCTCGCTGCGTCGTGAACAATAAATTACCCGACCGAGCCTATTACCCCCATTCTACTCAGGTTCACGGCCGCTCTCGCTGTTCTTCCGCTGTCAGATTCTGCTCTTTCACATATTTCTTTGAGTTCTATCCAGCTTTGAGGGCCAGTGACGCTGCGATGCGTGTGAGCGCTTCCTCGTTGCCGATCTGCAGCAGCTCAGCGATCATCGCGACCATTGCTTCACCTAGCCGTGCAAGGATCGCCACGGCTTGCGTGTTGCCTCCTTCCAGCTCGGAGGCGATGATCAGGAAAGCTTCTCGGTCTTGGCGGACCAGTGATGTCAGTAGTGCGATACCTAGTGCTGCTTCAGGGCTGTTGCCCATGAGATATTCCCATCGATGAAGATAAATTCGGATGTTTCTTCCGTACACGCGGCGCAACGTCGGCAGCATCTTGAGCCTAGCAGGGTATTGAGGGAGCAGCTTCTCGTTATGCAGCGCCTGCCAAGCGCCCAGCGCTGGAGCCCGAATAATCGATCGCAGTAGGGCCCATGGAGCAACTGTAGTAACTCTGTGAAACTTCCAGTGCCTCTGAAGTGCCCGGGCCCACTGCTTCAAAGCTGTGATATTAGTGGCTTAGGGGCATGACTCTCCTTGATTAGCGAGCACGGACCTGACGACCAGTGCGGCCCTGAAAGTTCGTTATTAGAAAGTGCGAGCGAGTGATTGATGCCAAGTAATTGGTCCCTTGCTGGAGTAGCAGACGGGCCTACTCGATACTAAAGTGGCAACGCGACAGCCCTAGGGAACCTGTTTTTCATCTTGGGGAAATGAACGAGTCGACACCTAGCAGTTGGGTGTGGACATGGAGCAAAAGATTCTGGACCGGGTTTGTTGTCAGAGGTGCGAGCAACTTCTGGGCGCCAGTATTGTCGGCAGTTTTACACGGCATGACCTGCTTACTTGCCAGATTGAATGTGCCAATAAGAGTGGGCGGCGACAGGTGCTCCCTGACGACTCCGGTAAGTTCTGCCTCTAATCGGTTGCCATCATGATCCCAACCCAATCCCGGTCGCAGCTCCCACCGGCTATGGAAAAGCTGGGACAAGACGTCGAGATTGGCCGGCCGACAGCCCTATGTTCCTCAGGGATAAGGTGCTGTCGAGAACATAGCTGGGGAGCACGATCAGGGGCTACCTTGGCTTTTCCTCCCAATGGTGGTTATATCCCGGGGATGCTGGCACGATCATCCTACTGCCACTATTGCTGACCGTGCGATCAGTGTGAACGAAGGAGCATCATGCATCTGCCCGTACCCCGCGGAGACCTGTCCCAAGCGCTGAACAATGCGTTGCTGTGCAACCCCTCGGAGGAATACGCAGCCTATCTGG
>NZ_JBLVOC010000019.1:0-466 GCF_053543575.1 Glutamicibacter sp. AGC84
AACAAACTTGGCACACTATTGAGTTCTCAAACAACAAACACTTACCGGTTCTTTACCCACCATTCCAGGCGGTAATTTCGTCCAGCGTTATATTCATATTCTATAACTTCGAATTCCTGAAAGTCAAATCCATTGTTTGTGATTTGAACCAGTATTCTCAGTTCCCATTCTTTTCAATTGTTGTCCACAAGACTGTGGAAAAACCTTGATTTTCTGGGGTTCTGCCGCCGTTTCGCATCCGGTTATTTCTTCCGTTTTGTTCTCGGCGACAAGGAAAAACTATACACAGGTTTTGGGGGTCCTGCAAATCGGGTGGGTGGTTTTTGACGGTGACCGTGCACACTTAATTCCTGAGCGCCGATTAAAGCCCGGGTTCATGCGGTTCTCTGCTCGCAGAAAACCGTAAAGCGCATAAAAAGTCGTCTTAAAAGCCGGTAGCCGACCACCTCAGTGGTCGGCTACCGCG
>NZ_JBLVOC010000019.1:509-8764 GCF_053543575.1 Glutamicibacter sp. AGC84
CGGCAACCGCGATTCAGCTAGTCCTCGACGATCTCTGCGTCAATGACTCGAGGGTCATCCAGGGGCAGAGAGCTTGGCGCCACCGTGGGAATGCCGGCGAAGGCCACTGCCGCATTCTCGATCACGCGCTTGGCCATATATCGATTGCCTACGCCACCGATGGCCGCGCCGACCCCAAACGGAACCAAACGGCCGATGGTGCTAGCCGCTTGGGTGCCAATGATCTTGCGCAGGAACTTCTTCTGCATGGTGCGCTGCATTGCAGAATAGATGCTCGTGGACTTGCTGGCACCGAAGGACTTGGCCCATCCCTGGATTGGCCCCCCACCGCGGCCTGCGGCCTGGGAAGTCAATCCGGCAATCATCGAGCTGCCCTCGTCGCCCATCATGATGCCCATAACCAGGACTCGAGAACGATCCGGGTCGTCGATGGCTATGCCGTGCAGCTCTGCCAGGCTTTGCGCATACAGCGCCGAGGCTTCCAAGAAGCCCAAGGTCGCAGCTATGGAAAGGCCCAGGGCGATACCGGTACCAACAGCGGGAACGGCTGCGGTTCCACCCACGGCTGCACCGGAACCGGTAACTACGCGCAGATAATCGCGCTCGACAATAGCTGCCAGCTGGGCAGTAGTAGCGTCAGGGTGCTTTTTGCGCAGCCTCTTGATGTAGGCAAGCACCAGCGGGCGCTGCACGCCGATGCCCTTCATGATGGCGTCCTGCACGCCGGAGCGCGGCTTTCCATCTTTGCCAATCAAAGTCATTGAAATCGGATCGTTTTTCATGATGGCTCCAGCTTAACCGCAAGACCCTGAGAGTTACCTTGGGCTTTGCGCTTTCAAGCAAGCGTCTTGAAAAATTCCTTGAAACTCCCCGACGCTGGTGCAAGAGTTGGCCTATGAAGAACGCTCAGGCCAAACGGTATAACCACGCCTTGAAAAGCGCCGGGATCTCGGAGCATCCGGTCGCGCTGCTCGATCTGGATGCCTTCGATTCCAACGTGATCGCCCTGCGCGAACGGGCCGGCGGTGTGCCGATTCGCATCGCGTCCAAATCCCTGCGTGTACGCAAGGCATTGGAACGGGTCCTGGATGAGCCCGGTTTCCGCGGCGTTCTCTGCTTCACCTTGGCCGAAGCATTATGGCTGGCCAGCCATGGCTTGAAGGACTTGGTGGTTGCCTACCCGCAAACCGATGCCGAAGCGATCAGCCGGTGGGCCTCCACCGAACAGGCACGCGAAGAGGTAACGCTCATGGTGGATACCCAAGAGCAATTGGATTTGATCGACAGGCTCGCACCGGGGCACGGGCCGCTGAAGGTCGCCCTGGAACTGGATGCTGCCTATTACCCCAGCAGCAACCTCCGTATCGGCGCCGCGCGTTCCCCGCTGACCCGGCCGGAACAGGTCGCCGAACTGGCCGCCCAGGTGCACCGCCGGCGCAACTTCATCTTGGACGGGCTGATGGGCTACGAATCCCAAATCGCTTCGGTCCCCGATGGGGGTTTCAGCCCTAGGGCACTGATCGCCCGCAAGCTGCGCCAAGCCAGTGCCGCCGAACTGGCGGACCGCCGGGCCGAAACCGTGGAATTGGTACGGGAGCTCGGCGACCTGCGGTTTGTAAATGCCGGAGGTACCGGTTCGGTAGAAAGCACTATCCAAGAACCAGCGGTAACCGAAATCGCCGCGGGCTCAGGATTCTTCGCGCCCGCGCTCTTCGATTCCTACCGCGCATTCCGCCCCACCCCTGCCCTGTACCTGGGATTCCCGGTAGTACGCCGTCCCGATGAGCGAACGGTCACCATCCTTGGTGGCGGTTGGGCCGCTTCGGGTCCAGCCGGCAAGGACCGCTTGCCCGCCATCGAGCATCCCAAGAAGCTTCGCTACCTGGCCATGGAAGGAGCCGGCGAAGTGCAGACTCCGCTCACTGGCCCCTCGGCGCATCGCATTGCCATTGGCGATACCGTGTGGCTGCGCCATGCCAAGTCCGGCGAACCGGCCGAACGCGTTAATAAGGCGGCGGTGTACTCCAAGGGCAGGATCGTCGAACAATGGCCTACTTACCGTGGAGAAGGGAAAGCATTCCTGTGAGTACTTTCAGGAATTTCGCACGCACCGTGGTCTCCCACCCAGCAGCTGTCCATTCTCCGCGCAGCATCGCAGAATTAGCGCAGAGCCTGGAGCAGGCCGCCGACCAGCACCAGCCGGTGCGCACCGTCGGCGCAGGCCATTCCTTCACTCCGCTGGCAGATACCGTCGGGATCTTGCTGAATCTGGATAGCTTTCGCGGCATCGAGGAAGTCGACGCTCGCACCCACGAGGTGACGTTCCGCGCCGGAACCCGGCTCTGGCAGATCCCCGCCCTGCTCAGGCCCTTCAACCTCGCCTTGGAGAATATGGGAGATATCGACAAGCAGTCGGTCGCTGGAGCAATCAGCACCGGCACCCACGGCACGGGCCTGGAATTCAGCGGATTCAGCGCAACGGTCACCGGAGTGCAGATCATGCTGGCCGATGGCACCCATCTGCGCGCCAGCGCGCAGGAGAATAGCGAATTATTCGAGGCGTCCCGGCTTGGCCTGGGAGTACTGGGGGTGCTCACCCACGTCCGGCTGCGGTGCGTCCCCTACTACATGATGCGTGCGGCCGAATCCATCGAACCCATCGGGCAGATCGCCGAAAGCTTTGTTGATCGTGCCCGGCAAGAAGACCATCTGGAATTCTTCTGGTTCCCGGGCACCAGCAAAGCCCAGGTGAAGATCAATACCCGGCTCGACGGCCAGGTCCCTGCCGATCAACCGCCTGCGGTGGCCCGCTGGCTGAACGATGAACTGCTCTCCAATGGCGCGTTGCAGCTGCTCAGCTCGCTGAGTGCAGCGGTCCCCCGGACCACTGCCAAATTGAATGAGGTGGCTTGCGCGGCCCTGCCGGAGCGCAGCAGCATCGCGCCATGGAATGAAGCTTTCACCAGTGCGCGACGGGTGCGCTTCACCGAGATGGAGTATGCGCTGCCGCTAGCTGGCTTCGATGAAGCTTTCGCGAAGGTGCGAGCGTACTTCAGGCGTTCGGGAGTTGGAGTTTCCTTCCCTGTCGAGGTGCGTACCGCGGCCGGGGACTCCACCTGGTTGGGTACCGCCAGCGGCAGGCAGACAGCATACATTGCCGTGCACCGCTACATTCGGGATAAGGCTCCGGGATACTTCCCGGCCATGGAAGAGATCTTCCGTTCTTTGGGCGGCCGGCCGCATTGGGGCAAGGAACATAGCCTGCAAGCAGCGGATCTGGCGCAGCTCTACCCGAAATTCAGCGATTTCACGAGGGTGCGCCAAACTGCCGATCCGGAAGGACGATTCCTCAATCCTTATCTGCGGGGTTTGCTCGGCATCTAGAACTGGACATCGGTCCAGATCAGCGGGCTTGATGCTTTCACCAAGTCCGGCACCGTTCCGGGCAGGGGCTGGGAACTGCTTGGCGGATGCTCCTGGATGCGGCCCTGGCCCAATACCTGCCAAGTTGCGCTGGGGACCAGGTAGCTTCCGGAATCATTCAAAGCGTTCGCGCGCTTGAGCCCCTGGAGGAATGGTTCAACGCGATCTGCCGCGTTCTCCTGCAAGCCAAGTGCGCCGGCGATGACATAGCGGTCTTCGCCGACTCCTTCTGCTTGCTCGCCCTCATCGGTGCGAACGTAGTCCTCTCCGGCCAGGTAGCCGGTGAGAACCTTCAGCTCATCAGCCTGGCGTGCCTTGGCGAATTCCTGGTCCTGCGCATCTGGCTGGGTTTGGGTCGCAAGAATATGCACCGGCTCGCCACGGTATTGGATGGGAATGTCCCACAGCCCGGTGCTCATCACCGGAATGGAGGCGGCGAGCACACCAGAGAAGTCGGTGTGGTGCATCATGTCGTTGGCAACGTCCTGCCACTTGAGCTGGGAAACGCTGGTGACCTGGTCTTGTGCAATCGGGTACTTCGATAGCACGACAATCGAGCCCTGCTCGGCGAATGCGGCCTGGCCCCACGCATCCTCGGCGCCGCCGATGACGCCATCAGCGTTCAGATCGGCACCGCTTTGCAGGCCCTTGGAGCCCACGGCCAGGTAGGAATACCCGTATTCCACATCGGCGCGGGCATCGTCGGGATTGTTCAGATACTGGTCGTTCAGTGCATCAACCGCGTCCTGGGTGGCGTCCATATCTGTCAGCACCACCACGTCCGCATTGGCGCTGCTGATCTTGTCTGCAACCTGCGCCGCCTGGCGGTCGGATCCGCGCATCAGGTTCGCGGGCAGCTCCTGGGGGGTTTCGCCGCTGAGATTTGCCTGGATGGTTGCCACGCGAAGCGAGGTCTCGGAAAGCTGCGCTGCGCTGGCACCCGCCGAGTCGCCAGGGCCAGTGGGTGCAGCAAAAGCGCCGGTTGAGGGGAACATCAAAAGTGCCCCTAGACCCAGACTTGCTGTTCCGACTAATAACTTGCGCACTCAACCACCCTACGACGTTCGGCTACCGCTTGCCACCACCTTTACCGGATTGTAATGCCGCAGCCGCGGCGGCCTTCTTGTTCGCAGAAAGGACCTCGTCCATATAAGGAGCACGCACATGCATCGAGACACGGGCATCCACCAGGCACACACCACGGGCTCCGGCATCCACCCACTGCTGGACCCCGGTGAGGTCTTCGAGCGTGTCAACGCGGATTCCGGTGGCTCCCATGGCCTTGGCGATACCGGCGAAATCCACCGTCGGGATCAGCATCGGGTCTTCGTGCAGGCCGACGGATCCGTACTGGTGGATTTCCGCTCCGTACGCGGAGTCGTTGTAGATGACGATTACGCCACTTTCCACGGTGCGAACGATCGATTCGAGGTCCGCCAGGCCCATCAGGAAGCCGCCATCGCCGGCGGCCAGCACGACCGTGCGCCCCTGCGCCGCCGGGCCTGCGCCCACCATGGAGGCGATGCCCAGGCCGATGGACTGGTACGCGGTGCCCACGCAGCTCAAGGAGCGTGCACCGGAGGTCGACCAGTACATGGGCCCCCAGCCGATGAAGTGGCCGCCGTCTTGCACCAGCACGCGATTGGCCGGCAGGATCTTCTCCAGTTCGCTGGCCACGCGGCGCGGATCAAGCTGCCCGTCGGCGGCCAGGTCGTCACCGGCCGGACGGGTGCGCAGATTGGACAGGTCCAGGCTTGAACGCCATCCGCCCTGCGCCTGCTCCACCGCACCGAGCAGGTCCGCGGCGGCCAGGGCCGCATCGGCGGTGGCGAAATAGTCCACGCGCGGGTTGGTGGCGGCGCACCCCAGGTCGATCTGGATCAAGCTGGCATCCTGCGCGACCAGATCGCCAAAACGCATGGTGAACTGGTTCAACGAGGCGCCGAGCACCAATACCGTATCGGCCTGCGCGATGATCTGGGCGTTGGCCTCGGTGGAGAAGCCTCCGGTGATGCCCAAATCGAACTCGTAGTCCAGCAGGTCGCGGGCCAGCAGGGTACCCGAGGTGGTGGCGTCCAGCTTCTGCGCCAGCGACTGGACCTGCGCGGCGGCATCGATCGCGCCGCGGCCGTAGAGGATGTGGGTGCGCTGCGAGGCGTTGAGCTTTCCAGCGATCTGCTCCAGCTGGGTGGAGTTCAGCTGCGGTGCCGGAGGGGTGCTGCGCAGGGAGGCGAAATCAGGCAGCTGCTCTTCGAGGGAATCCACCGCGGCCAAATCATAAGGGATCGCCAAAACAACCGGCATCCGTTCGCGCAACGCCCGGGCGGCCGCCTCCAGAGCGGTGGCACCCGGGTTGTCACGGTCAACGACGTAGCGGGGTGCTCGCACTGCTGTGTCGATCGCGGCCTGGTCGACGTCCCATCCACGCAGGCCGGAAGTTGGCGCGTCGCCGGTGACGAACAGCAGCGGGGTCCGGGCCGCGGCGGCTTCAGCCAGTGCGGTGATGGTGTTGGTGTAGCCGGCACCGTAAGTGGTGGAGGCGATGGCCAGCTTATTGGAGATGCGGAAGTAGGCGTCGGCGGCCGAAACGGCGGCCGATTCGTGGCGCACGGCGGTGTAGTCGAAGCCTGCACGCACTGCGGCGTCGAGGAAGTGGGCATTGCCGTTGCCCATCAATCCGAAGATCCGCGGGGCCAGCGGCTTGAGGGCGTGGGCAATGGCAGCTGAAACGCTAGACATTATGGACTCTTTTCAAGAAATCGTGCTGAAGAAATTCCATATATGTCTGCCGTTACCGGTTGCTGGACCGCAACGGGTATCGCCCCTTTTGAGAGCGCCGGAACCTGGCGGGGCCATGTTCCTGACTCACTGATGATAAGGCAGGAACCGCGCCTGGCGCTAGGCCGCTAGTGCGCCTTCCCATTAACACTTCCCCGGGGGCGATCTCGCAGCGTTCCGAGCGATGCGCCCACGCACCTCGGTCCTGCCCCCGCGCTTGGCTGCACCGGACGCCGAATGGCGCCACCGTGGCCTGCGCGCCGTGCACGGGGCCAAAAGTTTCACCCGGGCTCGGTGTTCGAAGTCGAAGTGTCATCCGAAAGTACCATGTACAGCAATTTTCAGATTCGATACTATCGAAATAACACTTAGTTGACTTGATCTTTATATGACAACTATCGGACATTATAGAGAAGGAAAGCATGCTGAAGTTCTTGGGAATCACCTCTGAAGCACCTGCCGACGGATCAATCCCCGCGTGGCAGGGCGTCTCCAAGAAGCACCGGGGCATCGCATTCGCCATTTCGCTTGCGCTGGGATTGGCCACGTTCCTGGTAACCCGCTGGCTGCTCTCCGACCTGCCGCCAGAAGGCTATTTGCCGCTCGTTCCCTGGAACGCGGCCGCCGCCATTCTGCTCATCAGCACGCTGGTGGCCGAGCGCGGATTGATCCGCAACGCGCCCTCCGAAACCTGCGAAATCTAGGGGCCAGAGCTGGGGGCGGTACGGAAAGCCGCACCCTCCCCCAACTTCGCGGAACTCGCCTGCAGCTCCTCAAATGCGGCGAACGGCGAATTCAACAGCCCGACGGGCATTAAGCGCCCGGTGCGATCCGCCAGCCATTCGTCATGGACGAGGCCAGCGACCTGCCCGGCTACAGCGAAACTGCCGATGGAGCGCTCTTCGACTACGACTTCGGGCTCAGCTACCAGGGCAAGTAGTTAAACACAGGCCGACTCGTCCATCACCCGCCTGGAGGACCGGCTGAACGCTTCGTGGCGCCTCCCGCAGCCTCAGGGCGATTCCGAAGGCCTCGACAATACGGACCATGTTCAACAGTTCCCGACTGCCATGGCTGTGTCGAGCACGGCTTCGAGGCTTGCCTCCACGCCCGGAGGAATCTGGATGGTCATGCGCGTTACCCCGTCACCAACCGTCAGCTGCCCAACTCTAGAAGACCGTCAGCTGCCCAACTCTAGAAGATGGAGCGTGGACATTCTTTGACGGCGCCGTCGATAGCTTTACCGTCGCGCTGGGGGGATGATTAGCTCATGGCTAGAAAAGACAGGACTGTAGACGTCGCTCAGGCCCGAGCGGCATTGATTATGGCTGCTATGCGGCGCACGATCGTTACCTACGGCGAACTGGGCAAGGCAATCGGTATCGAAGGAGTAGGCGTCTTCTACGAATTGAGGCACGTCCTGGACGACCTTTCCGATGACTGCATCAACCGTGGAGAGCCTTCGCTGGCAGCGCTCATCGTCAATAAAGACACGGGCGCGCCAGGCAGTGGGTGGACTGATGGCACCCGGCCTTGGCATACGGAGGTGCAGAAGGTCTTCCAGTTCTGGGCTTCCTGATTCATAGGCAGAGAAGAACCCCAGACCACTTCAAGCATTGCGCCCCCTCTTGTTGATGACAGTGCCGATGTACTCGCGGCTGCCAATCTTTCGCGGCCAAGCCGTCGGCGATGAGGAAGCGCTGCAGAACTTTTGCTAGTGAGCTCAAATTGGCGACGTGGAATTGAGACAGATTCGACGATTTCAAAGTCATCCCTCAAAACCCAACATATCCCCGAAAGGGGTATCCGAGAGTGCGGGCTTTTCGATCGTCGCCGGCTTCGGCATGTCCGACACCGCGCTGATGGACATCCTCTCGGGCAAGTTCGCCCCGCAGGGGCGCATGCCGTTCGCGCTGGCCGGCACCCGCGAAGCGATCACCGAGCAGTTCAGCGACCTGCCCGGCTACGGCGAAACTGCCGATGGAGCGCTCTTCGACTACGGCTTCGGGCTCAGCTACCAGGGCAAGTAGTTAAAGGGGCGGGGGCCCGGCATG
>NZ_JBLVOC010000019.1:8784-10810 GCF_053543575.1 Glutamicibacter sp. AGC84
TGCCGGGTCCCGCCCGCTTGCTGCGTGCTGCGCGCAGCTACTTTTCGTTTCCGTGGCTGGCCGCGTAGTCCTGCGCGCTCATCTGGCCCAGGCGCGAACGGCGCCGGCCGTAGCCAAGGTAGAGCGCTGCGCCGACGATCATCCAGATGATGAACACCAGCCAGGTATGCCAACCGAGCTGGCTCATCAGGAACAGGCAAGCGAAGATGCCCAGGATCGGGGTGAGCGGGTACAGCGGCACGCGGAAGGTGCGCTCGGCCTTGGGCTGGGTTCTGCGCAGGTAGATCACCGAGGCGCCCACCAGCGCGAAGGCGAACAGCGTGCCGATGCTGGTGGCGTCGGCCAGTGCGCCCAGCGGGATGAACCCGGCCGTGACCGCCACCAGGATGCCGGTGATCCAGGTGCCGGCGACCGGGGTGCCGGTGCGGGCCGAGACCTTGCCGAACACCGCGGGCACCAGCCCGTCGCGCGACATGGCCAGCAGGATGCGGGTCTGGCCGTAGAGCACGGTGAGCACTACCGAGGCGATGGCCAGCACGGCGGCGACCGCGAAGACCAGCACGAAGATCGGCTGCCCGGTCAGTTCGCCGATGATCTGCACCAGCGGCGCCTGTGCGCCTTCGAACCAGTTCCATTCGCGCGCGCCGATCGCCGAAACGGCCACCAGCACGTAGCTGATGGTCACGATCAGCATGGAGAGCATGATCGCCCGGGGCAGGTCGCGCTTCGGGTTCTTGGCTTCCTCGCCGGCCGTCGAGGCGGCGTCGAAGCCGATATAGGAGAAGAACACGCTCGATGCCGCCGCGGTCACGCCGGCGGCGCCCATTGGCAGCAGCGGCTCGAAGTTGCCCGCATTGAAGGCGCTGAAGGCGACGGCCGAGAAGAAGAGCAGGATGCCGGCCTTGATGGCCACGACGATCGAGTTCACGATGGCCGACTCGCGCGCCCCGCGCACCAGCAGCAAGGTGGCCAGTGCGACGACGATCAGCGCCGGCAGGTTCACCACTCCGCCGTCGGCCGGGCCGCCAGCCAGCAGCTCGGGCAGCTCCATGCCGAAGGTGCGCAACGTTTCGTTCACGTACTGGCCCGAACCCACGGCCACCGCAGCCACCGACACCGCGTATTCGAGCACCAGGCACCAGCCGCAGATCCAGGCGATGCCTTCGCCCATGGTTGCATAGGAATAGGAATAGCTGGAGCCGGAAACCGGAACCATGCCGGCCATTTCGGCATAGGACACCGCCGAAAGCAGCGCGGTAATGCCCGCGATCACGAACGAGATCCAGATGGCCGGACCGGCGATCGGCACGGTATCGCCGAGGATCACCAGGATGCCGGTGCCCATGGTGGCGCCGACGCTGATCATGGTCAGCTGCCACATGCCCAAGGTGCGGCGCAGCTGGCCTGCCCCTGCATTGGTTTCCGCTTCGGCGATCATATTCGTGATCGACTTGCGGCGGCGCAGCTGCGCGCCCAGCAGGGTGGCCGGACTGGAGCTCACGGACGGTTTGCGGTTCATCGCGGATCCTCAAGGGAAATGGTGGTGCTGCCTCGCCCCTGCCTAGGATGCGGCCGGGCGCTGCGCGTGGAAGTTCTGAACTGGAATATCATGTCATAATCCAGCTGGTCCCGACTTTTCAGGAATCCGGCGGGTTCGCACTAATTCCCGCTTCTTCTTGGGCATTAGCCGTATTTGCGCATCGCTCGGCAGTCAGCTTTTGAGATGGATTTCATGATCAGGAATGCATATTTATGCATTTTATTCCGCTTCGCGCACTCTCGCCTATCGAAAACCCCTGAAGTTTTCCACACTATTAGAAGACATGTTCGAACAAGCGAAGTATAATTAGAACATGTCCGAAGCAAAGGCGCACGGAAACAGCCTCACCCCACCAGCACCCCCCGAGGAATTCGACCTCCACGTCCAAACCGTGCAAAACGACCTCTCCGCCCTCGAAGAACACGGCAGCAAAGCCGACTGCGCCCACGGCATCGAACTGCTGGAAGCCCTCATCTCCGCAGCACG
>NZ_JBLVOC010000020.1:0-4036 GCF_053543575.1 Glutamicibacter sp. AGC84
CATGAGGCATAGCCTGCCATGTAACCGCCACTGATTGTAGAGGCGCTTGCTCGCGGATGTACCGACTTTAATCACTGATGCCACAGACCTATATCCATAGCCTTGCTCGAAGAGTTCCACGAGTTGCTCGCGTTGGTACTCGGATAGTGTGCTTCGTGCGTGCATGGAAATGCTCCCCTAAAGTTGTTGACTTTTACAGTCCAACTTTCGGGGAGCAGTTCAGAATTGGGACCAATTACTTTAAGCGCCAGATAATGACAACGCTCCAGTCGAAGCAGACTCTATGGCCATTCGCAGGTGTCCGTGGCGGTTTCAAACTGATTTGAGGGCCCACGGACGGTAATCTTAGACTGTGGATCACATGAAATGACGGCCACTGCGGGTGGTGCTAGCGGCCTATTCATGTTGTACACGCGTGATTTCCAGGCTGATCCGCTGAAGGACTTACGCGGGGGATAGCAGCTAAAACATTGAAGGACACTATTCGTGGCAGTTGAAATTCGAGCTATGCAAGACTTGGCGCAGTCAGCGATGCAGACTTTGCGTACCCAGCGGTTGAAGCGCAAAAAGTATCGCTACTACAGCGGCTACCAAGAGCTGAACCTTGCAATTCGTGATGAAGTTCTGCATCTGGACGCTAGCGTTGCCCATCCCGTGCAATCCGTTTCGGTATTACACGGTAGCCACATCGTTCTTTCTGTTGCGCCACTTACGTCTGATCTAGTCAAAATCGGTCACGATGAACCCCATCGAATCCATGCTGAGATCTCTCTGGATCCCCTTCTTGATCGGTGGCAAGACTATCGCGAACTCGCTTCCAGCAACGAAGAGCCGGAATCCAGCGTTCCTGATTCGGATGACGCAGATGACAACCAAGTGACTATGGAAAATGACCTGTACGCCGGTACGGTTCGTCTTGCACTGACCTTCAGCTCCGAATTCGATCAATTGCCTCCGGGAATCGCATGGTTGCAGCTAACTGAAGACGGTGAACTGCTCAGGCGCAAAGAGGTCCGGGAACGGATCGACGCCGGGGAACTAATCCTCAACGGCCCTGTTATCGCCCACCGTATTCTGGGGCGATTCTCGTCGACTACTTTTAGCCATGACACGGTCTATAATTCAGGCGAACGCAGCGTAGGACTTTATATCAATAAGAAGGCCGAAGTGGCTTTGGCCCTGAACCGGCCTCTGCGCTTCAAGTATCGAATTCGTACTGACATCACCCGGATCAATGACGGCATGCTGTCGTTGGGCGGAGTTCTGGAAACGCAGAGCGACCGCTTGTCCTCAGTCACTTTGCAACTGGTTGGACGTAAATCGGAATTTACAGTTGAAGTTCCAGCGGAGCTGGTTCTCGACGAAAAACATGCAGCAAAGCGCTTTGGACGTGCTATCTACAGCTGGTCAGCAACCCTGGATTTCAAATCTGCTGACTGGGAGGCGACCGATCGTGGCGATAACTACGATCTCTATCTGCTGGCGACTTCGAATTCCAGCGGTGAGCTTGCACGCATCCGGGTGACTCGTACCCCGTTTGCCGTGCGCAGCACGACGCGTGCAGATGCGGTGACAATCGGTGAAAAGACTCTAGCGATTTCTCCGTATTTCACCTTCAAAGCAAAATCAACATCGGTGATTCTGGAAGTGTTCGACAAAGAAGCCTTTGCCGTACTTGCTAACGCCAAACAGCGTAGTTTCCCAATCAGCCAGCCATCGGATTCGAAACCGATTTGGATCGTCGGCGAACTGTCCTACAAGGCTCAGGACAACGGGCTGCATCTGTTCAAATACCTGCGCAAAGAACGCCCAGATATTGATGCATACTATGTCATCGATGAGAAAGCTCCCGATTTGCGGAATTTCGATTCCATGGATCACGTCGTTTTCCATGGCAGCAAAGAACACTTTGAATTGGCTATTCGTGCACAACGAGTCATCGGCACGCACCATGCCGATTACTTGTACCCAACAAGGCACCATAGCTTCTCGTCGCGTTGCCGCGCTACTCGGGTGTTCTTGCAGCATGGCGTCATGGGAACCAAATGGATGGTTCCCAACTACGGCAAGAATTCACCTGGCTTTGCGACGGACCTTTTCATGGTTTCCTCTGAGCGCGAGAAGCAGTACATCGTTAAGGACTTCCTTTATTCGCCTGACGAAGTCAAGGTCACCGGGCTATCCCGGTTCGATTCCTTGCTAGCGACGGATTTGAGTGTTAACGAGAACATGCTCCTGATCATCCCAACGTGGCGTGATTGGTTGCAGAATGAGGAAGTTTTCCTTGAATCGGACTACCTCGAGCAATGGAAAAATGTGCTTAATTCGGCGGAACTTGCAGAATTAGTCCAGAGGCATGGCCTGGAAGTTGTTTTCTGCCTCCATCCCAACATGATGCAATTCAGGGATCATTTCGCTGGCGCGCCGGCTCGACTAATTGTCCAGGGTGAAATTGACGTTCAGGAACTAATCAAGACCGCGGCAATCATGGTCACGGATTACTCTTCAGTGAACTTTGACTTCAGCTTCCTGCACAAGCCTGTTCACTACTACCAGTTCGATCGCTCTCGCTTCTTGGGACCGAGCGGTTCGCATTTGAACTTGGACGACGAATTACCAGGCCGCATTGCCTTTGACGCAGAAACATTGCTGGATGATCTTTCGCGTACCCTGCAACGAGGGAAAGCCATGGAAGACAAGTACCGTCAACGTGCTGACGTGTTCATGACCCACCGGGACCAACACAATTCGCAACGCATAACGGAAGAAATCGAGCGAGCCGAGCTGCGCGGCAAACCCAACGTTGGCTGGCGTGCCGAATTGCCGGTTAAGTTGAAGAACAAGTTCCGTAGGAACAAGCGGTACTTTGACGTCATGCGCAAGCTATACAAGTTGTACAAGCTTGCTCCCATGGAAGAAGACCTCATCGTCTTCGAATCGGGTCTCGGGAATCAGTACGGCGACTCTCCTCGGTATATTTACGAGGAATTGCTGCGACAAGGTGACACACGTCGCAAGGTATGGGTTTACTCGGGAAAGCACCGCTTCTCCGATCCTTTGACGACTACCGTTAAACGATTGTCACCGGAATATTTCTGGCACCTAGCACGGGCAAAATACTGGGTGAATAACCAGAGCTTCCCGCACTATGTGAAGCGTCGCGCGAAGGGAGTGTTCCTGCAGACCTGGCACGGAACACCACTCAAGCAGATGGCACTCGATGTTCGCGAAGTTCAAGGCCGCGATGAGGGGTATCTTGAGCGTGTTACACGAGCAACGCGCCAATGGACGCACCTCATTTCGCCTTCTCGCTACACGAGCGAGATCATGCGATCCGCCTATGCATTCTCAGGCGAAGCCGTGGAGCTTGGCTATCCCCGAAACGACATCTTGACCGGTACCGACGTTGCTGAGCAAGAAAAGCGTGTTCGTGATGAGCTTGCGATACCCCCAGGAATCAAGACCGTACTTTACGCGCCGACATTCCGTGACGATGCGGCTTCAAGCCGCGGTAAATTCAGATTCGACCTGCCAATGGATCTGGAGGAGTTCGACCGTCGTTTTGGCGAAGACACCATCTTGATGTTGCGCATGCATGTGCTGGTATCAAATGCCGTGTCGATTCCGGAGAGCCTGCGGCACCGCATTATCGATGTCTCGAGTCATCCAGATATTCAGGAACTGTACCTTGCTTCTGATGTATTGATTACTGATTATTCGTCGGTGTTCTTCGACTACTCGCTGTTGCGACGACCAATTATCTTCTATGCATACGATCTGGAGAACTACCGGGACAATCTGCGTGGTTTCTATTTGGACTACGAGAGTGCGTTGCCTGGCCCTATTGTTGAAGAAGAGAACGACCTTTGGGATGCACTATCGTCAGCTTTGGCGGGGGCTGATCTGCCAGGGGTGAATCGAGACGAATTCATTGAAAAGTTTGCCCCAAATGATGACGGACATGCCGCGCGGCGCGTTGTTGAGCGCTTCTTCAAATAAGGAAGACACCGCAGCTTATTGAAATTGTGTTGCCGGG
>NZ_JBLVOC010000020.1:4076-6504 GCF_053543575.1 Glutamicibacter sp. AGC84
CGGCACCACTATGCTGCTGAAGCTGGCTAGTGATCAGTGACGCTGTCTTCTTGCACTAGCGCCAGCGTTTCTGCAACGAAACGTTGCATGCTGGCACCGGGGGAAACGTCGCCAAAGTAGTAATTGACCAGTCCTCGTAGCTGCGGGTTGTTGCCGGCCAAGGCTTCTCGCGCCAGCCGGCTGATTTCCGTTGCCGCCGCAGCTGTAAGGGCAGGCACCTGTTGCAGCGCTGGAGATTCATCAACGGTAGCCTCGGTGGACATCGGTTGCGTCACGAACATTGGTTTCCCTGTAGCCAAAAAGTCATAAGCAACTGCGGAAATGTCGGTCACGCAAAGGTCAGCAGCTGACCACTGCCAGCCCCAGTCGGCCGAGTCATCGAAAATGAATTGGGCTTTCGAAGTTTCGCTGTGCGCCCTCAGCTGTTTTCGGATTCTTTCTACGCCTTGCCCATAGGGTTTCGCACCCAGTCCAGAACGTGGATGGGGACGAAAAATAACGTTGAATCCACCGTCCTTGATCAGGGCGTCAATTAACTGTTCGCCGTGGGATAGTACTGAGCCATAATTCATGGAAGGCCGGTCGCCTTCCCACGTTGGGGCATAGAGAAGCGTTGGTAGTTCCTTATTCAGGTCGACAGGCGACGCATAATCCACATCTATTTGCGGACGCCCAGTTAACCGGCAACGCAACGAAGCGTCGAAATTGCGCAAGTGATTTACCAGGCGATCTCTAGCTGCTTCACCGGCTGAAAATACATAGTCGTAGGCCTTGAGCTGGTTGGACCACATGTAGGCTTTTTCGCTTTCGCCATGGCAGATGAAGACATGATTAGGCGCATTGAACCGCATGATTTGAAAGTTCCGGATATTTTGATTCACGTAGAACACCACACGTAGATCCTGGGATTGCATGAATCGCTCAATATCTTCCACGGCGGGGGCGAAGTGAATCGGTAGCGGGCATTCCTTGCGCAGTGACAGCGCAGTATCAGGACTTCGCACGATGATTACCACCGGCACGAACTCTGCCAAGGCTAAAAGCGGTTCGTACCATTGCCTGATCTGGTAGGCGTTGGCCATCTCATCGGGAAAGTGCAGCGCTACCTTGTACCGGTCGGCTCCCACGGGCAGGTGGCGTAGTTCTGTGGCGTGGTTCTGAATGAACTTCAGGTGTCGCCGTGTCTCAAAGCGCGCTTGCACTTTCTTGACGACGCTATTGACGGTTCGTAACACTTTCACGGAGAATCCCTCACCACTTAATTCGAAGCATGACCAAGCATAATTCGCTGGGCAAGCTTTCTTCGGGACGTTTGCTATAAGCCGTTTTGCGTCGCGCTCGCCCCTGGCGTTATTCCGATTCTTCTTCGAAGTCCGCGGCGCGGATTGCGAGGTCGGGAATGGTGGATTAGCAACGCGTGCAAGTAGGGATTGGCAGGTCGTATACGATATGCTGTGGTGAGTGCAACACCGGCATCGAGCTCTGAAAACTGGTTTCAGTTTGGGAACTTGGCCTACGGCAAGCTAAGATGAAATGTCGGACTATGTTTCTATAGGAGTCATCATTAGCGAAAAGCGTTCTGATCGATCGTCACACGGCGAACTCGATCGCAACTCGCCTCTGGTTTTTTCAACCAGGGAGCTCGGCCGTTCGCCTGGCTCAATGAAAACTCTCAATGAGCAGGTTTCGGCACCCGCAGATGTGGGAAATGCACTCATCGGTATTCGTGGAGGATCTGAGCTTGACTTAGATCTTCGCTTTGAAGCTGTGCATGAAGGAATTCTGGTATCGGGTACCGCTACAGCGCAAATCGCTGGGGAATGTGGACGATGCTTGGAGCCCATCGAGTACGACTTCGAGGCTGATATTCAAGAGCTCTTCTATTATGAAGAGAGCGAAGAATTCGAAGACGATGATGATGTGGATCAGTATTGGGTGGTCGGTGACTTGATTGACATCGATCCGGTAGTACGGAGCGCAGTGGTTACCGCCCTGCCGTTCCAGCCGGTTTGCCGGGAAGATTGCTTGGGGCTCTGCAGTGAATGCGGAATCAGCCTCAACGATGACCCTCAGCATGATCATGAGATCCTGGATCCACGTTGGGCAGCGCTAGCGCAGCTGTCCGACATTGTCGCAGAGGATGCGACAAATGATAAAACGTCAGACAAGAGAGAAGAGAAGTAGTCGTGGCTGTTCCAAAGCGGAAGATGTCCCGTGCGAATACTCGTGCCCGCCGTTCTCAGTGGAAGGCTACCGCACCGAACCTGGTGAAGACCGTTGAAAACGGTCGCGTAACCTACAGCCTGCCTCACCAGGCTAAGGTTGTCACCGACTCGGCTGGTACCGAATTGTTCCTTGAGTACAAGGGTCGCAAGGTCGCAGACGTCTAAGACATGTCTTCAAAAGAAGAACTTATGAAGCGTCTCGG
>NZ_JBLVOC010000020.1:6541-42160 GCF_053543575.1 Glutamicibacter sp. AGC84
CAATATTGATTCCGAGACGTTTCGTCTTGCATTTACCCACCGCTCATATTCCTATGAGAACGGTGGCATTCCAACGAATGAACGCCTTGAATTCTTAGGCGATTCAATTCTTGGCTTCTGCGTTGCAGAATACCTATACGCAACTTTCCCAAATCTGCCAGAAGGCGATCTCGCGAAGCGGCGAGCGGCTATCGTCAGTACCCGCGCCTTGGCGATCATTGCCCGTGATCTGGAAGTGGGGGAGCACCTGCTCCTAGGACGTGGGGAAGCCCAGTCCAACGGAGCCAATAAATCCTCCATTCTGGCAGACACCATGGAAGCAATTCTTGGGGCCACCTACTTGGTTCAAGGCATGGAAGCTGCGCGCTCGTTTGTGCTTCGCTTCGTCACTCCACTGCTGGAAGATCATCGGCTGCTGGGCGCGACGACTGACTGGAAAACTGTAATCCAGGAAGAAGTAGCCTCCCAAAAGCTAGGCGAGATGCACTATCAGGTCACTGGTTCCGGTCCTGACCACGCACGCACCTACCTTGCCGAACTCCGCATCGGAAACGACGGATACGGCCAGGGGCATGGGCCATCCAAGAAGGAAGCTGAGCAGGAAGCGGCGCACAAGACTTGGCTGTTGCTGCATCCAGGTGAGCAGCTACCTAAGGGATAGCGTTTAGTTCATGCCAGAACTGCCAGAAGTTGAAGTAGTCCGAGAAGGACTGGATAAGTGGGTTCGCACTCGAACGGTACTAACCGCTCAAGTGCTGGACCCGCGTTCCGTCCGCCGTCATGCCGACGGCGTTGAAGATTTTGAACAGACATTGAGCGGTTGCTCTATCGCTTCTGTGGTTCGCCGCGGCAAGTTCCTGTGGATGGACCTCGAAGGCCTTTCAACTCCTGCAGCATTGGTTGCCCACCTCGGCATGAGCGGTCAACTTCTCGTCGAAGAACCTGATGCTCCCGATGAGAAACATCTAAAAGTCAGGCTCTCACTCAGCGAAAAATCCGATTTCCCCAACGAACTGCGTTTTATAGACCAGCGAATCTTTGGGGGAATGTTCCTCTCCCCAATGGTTGCAACATCTGATGGTTTGCCTGCCGGAGCCGGGTCGCTAAAAGCATCGATCCCACAGGCGGCTGCTCACATTGCCAGAGACGTGATGGATCCTCACCGCAAGCCCGAAGACCTGTACGTCGCGCTTCGCAAAAAGACGACAGAACTCAAGAGAGCGATTCTGGACCAGGGGATCATTTCCGGAGTCGGCAACATCTATGCGGATGAAGCACTCTGGCAAGCAGGCCTTTCAGGTTTGCGCAATACTGGCACTATCAGGCGTCCAGAAGTGCAACGCCTCAACGATGCTTTGGTTGATGTGATGACACTCGCCCTCGCCGCTGGTGGTACGAGCTTCGATTCTCTGTACGTGAATGTTAACGGCGCTAGCGGTTATTTCGCCAGGTCCTTGAACGCCTACGGGCGCGAAGGCAAAGCCTGTTTGCGTTGCAGAGAAAACGGCCGTGAATCTCTGATTAGACGTGATCCTTTTATGGGCCGTTCTTCCTACAGCTGTCCCGTGTGCCAGCCGCGACCACGCCGAACAAGACGTTAGCTGGCACATCAGGAGCTTTCCTCAAGCTATGCAATCTGCGATTTGAGCACTTGTTCATTGAACGGCGCCCAAGCGTCAACAGCCCACTGGCCAAAGCCTTTATCGGTGAGAGTCACGCAGGCCAGACGATGCTCCGGGTCCACCCAGAGGAATGTGCCGGACTGACCAAAATGCCCGAAAGTGGTACCTGGATGGCTTGCACCTGTCCAGTGCGGCGCTTTGGACGAACGGATTTCAAACCCGAGTCCCCAATCATTCGGGTTCTGCCGGCCATAGCCGGGCAGAATTCCAGCGAGGTTCTCGAAATGCACACGCGTTGCGTCGCTCAAAGTTTCTTGCGCCACGATAGTTGGGTGCAAAAGTTCGGCAGCGAATTTTGCCAGGTCTGCGGCGGTGGATCGGCCATCTTTTGCGCAGCTGCCGGCAATTTCCGTATCAGCCATGCCCAGGGGAACGAAGACCGCTTCCTGGGCATACTGGGCCATGCTGATTCCGGTCTGTTGTTCCAGATGCTCTGCGAGCTTTTCAAAGCCGTAGTTGGAGTATCCGCGTTTAGTCCCTACAGCAAAGCGGATGGTTTCCGAATCAAAGTCGTAGCCTGCGGTGTGTGCCAACAGGTGGTGTACGGTTGAACCCTCTGGCCCTGCAGGGTCTTCGAGGGTGATGGCTTCTTCTTCCAGAGCAACCAAGAACGTGTAGGCACTGAGCAACTTGGTCACCGAAGCCAAGGGGTAAACACGTGCAGTATCGCCGTGCTGGTCAATGATTGCACCATTGCCGTTCACCACCACTGATACCGCGTTGTCACTTGGCCACTGGTCAATCTGCGTCAGAATGCTCATAGAATGATCTATCCCTCGATTTTCTTCCTCGGATTTTGCGAGCACAACCAGATAATCCCCAGTGCGCTTCGCTAGAATTGCCACAAGGATTGGGTTTGATTGCCCAACCCAACTTTAGCGATTTGGCCCAAACATAGGAACTTCACGCCGTGCATCTCAAGACTCTCACCGTTCGCGGATTCAAGTCTTTCGCATCGGCGACCACTTTTGAGTTTGAACCGGGTGTCACGGCTGTTGTAGGACCTAACGGTTCCGGCAAGTCCAACGTGGTTGACGCACTGTCCTGGGTCATGGGTGAACAGGGTGCCAAGACGCTTCGCGGCGGCAAGATGGAAGACGTGATCTTTGCTGGCACCTCCGGCCGCCCACCACTGGGCCGTGCCCATGTGTCCCTGACAATCGATAATGCTGATGGCCAGCTGCCTATCGACTATGCAGAAGTCACTATCTCCCGCACGCTGTTCCGTACTGGTGGCTCCGAATACGCCATTAATGGAAGTTCGTGCCGTCTTCTGGACATTCAAGAGCTGCTTTCGGATTCCGGTCTGGGTCGAGAAATGCATGTGATTGTCGGACAGGGACAGCTGGACCGCATCCTGCACGCTACCGCTGAGGATCGGCGTGGCTTCATCGAGGAAGCGGCCGGTGTACTCAAGCACCGCCGGCGCAAGGAGAAAACCCTGCGCAAGCTGCAAGCGATGCAGGGAAATCTGGATCGTCTTGAAGATTTGAGCGCCGAGGTTCGCCGCCAATTGGCTCCGTTGGGACGGCAAGCGAAAATCGCTCGCCGTGCGCAGACGGTGCAGCTTGATGTCAGGGATGCAAAGTCCCGCCTGCTGGCAGATGATTTGGTCACACTGAACAACAAGCTTGCCCAGGATATTGATGACGAATCCAAGATCCAAGCTCAGCAAGAAGACGCTGCGGCACGCCTGGAACGCATCAAGAAGCACATCGCTGAACTGACTGCCCAGATGGAAACCATTACCCCGCGCCTGGTTCAAATCCAGGAAACGTGGGTTTCGCTGAGCACGCAGGCAGAGCGTTACCGATCCCTTGCCGCGTTGGCTCGTGAACGCGGGAAATTGCTGGAAAGCAATGAAACCCATTTCGATTCCAGCCGAGATCCTGAGCGTTTGGAAGCTCAAGCTGAGCGAATGAGCGAAGAACTTGAGGAACTTGAAGAAGCTCTTGAAGACCGCCACGAGATTCTTGCTGAAGCTGTAGAGGCTAAAGAGCAGGCCGAGGAAGCATCACGCGCCGAACAGCAGCGAATGGCTGCCATGCTCCGTGCCGCAGCGGACCGTCGAGAAGGCATGTCACGGCTCGCCTCGCAGGTGGCTTCCGCACGCAGCCGTGTCGACGTGACCCGGGCCGAAATTTCCCGACTCCAGGAAAGCGTCCAGTCCTTCGACTCGGACCTTGAACTGGATTTGCGCTCTCACGCAGAAGTTGCCAGTGATCTTGAGAAACAATTGGCGGGCGAAGCCCAACTGAATATCGATTTTGAGAGTTCAGATCGGGAACACGCAGCATTGTCAGAAGAGCACAATGCCGATAGCCAGCGTGAACGCGAGCTATCGGTGCGTGTTTCCGGATTGCGTGCTCGCCTTGAAGCCCTGAAGTTGAACTCCAAACCAGATGATCAGTCGTCACAGCTTCTTGGATCAACTTCTGGCCTGCTCCTCGGCCGTTTGGGGGAGCTGATTACGGTTAATCCGGGATATGAGCAGGCCATCGCCGCGATTTTGCGTGACAGTGCAGAAGCTTTGGTAGCCAAGAACGTTGGTGATGCGTTGGATCTCATCGAAGACCTGCAACAGCAGCAGGCCAGCCAGGTATTCCTGCACGCCGAAGTTCTGCCAAGTGGTGCAAAGGCTACTGCAATGCCTAATGCCGTCAGCGCTCGTGAAGTTGTAGCTGCCGATGGCCCGCTGGACAGCTTGCTTGATCAGCTTCTTGTTGGCCATTACATCATTGAGGAAATGAGCCAAGCACCTGCGGCCTTGGTGCAGAACCCATCTGCGCTGCTCACCACCTTGGATGGCATCACTGTTTCGGCAGTTCGCAGTTCCGTGGGGGACTCAGCAGGCGCTTCCCTGATCGCGCAGCAGGCCTTAGTGGAGCAGACGGAAACTGAACTTTCCCAGTGCCAGGAAGAACTTTCCACTGTCGAGCAAAGGTTGGCTCAGCGGGGACCGGAGCTTTCCATCGCTCAGCAACAACGCGATGAAGCCCTGTCGGCCCTGGCTGAATCTGACGCCACCATTGATGAATTATCTTCGTATCTGGCACGTCTTGGACAGAAACTTCGCAGCGCGCGATCGGACAAAGCCAAGCTGGAAGAAAAGCTCGAAGCAACGCTGGAGAAGCTGGAAATCGAGCAGGAATCTCTGGAAGAGATTACCGAGCGCATGGAGCTAGCTTCAACGGATCAAGATGAAGAAACCGTTGATGACGCTGCACGAGCAGCTCTTGCAGATGCTGCGGCCGCGGCACGACAGCAGGAATTAGAAGCCCGTCTTGCCTTGCGCAGTAGTGAAGAGCGCGTCACTGCGTTGCGTTCGCGCGTTGAGGGCCTGCGCCGCACTGCGTCCGCTGAGCGCAATCACCGTGAAGTTGCAGCTCGTCGAGCGGAGCAGCGCAAGGCGCAAGCAGCCAATGCGATCCGTATTGAGCAAGCTGCTGAGCGCGTCCTGCGTTTCATTGAAGTATCCGTATCGATGGCTGGCCAAGAACGCGAAGAGCTGGCCGGCAAGAAATCCGAAGTGGAATCCATGCTGGGCAGCCAACGCAAGGAAGCGGAGCAGCTCTCCGCCGAGCTGGCCCGTCTTGCTGATGCTGTGCATCGTGATGAGATGGCCCGTGCGGAACTGCGGATGCGCATTGAAAATCTTGAGACCAAGGCCCTGGAGGAACTGGGATACACCCCTGATCACCTCATCGCCAACTATGGTCCAGACCAGCTGATTCCGGAGGCCCTCGACGAAGATGACAAGTGGGGCGCGCTGCGGCAGAACGTTGATGAAGACGGCAAGCCTGTCGGCACCCGGGCATATGATCGCGTCGAGCAGGAAAAGCGGCTGAAGAAGGCAGAACGCGACCTGGCGGCCTTGGGCAAGGTCAATCCGTTGGCACTTGAAGAGTTCGCTGCCTTGGAGGAACGACATAAGTTCCTTTCCGGCCAGCTCGAGGATTTGAAAAAGTCCCGAGGGGATTTGCAGCAGATCATTGCCGACGTTGAGTCCCACGTCGAGCGGGTGTTCACCGAGGCCTACAACGACACCGCCGTGCAGTTCAGGCGGATCTTCGATCGCCTCTTCCCAGGCGGCGAGGGCCAGCTGGTGCTCACCGATCCCGAAAATATGCTCACCACAGGCATCGAGGTGGAAGCGCGTCCGGCCGGCAAGAAGATCAAGCGGCTCTCGCTGCTCTCCGGTGGCGAGCGTTCGCTGACTGCTGTCGCGTTGCTGGTCGCCATCTTCAAGGCTCGCCCGTCGCCGTTCTACGTGATGGACGAGGTGGAGGCGGCCTTGGACGATATGAATTTGGGACGCCTGATCACGATCTTCGAAGAGCTGCGCGAGTCATCGCAGCTGATTGTGATTACCCACCAGAAGAAGACCATGGAAGTAGCTGATGCCCTGTACGGCGTCACTATGCGCGGAGACGGGGTTTCTACGGTGATTAGCCAGAAAATGGAACGAGCTGTGACGACGTAGCTATTGCGGTAAAGTAGGGAATTGCAGGAGCGAGCTTGCATGCTCCGTAATTCACTGTCTCTACTGAGGATGACATGGCATTTTTCCGTAAACGTATCAATGATAACCCTGCTGTTTCGAAGAGTCCTGCACATCGGGAAACAGGGGAGGAGGATGTCCTCCCGAGCGGGTCGATGCTCCAGGGACCTTCTCCATTGGTGAGTGTGGTTATTCCCGTTTACAACGCCATGCCATTCCTTACGGAACTGCTTAATTCTCTGGAAGCCCAGGACCTGAAGCCAGAAGAATTCGAAGTCATTGCCGTGGATGATGGCTCGACGGATTTTGGCGGAGAGATTTTGGATGTCTATGCGAAGCGAAATTCGAACTTCATCGCCCTGCATCAAGAGAACAGTGGTTGGCCGGGCAAGCCGCGCAATGTAGGCATTGAGAATGCGCGTGGAGAATATGTTTTCTTCATCGACAGTGATGACCGGCTCGGGCCTCAAGCGCTCAGGCGCATGACTTCATTTGCGCTGGAGCACGACGTGGATGTCCTCGTGCCGAAAATGGTCGGTTTGGACGGCCGGAGAGTTCAAGCGAAGCTGTTTGAAAAAACAATTCTCGATGTCGACTACGACTTTATTCTGCGGACCCTTTCGCCGCAAAAGATGATCAGGCGACGGCTTCTCAATTCGCATGGCATCCGCTTTGTCGAAGAAAAAGTCAGGCTTGAAGATGGCATCGCCATGGTCGAAGCATATTCCGCTGCCCGGCGAATCAGCATCCTGGGCGACTACAACTACTACGAGATCCGGCTAAGGTCGGACGGCCAGAATATTAGTACGCAGCAAATCGATCCTGCCGGTTATGTAGGTTCCTTGACCAAGATCGCGCAGACTATCGCGACGTACACGGGGCGGGATCTGGAAGTGGCAAGGAAGCGCATTGCCGGATTGTTCGTTCGCAAGGGTTTGCGTTTCTATGACGGACAACGTTTCCTGCGTTATACCGCAGAACAGCGCGCAGCATGGGTGTCGAGCCACAAGAGTTTCTTGGAAACCTTCCAACTGGATAATTCTGCAGCGCTCTTCAAGCCGCAAGAGGCAAAGCTGGTCGACGCCATCCTCGCCGGCGACTTGGAATACCTGGAGCAGCTTGCCCAGAATAAAATGGATTCCGAGAAAGCGCCTGCAGTTGTTTCGGTCGAAAATACTGCTGAACGCATTTCTTTGGTTGTCGATTTTCCAGCCTCGGGACCGTCGCCAATCGGCATTCATATAAGGGATCGGGACACCGAAACCGTGGCAAGGGGAGAGCTTGCAGTTGACGAAAGCGGATCGCGGCTCACTGCATCTTTCCCGCGTGCCACCGTGCTTGAATCGATTTCTCGCTTGGGCAACATCTTCATCGAGTATCAGGGCGTACCTGCAAAGCGGATCAAGATGGGGAAAAGCGTTGCGAGCCAGGAATTCTCGGGCTTGCTGGTCTACGCAACGGCGAATGGATATATGAGCATAGATGCTCGCCAAGCTAAGTAGCACGGGGCCATAGGGAGCCTGACTGTCCGCCTTCCCCGGGACAGGCACCTTCCTGCAGAACACAACGAGGCTCGTAGTTGCCCCAAACAGCAACTACGAGCCTCTGTGCAGCTAGGCGAACCCTAACTCGCAACGCCTACGAACACGTATTGAGGGAGCCGTCATTTCGGTAGGCAACGGTCGAATCAAGAACTAGCGGTCCACCAACCAGCACATTTGTCCAACCTTCCATGCCGGTCAGCGCTGAGCCTATGGACTTAGGCAGGCAGGACTTTTTAGCCAGCAGCATGGGCGCGCCATTGTAGCCTGCAGCAACGGCACCGCTCAGTCCGTCGGGGAAACTCTTGCCGTTGGCAATGAACTGGCGCTGCGCACCGTTTGGCCAGAAGGCCTTCGCGATGACAGCACTGGTGTCATAACGTGTTTCGCCGCCGTAACGAGCGATCCTGGCATTCGGAAGAGCTTTTCGGATCTCGTTTTCCGCATTTCTGGAGATTGCCAGTGGCCCACCAGCCAAGTACACGGTGGAGGGATTCAGGCGCTTCAGCTGCTTCAAGATGGTGCTTGGCACGTACTTCTTGCTGCTCAGCAGCAACGGAGCCTTGCGGTCTGCCGCGACAGCTGCCATGGACAGGGCATCAGGGAACGAGCGTCCAGATGCCACAAACACGTTCTTGGCAGACGACCAGTTCGTAGCAATCTCTGCGCTGGTTCCATAGCGCGTGTTTCCTGCTTCACGGGATACCGGTGCATACTTCTTCAGCTGCGTGAACGTCTTGCTGCTGACTGCGGTCGGGCCACCTGCAATGATGATGCGTGATGGATTGAGCCGCTTAATTTCCGCAGCCACTGCGCTCGGCAGATAAGCCTGCTTGGTCAGCAACAGCGGTGCATTGTGGCGGTTGGCCAGCGAGGTAACTGATAGTGCGTCAGCGAAGTGCTCGCCGGAAGCCACGACAACAGTTTTGGCCCCGTAGGGGAAGGTGCGCTTGGAGATCGCAACAGGCGTTCCATAGCGGTTGGCGCCAGACATGCGCGATGGGCCCAAGCGGGTCGGCCAGACATCCATATTGCCAAAGTAGCTGGTAGTCAGCTTGTACTGCGTGCTGCGGCGGTTCTTCGCGAAGTCGCGCAGCGATGTCAGATCGCCGTTCCACACGTTGGCATCCACATTCTTCGTTGACCCCAACATATTGGAGTTGGAAGAATACTGCCAGACATTGAACGTGGTCCAGCCTTCAGGAAGTTCGCGGGGATTCTTCGCAACGTCAGCGGTGGGGAAGATCGAGACATGCAGTGGCCAGGACTTGAACGCTTCAGAATCACCCGTGCACTCATCCCACCACGACTGGGCCGTGTAGATCATCGGCAGGCGACCGGTCTTGGCCTTGACGGTATTGCCGAAGTCCTTGATCCAGGCAACCAATTGGGAAGGCGTCATGCCGTAGCACATATCGCCCTTGCCCTGCGGATAAGCGGTCTTGTTGTACGGGTTCCACTCGATATCCAGCAGTGGGGGCATGGTGTACCCGTCATTGGTCCAACCACCACCGTTAGCCATGAATTCCCTGGCCTGAACAGCACCGGAAGAATGGGCAGGCATGGCGAAATGGTACGCACCGCGAATCAGGCCGGCATTGCGCGACTTGGTGTAGTTCTGGCTGAACTTAGGGTCCTTGTACAAGGAAGAAGGCCACGACTGGGTGGCCTTGATGTAGGCGAAACGTGCCCCGTTTGCCTTGGCAGTGGACCAGTTCACGTCGCCTTGATGGCGGGAAACATCGATCCCAAGGGTGCCCGGTGGACGCCAGGTCCGCAACTCATCGAGGGAAGCCGGCGCGCCCACCTGGAACGGAACTGAAGTCGCAGAATCATTTGAAGACAGCTTCGCGAGATTCGCTAGTTCGTCCATAGTAGGGATCGTCGCGTCACCGGTTTCGGCAATTCGCTTGGCTCCCTGGCCCAGCTGGGCATCGAGGTGCTCGAGCTCCAATTCGGCCAGCGCATTGTCGGCCAGCTGCACGCGTTCTTTCTTGGAAAGATCATCGTCTTTGGACAGTGCCTTGGAAATTTCTTCAGCTGCTGGAGTGGCAATAGAAGCCGGCGCACCTGGTGCTGGCGCCTCGGCCTCGGGAGACGGCGTAGACGATGGTTCCGGCGCATCATCCACGGTAGCAGTGGACGAGAGAGACTGAACAGTTTGAGCGGAGGGCTCTTCTGTTGGCGCGGCGAACCCCGGACCAGCAGAAAGCGGGATGGAAAGTGCGGCTATAACCGCAATTGATAGAGCTTTGGATCGTCGCGTCCGGATAGCCGGCATGGATTCCCCTGAATAATCGAGTGCAAGTGAAATGGCGAAAGCCATTGCTAGTATATCTACCCGATGTTTCCCGGCAAGATTCCGCGAATTAATATCGATGCCAATGCCAAGGGAAATCCAAAACTGCGGAATTGCTTAATCGGCCAATTCCACCGGTTTTATGGTCTTTGGAACCAACAGCCAGGCAATTACTCCGACCAGACCCACGACAGCCGAAATGTTGAAAGCCAATTGGAAACTGATCATGTCGGCCATGGCCCCGGCCAGCAGCGGGCCGATGATGGAGCCAAGATCGGTGCACATCTGGAATCCGGCCAGTGCCTTGCCGCCGTTGCGGCCGGAACCAATCACGTCAGCCACGGACGCTTGCTGAGCCGGGCCCAGCAGCCCGCCGCCAATGCCGGCCAGGACCGAGAAGACGACGAAGCCAGCCAGGGACGTCGAATACCCCATCGCGCCAATGGACACGAGCAGGACGCTCATGCCAAGGACAATAGGAATCTTGCGGCCAATGCTATCTGTCAGGCGACCGGAGAACACCAGCGCGCAACCATTGCCGATGGCGAACACAGTCATGGAGATTCCGGCGGCCGTGGCGCCCATGGATTGGCCGAATACGGCCAAGGCGAAGAGTGGGATCATGCTGTTGCGCACGCCGAACGCCAGCCAGCCGTAGCTGAACCCGGAGAACAATGCCGCCCGGTAGGCGGGGGAGGCCAGCGCCTCGCGGGTGGTCACCACTTCAATATCGGAATGCCTTGATCGCGGGTTTGCCGCATCTGCATCCAGATCGCGGCGACGTCCCAAGGCCATGTAGACCACGCCGGCGGCAATCACCAGGGCGGTGCCGTAAATCAAGAATGGAACACGCATGCCAAGAGGTGCGAGCAGGGTTCCGAGAACCGGGCCGAAGACGTTGCCCAAGAGGAACGAGCCGGCGTACAGGCCCGAGATGCGTCCACGCGATTTCTCCGGAGCCAGGCGCGCAATTAATGCCATGGCTGAAATGGTGAACATGGTCGACCCGAACCCGCCCAGTCCACGAGCAATCAATAGCTGCGTGTAGTCCTGGACCACCGCGCAAAGCAAAGTCGATACCGCAACCAGCAGAACGCCGGTGACGTAGATCTTGGGCTCGCCGAGCTTGCCTACCAGAACGCCTGCTACCGGTGCGAAAATCAAACGGGTAAAGGCGAAAATGCTGACGATGATCGTGGCGGCCGCATTGCCGACATCAAAGCTCACTGCATACTGGGGCAAGATGGGGGCGATGAGCCCGAAACCCAATGCGATGATGAAGGCCGCAACCAGCAATACGCTGATCTCTTGGGGGATGGGCGCCTTGGCAGCACGGGTGGTTTTCAATGCCATATCAATTGAACAGATGGTTCTGCCGCTCAGCGAGCAGTAACCCTCAGCCTTTCTGGAACGACGAATGGGGCTAAGCAACCCACCTGCCAGTCTAGCCTTGAATCCAAAATGCGCTGATGCTGGTGCTGCCTGCCATATGATCCCTAAATCGTTGGAGATATGAGACGATTTAGAGCGTGTCTGATTCGCTTATATTAACCATCATCATTGTCGCGGTTGTTGCCGTGGTGGCCATTGGCGTCATTGCCTTCGTCACCAAGGGCCGCAAGCCCAAGACTCCGTATACGTCAGAGCGCGATGCAGACGACTTGCCAGCTGGCCAGAGCGCTGAGGGCGATACTGATGCCGCAGCGGACACTGCCGGTGCAAGCGATGCGCCTGTCGCGGTCCAAGAGCCTGCCGCACCTGCTGCGCCACAGCTCGATGTTCCAGAACCAGTGCAGGGCCGCCTGGCCCGGCTGCGTGCGCGACTGACCAAATCCAACAGCATGTTCTCCAAGGGCCTGCTGGCCCTGCTCAGCCAAGACTCGATTGACGAGGATGTCTGGGAAGAGATTGAAGAAAACCTGCTCATGGCAGACCTGGGTACCGAGCCTGCGCTTGAGCTTGTTGACGCACTGCGTGAACGAGTGAAGATTGAAGGCAGCAAGGACCCGGCTCGCGTCAAGGCAATGCTTCGCGAGGAACTGCTCAAGCTGGTGGATCCGAGTCTGGACCGAAGCTACCTGCCTGAACCGCATCCGGACCGCCCAAGCATCATCATGGTGGTCGGGGTCAACGGGGTTGGCAAGACCACCACCATCGGCAAGCTGGCGCGAGTTCTCGTTGCTGAAGACAAGGACGTCCTGCTGGGCGCCGCCGATACCTTCCGTGCGGCCGCCGCCGAGCAGCTGGCTACCTGGGGCGACCGCGTGGGTGTGCCTACCGTGCGTTCCGAGATCGACGGGGCCGACCCGGCTTCCGTTGCCTTTGAAGCCGTTTCCGCGGGCATCGAGCAGGAAGTCGACATTGTCATGATCGACACTGCCGGCCGCCTGCAGAACAAGGTCGGCCTGATGGACGAGCTGGGCAAGATCAAGCGTGTGGTCGAGAAGAAGGCCACCATTGACGAAGTCCTGCTGGTCCTCGATGCGACTACCGGGCAGAACGGCCTGCAGCAGGCCAAGGTCTTCTCCGAGGTTGTCAATGTTTCGGGCATCGTGCTGACCAAGCTCGACGGCACTGCCAAGGGTGGCATCGTCGTGGCTATCCAGCGTCAGCTCGGTGTTCCGGTGAAGCTGGTGGGATTGGGCGAGGGCCCGGATGATCTTGCGCCATTCAATCCGGAAGACTTCGTGGACGCACTGCTCGAAGGCTAATCGATAATTCCATATTTTCTTGATCTCCCCGTCGTTTCCTGCGGCGGGGAGATCTTGTTTAAGCGGGCGCTGCGCATCTGCAATTCCTGCACAGAGCGGTTTTGTTCCTGTTGGGCCATCGGCGCACACAGGGCTTGGGATCAAGGAAATCTTGCAGTGAGGTCGATCACACCGCCTGATTCCGGGTCCGGAGCTTTCCTTGGGACCCCCGCGGAAAAGTTCAAGTCAGTGAGTGAATGGAACTTTTCCGGCGCCTTCTGGCCGCAGCTCGCCCAGGGAAGCAGTGACCAGCGCTACAGAAAACGTCCAGACTACTTGGGTAAAGATGTTTTCTGGGGAAGTGTGTCCCTTCAATCTGTACGCACTGCATGAGGGATACTCCGGTTGATTCTGGATGCCCCGTGCGGCCAGACCAGCCGGTAAAGGATCCATCCAGAAGTGTCGTCGAACCAAGACCTGCCCATACCCGTCACGCAGGACCCTAAGCCCAGGGCTTTCCGCATGGACATCCAGGGCCTGCGCGCCATCGCCGTAGGTGTTGTTGTGCTGTACCACTTCTGGGGGCACTATCTGCCCGGCGGCTTCGTCGGAGTCGACGTGTTCTTCGTGATCTCAGGATTCCTGATCACTTCGCATCTGCTCGCCAAGCCGCCGAAGAGCATTGGCGATGTCGTCAATTTCTGGATGAGGCGAGTCAAGCGGCTGATCCCTGCCTCCTTCCTGGTGATCCTGGCCAGCGTCTTGGGCATCTGGTTCTTCGCACCGTCCACGGTGTGGCAGGACTGGGGACTGCAAGCGATGGCCGCGACGTTCTACTTCCAGAACTGGTACCTGGCACTGACCAAGGTCGATTACCTTGCCGAAGGCGAAGCTCCAAGCCCCTTCCAGCATTTCTGGTCCCTGTCTGCAGAAGAGCAGTTCTATTTCGTATGGCCAATTCTGATCGGCGTGCTGATCTTCGCCGCAATCAAGTCCGGAATCAAGCCGGCAACCGCCGCGTTGGCCGGAATCAGCGCCGTCTTCGTGATTTCCTTCGGATACTCGCTATACGCAACCGCGACTGAACCGGGCAGCGCGTACTTCTCGACCTTTACCCGAGTCTGGGAATTCTCGGCAGGCGCCCTGGTGGCGGCCTTGGGAGCGCGTGCGCATGCGGCCAAGAGTGATGTGATGAGCTTGATCGGGTCGTGGGGCGGAGTCCTTGCCGTCGCATTCAGCGCAGTGGCCTTTACCGGGCAGATGCCGTTCCCCGGATACATTGCAGCAATTCCCGTATTCGGCACCGCACTGATCCTGCTCTGCCATTCCACGCACAAGTACTCGCCCAACATGTTCTTGAGCAGCAAGCCGTTCCAGTTCTTCGGTGACAATTCCTATGCCATCTACCTCTGGCATTGGCCGCTATTGATCCTGATGCCGTTCATGGTGGAAGACTTCAAGTGGCCTCAGAAGATCATTGCCCTGGCCTTGACGCTGGTCTTGGCTGTTTTGACGCAGAAGCTTGTCGAGGTTCGATTCCGTAAGTTCATTGACGCCTCGGTACTGCTCACGGCGCCACGCTTCCTTGCCACGGGCAGCCTCGTCTTGGCTTTGGTTGCCGGAGCTTTCTACCTCAACACCGAACGCATTATCAATGACGCCCAAGACGTCGACAAGGCCTTGGCCCAGGTCGAAAAGGAGCTGGGCGAAGACTGCTTCGGTGCCGCGTCGCTCAGTGAATCATGCGGTGAAGCAGTGAATATCGAGACGGCCTACCAGCCGGTGGCTCCCGCCCCGGTAGTTGCGAAGACCGACAAGCCGGTTGTCTACAAGGACGATTGCTTCGCCAGCCAGGACGCCGACTACAAGGACCGCCCGGTATGCAACTACGGTGATGGCAAGATCAAGGTAGCACTGGTTGGAAACTCGCATGCAGGCCAGTGGATTCCTGCCTTGGAACCTATGGCGAAGAAGAATGGCTGGAGTATTGATACCTATTTGGCCAGCCGATGCGCCGTCATGGGCGAACCCCAGGTCTTTGACTCCAAGGCACGGGAAAAGGGCTGCGCTGATTATGGCAGCTGGGTGACCAAGCAGATCGAAAAGGAAGACTATGATCTGGTGATCAGCTCCAACCGCCAGTCCCTTCCGGTTTCCGGATACGAAATGGAAAACACCGCTGAGCCTGCCCAGAAGGCCTACGAAAAGATTCTCCAGGACTGGGCCGGCACCGGCGCCGCTGTAGCGGTCATCCGGGATACGTCCTTCCCGGGGGAGACCGTGGAGAATGTGCCTGACTGCGTGGCCTCCAGCGATGGCGAATTCAGCGAATGCAGTGGCGAGGCGAAGCAATGGATTCCGATGGATCCGCAAGCCGACGCGGTGAAGGCCCTGGATAAGCCGAATATTATCGACGTCGACATGAATGACCAGCTGTGCGAGGACGGACGCTGCTTTGCGGTAGTCGGTGGCATCGTGGCCTATTGGGACCACTCGCACCTGACCGAAACCTTTGCCGAGTCCCTGTCCCAGACCCTGGAATCCCGGCTGAAGAAGGAACTGGATTCGAAGGAACTGTTCCCGGCAGCATAGGGCTTTGCGGCACCTTGCTCGATAGGCTCTGGCTTCAACGCATTAATTGCGTTGCAGCCAGAGCCTATTTCTGATTCCTGATGCCCGTGACTGCCCCAGGAGCATCGCGGCCCGGGCGAAAAGCGGAAACGCTTGGCTCATCGGGCAGCCAGAATCGCCAGGGGAACTGCGGACCGCCGGCTATCCCCGCGACGCCAACACGGGGTCCGGTGCGCAAAGCCTCCGGGGGACTAGAGGCAGCATGGAGGGTAAAGGGTGCAGCGAACAGATCCAGCCCGTCATGTTCTAATCTCGTGAGTCCCAATGCGGTGGCCAAGTTCCCCGGTCCACGGGCCAGCTGGATTTCCGGGATGGGATTGCGGGCGTAGCGGATGGGCCGCTTCTCCAGTCTTCGTGCGTGGGCCAGGTCGGCGCCGGAAATAATTTCGCCAGAACGTATCAGCACCCCGGACGCAGCTCCTGGCGGTGAGCAAACGAAATTCAGGGCGTAATGCATTCCGTAGGTGAAGTACACGTACGCGTGCCCGGGTTCCAGGAACATGGACGCGTTGCGATCGGTTTTCCTGTCCTTCGAGTGGCTGCCCGGATCATAGGGCCCTGCGGTTCCCAGGCCCATGTACGCTTCGGTTTCGGTGATGCGCACGCTGACCGGTCCATCACTGGAATCCACGGTGAGTACTGCCCCGAGCAACCGGGGCGCAACGTCCAAGGCATCGGGCAAGAAGAAAGATCGGTCCATGCTTCCAGTGTGCCTGCTCCAGCTAAATTGTCCCCGGCCCCTGTAAGGATCATGGGTACTTGAAACTTGGGGGTTCAAGCAACTCGCACTCGTGAAATGGGGAATGAGCATGAAGAGGTTCGTGGTAACTGCAACCGCACTGGCCGGAATTCTATCGCTGACTGCCTGCGGGGTTTCGGCAGAAGAGTTCGAGGCTGCGCAAGCCTTGAGCGCAGCCATAGCTGCTGAAAAGGAAACACTGCAAGCCCAGCTGGCAGAAACCGAAACTCAATTGGCCCTGGCCAAGGAAGAAGCAGCAGGGCTTCGCGCAGCCGAGGAAGAACGCGCAGCGGCCGCAGAAGCCCAGAAGGAACGCAAGGCGCAGGAAAAGAAAGACAGGGAAGCTGAGGCCGCGGCGGAAAAAGCCAAGGCCAACAAGGCCAAGAAGGTCACCAAGCGGGCTCTGGCGCAAATCGTGAAGCAACCGGACTCGCACATCGATGAGAATGTGATTCTCTACGGTCTGGTCACCCAGTTCGATTCCGCGACCGGTCCCTGCACCTTCCGTGCCGAGCTGAGCCACGCGCAGGTGGGCAAATACGACTACGAGCACAATTCGATGTTCACAGCCGGAGACGGTCTGGCGGACTGCGAGGCGCTGGATGACATCGTAGCCGAGGACATTGTCCAAATCACCGCCACGGTGACCGGATCCCTGAGCTACGACACGACCATCGGCGGATCCACTACGGTGCCGAAGTTCCAGGTCGTGAAGATCAAGCGACTGTAGCCGCTGCCGGCGTCCGCCTCGCCAGCCCGTCATCAGCAGAAAGCACTTTCTGCTGATGCCGGGATGTTCTTTTTATCGACAGCCAGCAGCACCGTGAACTGTTCGAAACGGCGGCGAAACATTGCCGAGAAGCAAACGTTACCCCCGGCAGGAACTTGATACACAGCGGAAACGAAGCAGCGAGTGTTCGGAAACATCGGGCGCGTTAGATAGTCATAACACCACCGATACACCGAATACCTTGAGGGGAAGTGATCCAGATGGAGTTGGATGTAGCCAGCTTATGGATCCTGATAGCTGCCGCACTCGTATTGCTGATGACACCGGCACTGGGACTTTTCTACGGCGGCATGACCCGCGCCACCGGCGTGGTGAACATGATGCTGATGAGTTTCTCCGCCGCGGCGATCACCGCCGTTGTCTGGGTGCTCTGGGGCTACTCGTTCTCCGCCGGGGAACCAGCCATCGCCGGAATCGTCGGCAATCCAATCAGCGACTTCGCCATGCACAACACCGAGCAGTCCGAGCTGCTCGCCGCCGGATTCGCCGGTACCTTCGCCATGATCTCGGTAGCCATCATCTCCGGAGCCATCGCCGACCGCGCCCGCTTTGCGCCATGGCTGTTCTTCGTCCCGCTGTGGGTCACCCTGGTGTACGCACCGGTGGCCTTCTGGGTCTGGGGTGGAGGCTTGCTCTCCGCTGACGGATTCCTGGGCAGCATCTTCGGCGAAGCCATTGACTTCGCCGGCGGCGCAGTGGTCCACACCAACGCAGGTATCGCAGCCCTGGTCCTGGCCCTGAAGCTGGGCCAGCGCCACAACTTCCACGACCGTCCGCAGCCGCACAACACCCCGCTGGTCATGCTCGGTGCCGGCCTGCTGTGGTTCGGCTGGTTCGGTTTCAATGCCGGTGCGGCGACCACCGTCGAGCAGGCTGGACTCATCTGGGTCAACACCCTGGCAGCTCCGGGTGCGGCCGTCCTTGGCTGGATCCTGGTTGAGAAGCTTCGCGGTTCCCGCCCCAGCTCGCTGGGTGTCGCCTCCGGCCTGGTGGCCGGCCTGGTCGCCATTACTCCTTCCTGCGCAGATGTCGCCCCGTGGGCCGCGATGCTGCTGGGCGTCCTGGCTGGCGCCGGGGCAGCCTGGGCAGTGAACCTGAAATGGAAGCTGGGCTACGACGACTCGCTGGATGTTGTCGGCGTGCACCTGGTCGCCGGCTTGATCGGAACCCTGTTCCTTGGCTTCTTCGCCCTGCCAACCGAGGAGAGCGCTGGCGGACTGTTCTACGGCGGAGGCGTCGCCCAGCTGATCGCCCAGGCAGCCACCCTGATTGTGGTCATGGTCTTCTCCGCGGTGATGACCTGGGTCATCGCCACGGTCATTGGAAAGTTCAGCCCATGGCGTGTCACGGCAGATATCGAAATTGCCGGGATCGACGAGGCGGAACACAACGAAAATGGATACCAGCTGGTTTCCAAGTAAGGAGCGGAATCTGGAAAGTAACGCAACACAAGCACGAGGGGCAGGACGTTTCTGAAACGTCCTACCAGGACCGCGGGTGGGCCATGCAGCCACCGGCGGTCCTGGCGTGTTCACGCCCGGTGGCGGGCACATGTGTAAATCATGGGAATCGCCTAGCGCGCTGGCATCAGCCGTGCACCGGCCCCTAGCGTGGCATTCACCAGCCGATTATTCCCAAGCAGCTAGGAGAGTGCCATGGCCAGCGAACCACAACAGCAAGCAAGCCCGGGAGGGGAACCGGTGTTGTCCGGCCCCGGCCAGGACAGCGAATTCCTGACCACCAACCAGGGAGCTCCCGTCAGCGATACCGACCACTCGCTGAAAGCCGGAGAGCGCGGGCCCACCTTGCTGCAGGATCACCACCTGCGCGAGAAGATCATGCACTTCGACCACGAGCGGATTCCGGAGCGCGTGGTCCACGCCCGTGGCGCTGGCGCCCACGGCTCCTTCATCAGCTACGGCAACGCCTCTGAGCTGTGCCGGGCCGATTTCCTCAAGCCGGGCAAGCAGACCCGGGTCTTCGTGCGGTTCTCCACCGTGGTCGGTTCCCGCGGCTCGATGGACACAGCCCGCGATACCCGCGGCTTCGCCACGAAGTTCTATACCGAAGAGGGCATTTTCGACCTGGTGGGCAACAACATCCCGGTGTTCTTCATCCAGGACGGCATCAAGTTCCCGGATCTGGTCCATGCCGCGAAGCCGCACCCGGATACCGAAATCCCGCAGGCGCAATCGGCCCACGATACCTTCTGGGATTTCGTCTCCCTGCATACCCCTGCCCAAGCCCACGTGATGTGGCAGATGAGCGACCGCGCGATACCCCGCTCGCTGCGCATGATGGAAGGCTTCGGCGTGCACACCTTCCGCATGGTCAACGAGGCGGGCAAAGCGTCCCTGGTGAAGTTCCATTGGAAGCCCAAGCTCGGCGTGCACTCGCTGGCCTGGGAAGAGTCCCAGCTGGCCGCCGGCGCGGATCCGGACTTCCACCGCCGCGATCTGGCCGAAGCCATTGATGCCGGCGCCTACCCCGAATGGGAACTGGGCGTGCAGATTTTCCCCGATGACGGCTCGGGGGTCTTCGAGGGCATCGACCTGCTGGATCCGACGAAATTCGTGCCAGAAGAGCTGGCCCCGGTCCAGCCGCTGGGCAAGATGGTGCTGGACCGCAACCCGGAGAACTACTTCGCGCAGACCGAGCAGGTCGCCTTCCACCCCGGGCATCTGGTTCCGGGCATCGATATCAGCGACGACCCGCTGCTGCAGGCGCGGCTCTTCTCCTACCTGGACACCCAGCTGACCCGCTTGGGCGGGCCGAACTTCGCGCAGATCCCGATCAACTCGCCGAACTCGCCGGTCAACGACATGTTCCGCGACGGTTTCCACCAGCACCGGGTGCCCAAGGGCATCGCGCCGTACAAGCCGAACTCGCTGGATGGCGGCTGTCCGTACATGTCGCAGGTGGTTTCTGGCCAGCAGCCTCCGCTGGACTTCCCGCAGCCTGTGGCCTCCGGGAAGAAGGTGCGTTCCGAGCCGGCCAGCTTCTCGGACCACTACAGCCAGGCGCGCTTGTTCTACATCAGCCTCTCGGCCGTGGAGCGCGCCCATGTGCAGCAGGCCTACTCCTTTGAGCTGGGCAAGTGCACCGATACCGCGATCCGCCAGCGGCAGGTGGAATGCCTGGCGAAGATCGATACCCAGCTGGCCGCCGCGGTGGCCCAGGCACTGGGCCTGCCGGCGCCGGCCGCAGTGCAGCTGGATGATCCGGTGGCCAGCCCCGCGCTGTCCCAGATCGGGAAATCCTGGCCGGTGGACGGGCGCAAGGTCGGGGTGGTGTTCAACAGCGGAAACCACCAGCATGTGCCGGCAATAGCCCAGGCGCTGGCCGAACGGGGCATGTCCCCGCTGCTCGTTTCGGCCTCCGGCGGCGAGGTGGCCCCGGACCTGCCCATTGACCGCACCTACCTGACGGCGCGCTCCATCGAATTCGATGCGCTGGTGCTCATCGGCCCGCTGCCGCCGGCCCCGGACGCCGCGGTTGCGCTGGATGCCAAGGCCGGAGCCATGGGGGCAGGCGGGGTTCCCATCGACCCGCGCGTGGCGTTGCTGGTCGCGGAGGCCTACCGGCACAACAAGGCCATCATCACCCTGGACGGGCTCTCCGATGGCCTGCTGCAAGCGGTGGGCCTGGAGGATGATGCGCCGGGCATCGCGCTGGTGGAACTTTCGGCGGTGGCCGAAAGCGCGGAGCAGTTGCTGTCCACCCACCGCGCGTGGGAGCGTTTCCCGGTCGCCGAGTAGCAGCGCGGCCCAGCTGGCCTAGCAGGTGGCGCGGCAGGTGCATGATCCGGTGCGCCTGCCGCGCCGGCCTGGCCCAGCAGCAGGGCCGGCGGCAATCAACTGGCACAGATAGCTGATGAAGAGAGGTGCAAGATGCCTTCAGGAACCGATAGCCATGCCGGGAACGGGAACGCGGCCGAAACCGCTGCCAAAGCCCGGCACGCTCCTGGACCCGATGCCGAATCCAAACCCGATTCCCCGCCGGATATGCACTCCAGGTCATGGAAATACGCGGCCAAGCGCTCCATCAGGGAATTCTCCCGGAAGAAATGCACGGATATGGCGGCCTCGCTGACCTATTTCGCGATGCTCTCCATCTTCCCGGCCCTGCTGGCGGTAGTCTCCCTGCTCGGAGTTGCCGGCCAGGCGGAGAACATGACCCGCAACATCCTCTCGCTGATCGAGGAACTGGCCAGCAAGGAAGTGGTCGAAACCCTGCGCCAGCCCATCGAGCAGCTGGCATCGGCCCCGTCGGCAGGCCTGGCCCTGATTGCCGGTCTGCTCGGTGCGCTATGGAGCGCCTCGGGGTATGTCGGGGCGTTCGGACGGGCCATGAACCAGATCTACGAGGTGGCCGAAGGCCGGCCGTTCTACAAGCTGCGCCCGCTGATGCTGCTGCTGACACTGGTGCTTCTTGTGGCCGTGTCCGTGCTGGGGATGCTGCTGATCGTCTCCGGTCCGCTGGCCCAGGCGCTGGGCAACGCCATGGGGCTGGGCGAGGGCGCGGTGGCGATATGGAATATCGCCAAATGGCCGGTGATCGTGCTGTGCGCGATTGTGCTGGTGGCCGTGCTCTACTACGGGGCTCCCAATGTGAAGCAACCGAAGTTCCGTTGGATCAGCCTCGGTTCGGCCATCGCGCTGCTCGTGCTGGCGATCGCGACCGTCGGGTTCTTCTTCTACGTTTCTAACTTCGGCAACTACAACAAGACCTACGGCGCCATCGGCGGGGTCATCGTGCTGCTGCTGTGGCTGTGGATCGCCAACCTGTCGCTGCTCTTCGGCGCGGTCTTCGACGCAGAAGCCGAGCGCGGGCGCCAGCTGCAGGCGGGGATTGCCGCCGAGCGTTCGGTCCAGCTTCCGCCGCGGGATACCAAGGCCAGCATGAAGCAGGAGGAAAAAGAAGAGCAGGACATCAGCGACGGGCGGCAGCTGCGTTTCGCCAGCGAGCTGGACGCCGAAGAGCAAGCGGATCCGGATTCCAGGCGGAACCCGGAAAGCTGAGCAGGAGCCGAAGCTGGCAATCGCCTGGGCGCCCCTTGGCGCGGGCCAGCACCTCGGTAGCGTGTGAAACGACCAGATCATTCCAAGACAAAGGAGCTCTTCATGGCCAACGACGAGGCAAGCAAAGTCATCAGCATCATCCAGGACCTGCGGATCGCCATGGTCTCAACCCTCAGCGCTGGACGGCTGGCCAGCCGCCCCCTGACGCTGATCGAAGCCACCGACGAAGGAGAACTCTGGTTCTTCTCTACCGCCGACGCCGGGATTGTCCAGGAAATCCGGGCCCAGGGACTGGTCAATGCCGCGTTCAGCGGATCCAAGGCGTGGGTGTCGGTCAGCGGCCACGCCGAGGTGGTGCTCGATGTCGCCAAGAAGAAGGAACTGTGGAACGCCGCGGTGGAGACCTTCGCCAGCGAAGGCCCGGAATCTGCGCAGACTGTGCTGCTGCGCGTCGATGCCGACTCCGCTGAATACTGGGAGAACCCCGGTGGGGCAGCGAGCCTGGTGGCCGGCTGGGTGAAGCAGAAGCTCACCGGCAAACCTGCCGAGCCCGGGGACTCGAATAGCGTCGAACTCTAGGACGCCGAAAACCGCCAACGGCCGCTGCTCCAAATTCCCGGAGCAGCGGCCGTATTCCTGTGCACATTGCCTGGCGCAGAGCTATGCCCCATGGATTCGTATCCATGGGGCATAGCTGGTGGTGCGGTTTAGGACAGGTCGTCCTTGACATCCTTGGCGGCGTCCTTGACGTGTTCTCCTGCTTGCTTTGCCTTGGCGGCGGCCTGGTCCTTCACGCCTTCGGCTTGCAGGCGCTCATTATCAGTGGCATCGCCGTAGGCCTCCTTGGCCTTGCCAGATGCTTCCTGGGCCTTGTTCTGGATCTTGTCTCCAATTCCCATGATTCTTACCTCCTGTGTGGATCTGGTTACTGACAACTTGAACTATAGGGCAGATTGCAAATCGGGGTCCCGAAGCTGAAAGTTTGCTTGCGGCCAACTTTGCAGATCATCACAGTGCCGCCGTCGCGGCGGCCAATCCCATAAACTGCCTCGCTGCGTTGCGCTGTTCTTTGCGGTTATCAGGAGTCATTCAGCTGGGCCGGGCACGAATGGGCCGTGACCTAGACTGGCCAAAAGTTCCGCGCAGAGAAGGAGAATCGATGGACCAGCGGCCGGTGTCGTTTAGTGCAGCCGAACCAGGATCCCGCCCCCGCAACAGCGAGTTATGGTGGGGCGCCGAAGTCGCGGTGCGTGCGGCCGCCGTGCGCTGCGAGGGCAACCCGGAAGCGATGCTGCGTACGCTGGAAAGTTCGGGGGAGGAACCTCCGGTGCCAGCGGCCGGACAGACCCAGCGCCTGTGGGAGCTGCTGGCCTCCGTGGCCGCCACCGACCTGGTCGCGGCCAGGACGCTGGAACCGCATTTGGATGCCGCGGGAATCCTGAACCAGGCGGGCATGTCGTGGCCGGCCGGCACTGCATGGGGCGTTTTCGCCGCGCAGCCGCCCAACGCCACCCTGGAAGCGGTTCGCCAGTCCGGCGGGGGATGGGAGCTGAACGGCACCAAGCCCTGGTGCTCGTTGGCCGCGCAGCTGACGCATGCCCTGGTCACCGCCCCCACGCCCGATGGCGGCCGGCTGTTCATGGTTTCCTTGCGGCATCCGGGCGTTGAACCGGCATCGGATGCCTGGGTCAGCCGCGGCATGGCGCAGCTGCCCAGCGGCAGCGTGAACTTCACCGGCGTGCCGGCACAACCGGTGCAGGACGCCGGCTGGTACCTGTCCCGTCCCGGGTTCGCTGTCGGGGGCGTTGGCGTGGCCGCCTGCTGGTTCGGGGCAGCGGTGGGAATCTACCGCCATCTGCTGCGCAGCGCCCAAGCGCGCACCCCGGATCAGCTGGCCCTTGCTTGGCTCGGCGAAGCAGACCGCTTGCTGGCCAGCTGCGCCGCGCTGCTGGAACAGGCCGCCGGGCTGGCCGATGCCGGAGCGCTGGATGCCATTTCGGCCCATCGGGTCCGCGGCCAGGTGGCCGGGGCCTGCGAGCGGGTGTTGCAGCTCAGCGGCCAGTCCACCGGTCCGGGCCCGCTGACCGCCGATGAGGAGCATGCGCGGCGTGCAGCTGACCTGGGCATATATCTGCGCCAGCACCACGCGGCCCGCGACGACGCGGCGCTGGGCCAGTTGATTGCGGACCGCGCCGGAACGGAAAGTGGCAGCGCATGGTGAACTTCACGCATCAGGACCAGGGAACATCTGCAAGCTGCTGGCAGCAGGCTGGGCTTGAGCGGATCGCCGCACTGGATCCGGAGAAGCTCTTCCACGCAATCGCATCGGTGGTTGTCCTGGCCGCCCACCCGGATGACGAGACGCTGGGAGCCGGAGGGCTGATCCGCATGGCCCTTGGCCGGGGGATCGATGTCCACGTGATCGTCTGCAGCTTCGGGGAAGCCTCGCATCCGGACTCCACCACACACTCCCCGGCCCAGTTGGCCGCGCTGCGCCAGGCCGAGCTGGCCGAGGCCATGGACACGCTGCGCGTACAAGGACCGCGCAGCGGAACGCTGCATCTGCACTGCTTGGGCCTGGGCGACGGGAAACTCGAAGCGCAGCAGGAGCCGATCCGCGCAGCCCTTGAGCAGCACGCCGGCGAGCGCTGCCTGATCGCCAGCACCTACCGCAGCGACGGGCACCCGGACCACGAAATCCTGGGCCTGCTCGCCGCGGACTGCGCCCTGGCGCACAATGCCTGCCATCTGGAATTCCCCATTTGGTTCTGGCACTGGGCGCAACCGGACCGGCAGCCCAGCTTCAGGCATTGGCGCCGGCTGGCCCTGGATGCATCCAGCGCGGATGCCAAGGCCCGCGCCCTGGAGGCCCACCGTTCCCAAACCAGGCCGCTGTCCGCCCTGCCAGGAGACGAAGTCCTCCTTAGCGAAGGCTTCCTGCAGCATTTTTCCCGCGGCGCCGAGATCTTCCGCGCCACCTGGCCTGGCCACAAGGACGCCGCGTCGGCTCCGGTGGTCTTCGACGAGCTCTACGGGCAACGCGAAGATCCGTGGGAATACCGCAGCAGCCGCTACGAGCAGCGCAAGCAGCAGATCCTGCTCGACTCCCTGCCCCGGGAACAGTATGCGGCGGTTCTGGAGCTGGGATGCTCCATCGGGGTGCAGAGCGCCGAACTGGGCCGCCGCAGCACCAGCCTGCTGGCGGTGGATGCCAGCGCTACAGCGCTAGTCCAGGCCCGGCGTGCCGTGGCCGGAATGGAGCATGTCAGCTTGCTGCAGGCCACGGTGCCCCAACAATTTCCGCAGCTGGAGCCGGGGAGCGTGCAGCTGGTAGTGCTCAGCGAGATCGGCTATTTCCTGGCCGCCGACGAATTGGCGCAGGTGCTCGCCGCCAGTGCTGCCGCACTGGAAGCCGGCGGAGAGCTGGTGCTCTGCCATTGGCTGCATCCCATTGAAGGCTGGCCGCTGGACGGGGAGGATGTGCACCGGATGGCGGGAGAACTGGGGTGGGAGCGCATCGTGGAGCATCGCGAGGCCGATTTCCTGCTTGAAATACTGCGCAAGCCCGCTGGTGCCCATGGGTAGGCAGCTGGCGGCCATGGCGGTCATCATCCCGGCCCATGACGAGGAAGAACGCCTGGGCCGCTGCCTGGATTCGGTGCGCGCGGCCATGGACCGGTTGGCGCGTGCCCGCCCGCAGCTGCAGGTCCGGGCCATCGTGGTTGCCGATAGCTGCACCGACGGCACGGTACAGGTTGCCCAGCGGCAGATCAGCGCAGATCAGCGGATCAGCTTGCTGCAGGCCAGCTTCGGCAATGTCGGAGCCAGCCGGGCTGCCGGGGCACGCCACGCCCTGGCCAGCTTCGGCGCGGACGCGGACCCGAGCGCCATCTGGCTGGCCAGCACCGACGCGGATACCTGCGTCGCCGAGCATTGGCTGGAGGGCTTTGCCACCCTGCACGCCGGCGGGGCCGATGCGGTGGCCGGAACCGTGGAACCGGACCGCGGCGAACTCGATGAGCATATCTTCGCCTTATGGGAGCAGGCCTACCAGCCGATCGAGGGGCATGGCCATATCCACGGCGCGAACTTCGGAGTGTGCGCTGCTGCCTACCTGGATGTTGGAGGCTTCGAGCCCTTGGCGGCCCGGGAGGATGTGGCCTTGGGCGAGGCGCTGCGCCGCGCCGGCTACCGGGTCCAGGCCACGGCCCGCCTGCAGGCGATCACCTCGGGGCGCTTGCGCGGGCGGTTGCGCGAGGGCTTCGCGGACTATCTTGCCGCGCTGGATCACCAGATGCTCCACGCCCGGTAGTGCCCAAGTAAGCGGTCCCGGTCCCTGGCATAGGAACAGCCCCCGGCGAATCTGCGCGGATGCGCGATTTCCCGGGGGCTGTGCCCGTTGCGGCGGTGCTTGCGGTTACACGCTGCTGCCGGACTCCTGCGTGGCGTACCTGTGTCCCAGCTTGCTGGCGTCGAAAGCCGGAACCGCGTGGGCGAGCGCAGTGTATTGCCAGTACTTCACACGGAATGCAGCCATTCCGCTGTGCTCGGCCTGGCCGAACAGATCCTTGATCTTGCTGCGCGGCGCGCTGGCCTGAACCACTTCCAAGACTGGAGACGGCTCGGAAATGTGCAAGAACTTCAGTTCCTCGGTCTGCGGTTCAACCATCGCGACCAGCACCGGCCGCTTGTGCACCGAGACCAGGCCCATCACATCATCGAGCGCTTCCAAAGGCTGTGTCATGACCACTGGCATTCCTTGGGTCCAGCCATAGCTGCTCAGATGCCTTCTTCCCTCGCGTGATCCCAGCAGCTCTGCTACGCGCAACGCGGTCTGGGACCTGACTAGCCTTCCTGGCATGTGAACTACCCTCCACTTCTAGACGATACTTCTCACTTCAACAATGCAGTTATCTGTCCCTCCGGACTGGGCAGCGTGGCCCTTGAAATGCGCTGTGGACCCTGCGGCCAGCGGTGGGGACTTGATAAAAAATTATCATTGGCCCACCAAGTTGTTGCGAACAGGCCGCGATTCTGAGGAAATTCCCAGACTTTATTCTCTACTAGTCAGTATCCCTATTCAGCTACCGTGATTGCGCGGTTCAGTCCCGCCCAAGATCACGCAGCGCCCGGTGCGCCGCGTGCCAGCCGGCCATGCCATGCACCCCGCCGCCCGGAGGGGTGGAGGAGGAACACAGGTACAGTCCCGGCACGCCCAGCGAATAGGGATTCAGCGAGGGCGCGGGGCGGAAGAACTGCTGGGTGCCGGCCAGCGATCCGCCGCCGATATCCCCGCCGACCAGATTCGGATTCCAGGCCTGCAGCTGCGCCGGGCCGGTGACTACCCGTTGCACGATCCGGTCCTTGAAGCCCGGCGCGAACCGCTGGATCTGCGCATCGATGAGCGCACCGGCATCCCCGCTGTAGCCCTGGGGCACGTGGGCGTAGGACCAGATGACGTGCCGGCCGGCCGGGGCGCGCGTGGCATCGGCGCTCGAAGGCTGGACCACCATCACGAACGGGCGTTCGGGCATTGACCCGGCAGCGACCTGGCGCTCGGCCCGGGCCAGCTCGGCGGCATCGCCGATCACATGCACGGTGCCGGCCTGCGCGGTGCGCGCGTCCTTCCAGGGGATCGGCCCATCGAGCAGGTAGTCCACCTTGTAGGCCGCGGTGCCATAGCGCCAGCGCTCGAACCGCCGACGCAGGCGTGCCGGGAGCTGGTCGCCGGCGAGCTGCACTACCTGGCGGGGCGTGGCATCCAGGAAGGTGAGGTCCGCATCGGGGAGCTGCGCGAGGTGGGTGATCTGGTGCCCGGTATGGATCTGCACCCCCAGTCCGTCGAGCACCCGCAGCAGCGCGTCGATGATGCTGCCGGTGCCCCCGTGCGCCACCGGCCAGCCCCATGATTGGCCCAAGGCCCCGAAGAGCGCGCCGAATCCCGAGGTGAACGGGTGGGAGAGCGGCAGCATGGAATGCGCGCTGGATCCAGCGAAGAGCGCCGCGGCTTGCCGGGTCCGGAACGCGGCGGCCAGCAGCTTCGCCGGCGGCAGCGCGCGCAGCCCGAAGCGGGCCATGAGCACCGGATGCGGCGGGATGCCCAGCAGCGGGCTGGTGGCATTGTCCAGGATCTCCTGCGGATGGCGCACCAGCGGCCCATGCAGCAGCTGCCAGATCTTCCGATCGGCGGGGAACTGCGCCATGGTGGCTTCCAGGTCCTGGTGCAGGAAGACCGACTCGGCGTCGTCGAGCGGGTGGGCCAGCGGATAGCCGTGGAAATCCCACTGCAGCCCATGGGCGGCCAGATCGAAATGCGCGAAGGCCCGGCTGCCATAGGCGAAGGGGTGGGCGGCAGCTCCCAGATCCACGATGGTGCCTTCGCCCAGCGTGCTGCCGGAGGCCGCGGCACCGCCGGGACGGGCATTGCGCTCGAAGACCTGGACATCGAATCCCTGCTCGGCCAAAACCGCCGCGGCGACCAGCCCATTGGGGCCGGCGCCAACAATGTTCGCTTTCTTTGGTGTCATGGGCGGTGTTCCCCCTGTTCATCGTTCACCTGCGGGGCGAAGCGCTCGGGCCAGGTTTCGTCGCTGAGCGCCTTGAGCTGGCTGATCTGCGACTCTGCGCGGTGCGACAGGTCCTGCAGCAGCGCCTGGTCCAGGCGCGGATCATGGGGCAGCATCAGCAGCAGCGTCTGCCACATGCGCAGCTTGGCATTGAGCAGCCCGGTGAGCACATCGAGCTGCACCTGCGCGGCAGCCAGCTTGCGCATGCGCAGCGGATTGAACGGGTTGACGTGCCCGGCCAGCTTGGCCGCCGGAGCGAGCAGGCGGGCCATCGGCCGCTTGGTGCAGCCCAGCCGGGCCATGATCCGTTTCAGGTCATCCTGATCCGCTTGGACCTGCTGGTGCAGCGATTCGAAACGCTGGGCATAGGCGGTGTCCGCCCAGGTGCCGTGGGCGGCCTTGAAGTGGTTCAGTCCCGATTCGGAACCCAGCAGGTGTTCGCTCAGGTACCGGTGCAAGGTCGTCTGGTCGATGGTGTTGTGCGGCATGGGCCCGTCCTTAGTTCTCGCCTGGGGTCGCAGTCTTCTGCTGGCTGAAACGCTAGGGCACCGGCCGCCGCTGGCCAATGGCCGGACGCTGATCCGCAGGCAGCACCCAGCATCCGGCGGCTAGGGGGCCGGGAAAGGCCGGGCCTTGAGCAGCCGCGCCAGATGCGCCGCGTTGCGCGTGGCGATCTGCGTGGCGTTGGCCGTGACCTGCGGGGTCTGGTCCAGATCCTGGTAGTCGGTGGTGTGCATGGCCTGCCCCACCCAATAGGTCGAGCCCTGGGCCGGCAGGGTGAACCCGACATCGGCCAGGCCCTGGCCCAGCTCCGCAATCACGTGGTGCGCGCCGTCCTCATTGCCCACCACGGCCACCACGCCCACCTTGCCAAAGAGGATCGGGCGGCCCTGCTCGTCGGTCTGGGACAACTCGGCATCCAGCCGCTCCAGCACCCGCTGGGCAAGGCTCGAGGGGTGGCCTACCCAAATCGGGGTGGCCAGCACCAGGATGTCCGCGGCCAGCAGCTTCTGCCGGATCCCCGGCCACTGGTCGCCACCTCCCATGTCCTTGAGCACTCCGGGCTTCACGTCGAAATCGGCAATGCGCAGGATCTCGGAGGGGACCTGGTGCTCCTTGAATTCCGCCGCCACCTGCCGGGCCAGCAGATCGCTGCTGGAGGCTTTGGGCGAAGGGGAGAGGGTGCAGACCAGGATCAGTGCATTAATCGGTGTCTGGACCATGTCTATCATTCCTTGTCATAAAGGGTGCTTCCGGGCAGCCGGATCAGCGCTTGATGCGTGCATCAACGCGTGCGGCCAGCTGCCCGGCGGTCTGCATCGCCCGCTCCAGCGATGCTGCGGTATCCCATAATCCGGAGTGCTGCGCGTGCGCCGGGCCGAAGGTCAGCTGGGACAGGTCGTAGCGCAGATTGCTGCTGGCGGCCTGCAGCACTGCGCGGACCATGCCCAGCGCGGCGGCGACATCGGCCACCAATTGCGGTTTCGCATGCTGGTCAAGCCAGCGCAGGTCATTCACTGCGGTCATGGCCAGCGCGCCGAGTGCGGCCGAGGATTTCGCGGCCTGCAAGCAGGCCGCGGCGAGCTGGCGGTCGCGCAGCTCCGAGGGCGGTTGCGCGGAGGCTTCCCCGAAATCCGCGGAGGCCTTGGCATCCCGGTCGGCCAGGCCCAGCGCGTCGATCCGCAACTGCTTGGCCCGGGCCTGCAGGCCGGCGAATTCTGTGTGAACGGGTCCGGAAGCCGAGCCGTAGCCCGCGGACATGGACATCAGCGCGGCGGCAGCACCGAGCATCAGTGCCGCCGCCGCTCCGCCGCCCGGATTCCCGTCCGACTCGGCCAGCTCTTCAAGCCAGCGTCCAATGCGCGCCTCGCTGATCGGACGCTGCGGGCCGCTATTCGCCATGCCCCTGGTCTTGGCTCATCGAGCCTTCACCGGGCGGGGTTTCGCCCGGCGGCACCGAACCGCCCGGCTCCAGTCCGGTAATCAGTTGCTGCTCCGGGTCGGGGTTGGATGTGGCTGCGGCTTCGCGATTGGCCTCTTGGGCTTCATCCAACTGTGCGTCGGGCTGCGACGCGGAGGATTCCTGCGGGTCCATCGGCTGCTCCTGTCTGCATCTGGGCTGCGGGCTGGGGATCCAGCCCTTGTCCGCTCACGCTAGGCCAGGGCCCCGGCGGGCTCAACAGCACCGGGCGATTCACACGGAACGCACGGATTGCGGTGCGCTGCCTGCCGGAATTCAGCTGGCCGGCGGCAATCCAGGTACCAAGTGCTTGAGCACTGCGGCGTGCAGGCGCGCATCGGCCAGCAAGCGGAAATGCCCCAGCGTGGGCAGCTTTATGTTGGTGGCGCCGGCCAGGTCGCAGCCGCCGGGGATGTGCGGGTCGAAGCTGCTGTAGATGGAGATGATCCGGGAATTCACGCTCAGGTTGGCCGAGAGCTTGAGCAGACCCTGGTCGTTGGGGGACAGCGAACGCAGGGAGCGGACCGGCGCATAGCGTGCATAGCGCGAACCGGAGAAGGGGGTGCCAATGGCGATCATCCGATTGATCCGGTAGCCCTGCGGCGAGGCGGACATCAGGTACTTGCCGATCAGCCCGCCCTTGCTGTGCGCCACCAGCACCGCATCGTCGAGCTGCGCCCGGTCCAGATAGCTGGAGACCACCTGGGACATCTCCGGCACCGTGCCGCGGTTGAAGCCGAGCTGCGGGATCACGTGCACCGGGTGGCCGGCCTGGTGCAGGGCGTTGGCCAGCGGGAGCAGGAATTTCCAGGATTCCCAGATTCCCGGGATCAGCACCACCGGTTCGGCTGCCGGATGGCAGCCGGAGCGCAGCCGGCCGGCCTCCGCACTTGGCAGCAGCGAACGCAGCTGCCAGGCACCGGCATAGAGATAATCCTGCAGCCAGGCGCGGGACAGGACCGCCCACCGCGATAGCCTGCTAGACAGGGTGCTGGTCTCCACCGGTGCTCCTTTGCTGCGTGTTGCGCTGTGGGACCGGTTGCGCCGCGACGGGGTCCCAAGAGCATTATCACCACATGAGTAGGGCTGAGACCGGCAGCGACATTGCCCGGTCTGGGGAATTCCGGGAGTGGGGCCGCCGGCCAGCCCGCTGCCGCGGCGAGCCGAGGCCCTCTTCATGGCCCATGCCAGCCCACGTGCCAAGTGGGGCTTTGAAAAGTTCAGCCCGGATCCGGTCCCCAACAGGTGCTGGCTGGCCTGGCGATGGATGGTGCTTTGGCGGATTCCAGGGTGCTTCGGGCCTCGCACAGGTGCCGAAACCGCATCGAACCGGTGCTGGATTTCCAAGCGCGTAGCGTGGCCGCGATGGCGCAGGGGGGAAAGAGGCGGAGCATGGAATCCTCACGCTGCTGAAGAAGGCTTCAACTAGCCATGGATTAATCATCGTGCCGGGGCTATTCTGAGGTTCTGTTGAGTAGTTGCAGTTTTTGGGGGACTGGCAAGTTATGAGACGACAACATCATGGTTTAAGCAGCTCTGTGCCGCGCGGCGTTTTGGGGAATGGCCGGCGGCTTCCGTATGGGGCGCTGGCCATTGCCGCGGCTTTCGCTTTAAGCAGTGCATTGGCTTGGCCCGGGGCGGCCGGTGCAGTGCCAGCCAGAGCCCAATCAAGCACGCTGGCCTTTCCCGCCGGGCCATCGCCGGCGCTGGGGAGCGAGGCTGTCACCGCACCGGATCTGGGCGGAACACCCGCTATCCAAGTCCTCGGACTGAGTTCACTTGGCGGAAGGACCGGAGGGCCCGCGCCCGACCCGCTGGCACACGTGGCCGCCAATCGGGCGGCGATGACAGCAAATGCAAGCCCTGGAGCGCTGGCACAGCCCGCGCCGCTAGCTGCCGACCAGGGCATTCGTCCGGCAATGCTGAGCCCTGGTCTGCTGTTGGAGCATCCAGTGGCCACCCGCCGGATTTCCAGCCCGTACGGTTGGAGGTTCAATCCGACCGGGTTCGGCCGCCAAATTCATATCGGCCAGGATTATCCAATTTCCTGCGGTTCGCCCGTGCGCGCCAGCGAGTCGGGCCGGGTGGTCGTCGCGGGCTGGGCCGGGCATTCGGGCCAGCGGGTCACCATTGACCACGGGCATGAGGTGCAGACCGGGTACAGCCACAACTCGCTCTTGCTCGTCAGAGTGGGCGAGCTTGTTGTCCAAGGCCAGCTCATCGCCCTGGCCGGGACCACCGGCAATTCCACGGGGTGCCATGTGCACTTCGAGGTCATCGTCAATGGCCAATGGCATAATCCGCGCAACTACCTTCCTTCAGGCGGCGGGCAACGCCAGGCATTGTTCGCTTCGACGCAATTTGCAGTCGATGCCGGCAGCGCGATGCGCCATCAACCGGCAACAGGAAGAAGCGGGCAGTACGTCGGGGCGGCCAGGCATTACGGATCGACCCGAACGGAGCATCCAGCGCCGCCGAAGACCGCGAGGCACTCCCACGCGGATCCGCTCCAGCCGCCAGCGGCGAGCAAGAAGAAACAAGCCGCGCCAGCCAAGCCGAAGGCGCAGCCGAAAAAGGAATCCGGCAAACTCCGCCCGACCCCGCGTCCGGCGCAACCGGCGCCAGAGCCGAGCAAGAAACCCGAGCCGCCGCAAAAGTTGAATACCGAAAGCCCGGAGGCTACGCCATCTGCATCAGCGTCACCGGCACCCGTGTCGGCCAAGCCGAGCGCGCCGAGCGCAGCGCCGACGCCCAGCACTGCACCAGTTCCTGAGCCGAGCCCGTCGAGGGCGCCGACCGCCTCGCCAAGTCCTTCGGCACCACCTTCCAGCGTGGCGCCATCAGCTCCGGATAGCGTTCCGGAGGCAACGGAATCGACCAACTCCACGCCAACCTCTGAACCAACCCAAGTGCCTGGACCCAGCGAGGAAACTGGCGTCGAGCCCCGGGAGGACCAGGGCCCAGGCGGTAAGGATGCTCCAGCCAGCGAGGATCCCACGGACCCTGCTGCCCGCGTAGAGCGCCAATTAGGTGCAGCCCAACCCAAGACCGTGGACTTGCAGGCACAAGAGCCGGAGAAGAAACCGCCAGTGGCCAAGGCCCTGCCGCCGGCCAAGTCCACTGCTGCGAAAAAGCCGGCTGCGAAGGAAGTACCGGCTGCGAAGCCCAAGCCCGCGGCCCCGGCCAAGCCTAAAGTTGCAGCGCCCGTGAAGCAGGTCGCCAAGGCGCCGGTCGCAACCCTGCCCAAGCCCAAGCCTGCTATCGCAGCACCGGCAGTGCAGAAAGTTGCCCCGCCGCCGGCCAAGCCGAAGCCTCAGGCGACAGCCGCGGTGAAGTCCAAGGCGGCCGCCCCGGCGAAGCTCCCGCAGGCGCCGGCAGCAGCCGCACCACCTGCCAGCGAGGCCAAGCCGTAGTCCTTGGCTGCCCGGTTCCTTGATGCTGCTCCCGTCCCTTTGGACGGGAGCAGCGTGGCGCTGGGGAAGAGACAACTGGTGAAACGCTGCACAGCTGGTTAGTCCAGCGCCCGATTATTGATATTCTTGGGAGTTGAGTCCTGTGCGATTTTCCAATGCGCACCACAAGACCTATCGAAAGAAGTGCCCGGCACGTGTTTAATTCACTTTCCGATCGCCTGACAGCAACCTTCAAGAACCTGCGCGGCAAGGGCCGCCTGACTGAAGCGGATATCGACGGTACCGCACGCGAGATCCGCCGCGCCCTGCTTGACGCCGACGTTGCCGTACCGGTGGTCCGCGGCTTCGTGGCCCAGGTGAAGGAACGCGCTCTGGGTGCCGAGGTCTCCGAGTCGCTGAACCCGGGCCAGCAGGTCGTCAAGATCGTCAACGAGGAACTCGTTGGCATCCTGGGCGGGGAAACCCGCCGCCTGAACCTGGCCAAGAACCCGCCGACGGTGATCATGCTCGCCGGCCTGCAGGGTGCCGGCAAGACCACCCTGGCCGGCAAGCTGGCCAAGCACCTGAAGTCCGAGGGCCACACCCCGTTGCTGGTGGCCTGCGACCTCCAGCGCCCCAACGCCGTCAAGCAGCTGCAAATCAACGGCGAGCGTGCCGGCGTGCCGGTCTACGCACCGCACCCGGGCGTCTCCTCGGAATTCGACACCGCCACCGGCGACCCGGTAGCGGTAGCCCGCGACGGCGTGGCCGAGGCCAAGGCCAAGCTGCACGACATCGTGATTGTCGATACCGCCGGCCGCTTGGGCGTGGACACCGAGATGATGGCCCAGGCCGCGAACATCCGCGCCGCCATCAACCCGGATGAAGTCCTCTTCGTCATCGACGCGATGATCGGCCAGGACGCGGTCAACACCGCCCAGGCCTTCCACGAGGGCGTCGACTTCACCGGTGTCGTGCTCTCCAAGCTCGATGGCGATGCCCGCGGCGGCGCCGCCCTGTCGGTCGCCTCGGTCACCGGCAAGCCGGTCATGTTCGCCTCCACCGGCGAGAACCTGGACGACTTCGAGATCTTCCATCCGGACCGCATGGCTTCGCGCATCCTGGACATGGGCGACGTGATGACGCTCATCGAGCAGGCCGAGAAGAACTGGGACAAGACCGAAGCCGAGCGCATGGCGAAGAAATTCGCCGACCAGGAAGACTTCACCCTGGACGACTTCCTGGCCCAGATGGCCCAGATCAAGAAGATGGGCTCGATGAAGAAGCTGCTGGGCATGATGCCCGGCGCGCAGATCTCCCGCCAGCAGCTCGAGCAGTTCGACGAACGCCAGATCGACCGCGTTGAGGCCATCGTCCGTTCGATGACCCAGCACGAGCGCGTGGCTCCGAAGATCATCAACGGCTCGCGCCGCGCGCGTATTGCCAAGGGTTCGGGCGTTTCGGTCTCCGAGGTGAACCAGATGCTGGAGCGTTTCGCCGAAGCGCAGAAGATGATGAAGAAGATGGCTGCCGGCGGCGGCATCCCGGGCATGCCGGGGGCCGGCAAGGGCGCTGCCCGCAAGGCGAAGGCCAAGGGCAAGGGCAAGAAGCAGCAGAAGTTCGGCAACCCGGCCAAGGCCGCGCAGGCCGAGCTGGAGGCCAAGAACAAGAAGGCCGCCGCCCCGAGCGGTGCCGCCTTCGGTCAGGGCGCCAACCAGGACTTCGATCCTTCGAGCCTGAACCTGCCGGCGGGCTTCGAAAAGTACCTTGGCAACAAGTAGCAACCAGTCCTTGCAGGGGGGCGCCC
>NZ_JBLVOC010000020.1:42180-55982 GCF_053543575.1 Glutamicibacter sp. AGC84
TGGTCCCCCCCCTGACTCTTTTCTTCGAAGAACCCCACGCGCAGCAGGCCGAAGCCAAGGTCCGCGAGCTGCTGGCCGCACGCGAAGTGATCTCGCTGGTCTCCGTGCCGGTGCCCTGGAACGGGCTGGCGATGATCGAGGCCAGCCTGGCGGTGAACCACGAGGGGCTCTTGCTGCTCGCTGGCGCCGCGGGCGCCATCCGGCTGGGCCAGCAAGTCGAGGACTTCGCGCTGGCGCTGAAGCTGGGCACCGGTGCGCTGTACATCGACCAGGACAACGCCGAGGTGCAAACCGGGGAGCCCATCGAGGATCCGCGGCTGGATGCCATGCCGCCGGGGCGGACCGTGGCTATCGGCGCGCTGAACGAGCCGGACATGGGGGTGTGGGCCGCCGCGAGCAAAACCAGCTGGCAGCTCCTGCCGCCGGAATCCGCCGGCGCCGCCGTGGCCGTGCACGAAGGCTTCCTGGTGGGCGGCGTGCTGGCTGCCAGCCAGCATCCGGCGATCATGCTCAGCCGCACCGGCGCGCGCTTCACCGCGAGCTTCTGGTTCGACAAGCAGCCGGCCAAGCTCGGCGGGCACCCGGCCTGGGTGCATATCTGGCCGGTCGCGGCCAGCCCCGCCTTCTGGCCTCAGGCCTCAACACCCGCCCGGCGCGAACTGGACTGGCTGATCGCCAACCAGGACAGCGTGGATGGCCAGGAGCTCGAGGAGCTGGCCGGGCTTCTGATCGGCGCCGAGAACATCGAGCGGCTCAAGCAGGCGCTGGTGGGCACCGGCAGCCTGCAGTCGGCCCAGCGGGTGCTGGAGACCGTCGGGCATCCACCGGTCCTGGCCCGCTATCTGGAAGACGCCGATCTTCCCGAGGGTGCGCGGCGGATCGAACCGGTGTCAATGGCCAGGGCAGTGGGCCGCGCACTGATCGCCGAATCCCGCACCTCCGGTGCCCGGCCGCGATGGTACAACTCGTTGTCGTGGAAACCCGCCGCGCAGCTGGCGCTGGGGCTCATCGAGGCCTTGGTGTTCTCGCTGGTGCTTGCGGCCACCCATTGGCAGCAGCCCTGGGCGCCGCCCTGGGTGATCGTGCTGCTGCTGGTGCTCGGCTTTGTTGATGCCACCGGGAATACCGTGCTCGGCGCGGTCCGCTGGTTCCGCGCCCGGCGCCGGCGCTAGCGCCAGGCAACCACCCGGGCGCTGCCTGCCAGGACGGCACAGGTTACCGCCTATGATTGACTTATCGCCATATCCAATTAACCAAAGGGGTTACTTTTCGTGGATTCAACCGGGTTCAACTACCTCAACCTAGAGTTCATTTTCATGGGCGACAAGCCTGAATCTGCACAACTGGTACGCACCGCGCTGGCCGATCGCCGCCTGCTGGGTTTCATCGGCGGAGCTGTTGAGCGCGAGAACTCCACTGAAGTAGCCGCCGAGGTGGCCACGGTGAGCGAAGCCCGCGATGCGGTGCTCTACCGCATCGATGCCAAGGGCAAGCTGCGCGAAGGCTCGCGCGTGACCAAACTGGTCCACGAACTGAAGAACTCCACCGGGGCCGACTACGTACTGGTGGACGGGGACGAAATTGACGGCCCCAACCCGGATGACGAGCAGCTCGGCGAGTACGGCGGCACCAACGAGCTGCTGCACGGGCCAAAGCTCAAGGGGTCCGAGCTGGTGCTGGCAGCGGGCTTTGCCGAGAACGAGATCACCGTTTGGGAGAATGCATCCGGGCTGATGGCCATGCCCAAGGAACCGGTCTATGCCCCGAGTATCTCGCGTTCGAACCGCCCGTACCTGTGCTTGAACCGTACCGGCAATGTCATTACCGCAACCATCGAGGCCAAGGGCTCGCGCCGGACCATGTTCGATTCCTCGGTGTCCATGGTGGTGGACCTGGAGCGCACGGCAATCCTGGAACCGGAAGCCGGCTCGCCGGCAGCGGTGCGCCTCGACGAGCTCAACAGCTTGCTCTTTGGCTGGGACGAAGAAGAAATGCAGATCATCGAGCAGCTGATTTCGGATCCGGCCGACCGCTCCGAGGCCCAGCAGCTGCTGTGCAGCAGCGGGGATCTGAAGGACATGAAGCGCTTGGTCTCGCTCTTCGGCTTCGACCCGCGCAGCATCGATTACCTCACCGGCCGCCCGTTGCCCGAAGACCGCAGGGTCATTGCCACCGGCGGCCCGTTCAAGACCTTGAAGTCCGCACTGGCTGAGCAGGAGCGCGAGGCCAAGGGCCTGGAACGGCTGCTGTACCGGCACAACTGGAATCCGAAAGCGCTGATGGGTTCGGGTGCCGCCGTACTGGCCTCCGGCGCGGCAGCGCACCTGGTCCTGGCCAAGAGCGGCAAGTTCGCCTGGCTGCCCAAGCCGGCGCGCCAGCTGCTGATGCTGGCCTGGTACGCCGATGGCGCCTTCTATCTGGGCAAGGGCATCGTCGATGTGCTGAAGGCCAGGAACAAGCGCTAGGCGTTCACCGCAGTCAGAAGGACAGCCCGGCGGGAAGCTGGATCCGCTTCCCACCGGGCTGTCTTCTGCCTTTTCGTTCCTAGCCGCGTTCCTTCAGCTCAGGGAAGTCGGTATCACGGTACTCGCCGCTCGGGGTCGTGCCGGCCGCATGCTGCTCTTCCTCGGCCAGGCGCAGCTCCACGCGGCGGATCTTGCCCGAGATGGTCTTGGGCAGCGCGGTGAATTCGAGCCGCCGGATCCGCTTGTACGGCGCCAGGTGCTCGCGGCAGAAGCCGAGGATGTCCTTGGCGATCTCCGCGCCGGGCTCGACGTGCGAGGCCAGCACCACAAAGGCCTTGGGCACCGAGAGCTTCAGCGGGTCCGGCGAAGGCACCACCGCCACCTCGGCCACCGCGGGATGCTCCAGGACCACTGACTCCAGTTCGAAGGGGCTGAGTTTGTAGTCGCTGGATTTGAAGATGTCGTCGGCACGCCCCACGTAGGTCAAGACGCCTTCATCATCGCGTTCGGCGATATCTCCCGTGTGGTACACGCCGCCACGCAGCGCCTCGGCGGTTTTCTCCGGATCGGCGAAATAGCCCCTCATCAAACCGGCAGGCCGGGGATCCAGGCGCAGGCAGATTTCCCCGATTTCGGCCAGTTGCCCGGTGGTCGGATTGCGCAGCTCCACCGCATAGCCCGGCATCGGGCGGCCCATCGCGCCGACCTTCACCTCGGTACCCGGCGAATTGGCAATCTGCACCGTGGTCTCGGTCTGCCCGTAGCCATCACGGATCACCTGCCCCCATGCGGTGCGCACCTGGTCGATGACCTCGGCGTTCAACGGCTCGCCGGCAGAGACCAGCTTGCGCGGGGGAGTCTGCAGGCTGCCCAGATCCGCCTGGATCAGGTAGCGCCAGACGGTGGGCGGCGCGCAGAAGCTGGTGACCTTCTCCGTATCCATCTGGTTCATCAGCGCCAGCGGATCAAAGCGCTCGTAGTTGTAGACGAAGACCGTCGCTTCGGCGATCCACGGGCCGAAGAAATTCGACCAGGCGTGCTTGCCCCACCCGGGGGACGCCACATTCAGATGGACATCGCCTGGTTCCAGGCCGATCCAGAACATCGTTGCCAGGTGGCCGATGGTGTACGAGGTATGGGTGTGCTGGACCAGCTTGGCCAACGAGGTGGTGCCCGAGGTGAAGTAGAGCAGCATGTTCTCATCGGCCAGGGTCGGGGAATCCAGGCGGAATTCGGCCGGCGCGTCGTGGGACTTGGCATAGTGCAAGGTCCCTTCAGCGGCCTGCCCGCGCACCTGCACGATCCGGTAGTCCCCGGGGACTGCTTCGAATTTGGCGACCTGGTCATGGCTGGTGATCACCCAGTTCGCGTTGCCGCGCTCGATGCGGTCGGCGAGGTCCGCGCTGACCAGCTGCGTGGTGGTCGGGATGATGACCGCACCGAGCTTCATGCCGGCCAGCATCACTTCCCAGAGGGCCACCTCGTTGCCCAGCATGACGATGATGGTATCGCCGCGCTGCAGGCCTTCGTCGGAAAGCCAACGGGCCACCTGGGTGGAGCGGCGCGAAAGTTCGGCCCAGCTGTAGCGCGCCGAGCTGCCATCGAGTTCGGTGAGGATCAGTGCCGGCTCATTGGCTCGCGCCGGGTCCTTGGCTACCTCGTCGAACCAGTCGTAGGCGAAGTTGAAATCGGTGAATTCCGGCCACGTGAACTCTGCCCGAGCCCGGTCGTAGTCATCGCGTGCTGCCAGCAGCAGATCGCGTGCTGCGCGGAACTTCTCGGTATTGCCCATGGGGGTCCTTTGCGTGATGGGCGCCTGCGCCCGACAGAATTCTTCGGTCTTCAGGATTCAATATACTTCAGTGCACAGTTCTGGCGAATTGTTGCGTCACCATGCGTGGTGCAGGTGCTGAAGTTCACGAATTTTGTCCACTAGCTTCCTGTGCGGGCATGCATAGTGACCGAATGCCCGATCCGGCTGAACCCGTTGGCGGGGACGCTGACGGTGGCGGGCTGGCCATGGAGCCTGAGAGCAGTGCCGGGCAGGCAACTGGACTCGCAGATGCCGATGGTCTAGCGTCTGGAATATGCCAAAGGAAGAGACCCCCGCCAAGAAGCACAACCCCCTGTTGGTCTTGGGAAAAATCAGTTCCATCCTCGATTCCTTTTCACTGCGCCAGCCGGTGATGTCCTTGGCCGATATCCGTGAAGCAACGGATTTGCCTGCCTCCACGGTGCAGCGTCTTGTCGCGAATTTGGTGGGGCAGGGTTTCTTGGACCGCGAGGATGACGGCTTCCGCATCGGGATGAAGATGGCCTACTGGGCCGCGCCGGCGACCCGGGGGCGGGAAGTGCTGGACGTCATCAGCCCATCGTTACGCGAACTGCGCGACTTCACCGGGGAAACAGCCTGCCTTTTCCGTGCCGAGCAGCAATTCCGCGTGTGCGTGGGCATTGCCGAAACGCGCCACGCGCTGCGCAGGGAAATGCACCTGGGTGAGCTCGCCCCCTTGCATGCCGGATCTGCCGGCCGCGTGCTGCTGGCCTGGAAGCCCGAGCTCATGCAGCGGTTGCAGGAATCACAGCTGCAGCCGTTGACCGATGCCACGATTACCGGCATGGCCAGCCTGGAGAAAGCGGTTCAGCAGACCCGCGCCGATGGCTTCGCGATCACCACGGGGGAGCGTGAAAGCGGGGCCTCGGGACTGTCCGCACCGGTGTTCGATTCCGCGGCGGGCCTGGTGGCGGCGGTGACCATCAGCGGCCCCACCCTGCGCATGCCGCGGGAGACCTGCCAGAGCTGGATCGAGCCGTTGCTGGACACTGCTGAACGGATGACCCGGCTGATCGGCGGACGCTTCCCGGGCGAAACCCACCGGCCTTCCGCCTAGCGCCGCCCGCCCGGTCCGAGGGCCGAGGCGGCACCAGGCATCAGCGGCACTAGAGGCTGGTGCCGCAATCCGGGGTGGCATCAGAGGGGATCACCCAGGCAAAGGCTTCTGCCTTGGAACGCGCCCCCTGGGCCGACTTGGAACGGTTCGGCTCGCCCAGCTCCTGCAGCAAAGATTCGGAGAGCCCGACGAGCCCGGCAAAGCGCTGCGGCGTGAGCCACGGCGGCTGGGTGGCGAACAGGATGTCCTCGCTGGACGTGTTCCCGCTGGCCCCGGGGGCGAAGGGACAGCCTCCCAGGCCGCCGAGCGCTCCATCAACCAGGGTGGCTCCAGCCGAAATGGCTGCCAGCGTATTGGCAACACCCAGCCCCCAGGTATCGTGGCCGTGGAACACGATGCGCCGTTGCGGGGTTTCGCCGCGCACCCTGGAAATGAGTGAGGCGACCTGTGCCGGAACTGCTTGGCCCAGGGTGTCGCAGATGACGATGTCGCAGGTGCCCTCGGCCCGTGGATCATTGGCGATCTCCAGCACGCGCTCGGCGGGGACCTGCCCCTCGAAAGGGCAGGTGAACGAGGTGGCCAGGCACAGCTGGATGCGCCCGCCGGCTTCCTGGGCATAGCGCGCGGCTTCTGGCAGGGCGGCAAGGCTTGCCTCCGTGCTGCGCCCGATATTCGCCTGGTTGTGCGCATCGGAAACAGAGAGGCAATACTGGAAGTTCCGGATACCCGCCTGGGCCGCCTTGGCCACATGCCCCGGGGTCGCCACCCAGATCCAGCAGCGTTCCAGCTCGTCGGGGCGCAGCCCCCGGGCAACATCGAGGGTGTTGGCCATGGGCGGCACCAGGTCGGCACGCGCCATGGAGCCGAGCTCGATTTCCTGGACTCCGAGCCGGATCAATTCGCGTACGGTCCTGATCTTTTCTTGGGTGCCCAATAGCTTCCCGGTCAGCTGCAGCCCGTCACGCAGCGTGACGTCGCGCAACGCGGCCGCGGGGGTGAATGAGTAGCTCACGCGATATTCCTTTCGCCAGCCGAGGCTTGCGCAATTTGCGCATCGGTCATTCCCAGCAATCCGCCCAGTACCTGTTCGGTATGCTCCCCGAGGTCGGGGCCGAGGTTCCGAATGGGCAGCGAGGTGCCTCCCATGACCGGCACGATGCCGGGGAAGCCGACACCGTGCAAGGTTTCCTCTCCGGTGGAGACATCCAGATGCTGGATCATGTTCCGGGAGATGTATTGCGGCTCGTTGGCAATGTCCTTTGCGGTGTAGATCGGGCCGGCAGGAACTCCTGCCGCATCGAGGATGGCCAGGGCCGTGCTCGAATCCACGCTTGCGGCCCACTGGCCAATGGCGGCATCCAGCATTTCCCTGGCCTCCCAACGCTGGGCATTGGACTGCAGCCGCGGATCGGCCCCGAGCTCCGGCCTGCCGATGGCTTCCATGTAGCGGCGGTAGATCCCGTCACCGTTTCCGGCCACGACAATGCTGGCCCCATCGGCGCAAACGTACGCATTGGATGGTGCAATGCCTTCCATGCGTCCACCGGTGCGGGTCCGGGTTTCGCCGTAGGCGCCGTGGTCCGGGAGCAAAGATTCCATCATGGAGAACATCGCCTCGTGCAGCGCCACATCGATCACGCGATGGTCCAGCCCGAGGGAGGCCTTTTCCCCGCGCGCCATCTCCCGCTGGTAGAGCGCCATCACCGCACCGAACGCGGCGTACAGTCCGGCAATGGAATCGCCAATCGATACGCCGACACGAACCGGCGCGCGATCCGGATCGCCCACCAGATTGCGGAAGCCGCTGAAGGCCTCGGCCACGGCGGCAAAGCCCGGGCGCTCGGAGAGCGGCCCGGTCTGGCCGAAGGCCGAGATGCGGGTGATCACCAGGTCCGGATTCACGGCGCTGAGTTCTTCGGGACCCAGGCCCCACTTCTCCAAGGTGCCCGGACGGAAGTTTTCCAGCAGCACATCGCAGTGCTTGGCCAGTTCCAGCACGGCCTCCCGGCCTGCGTCGCTGCGCAGGTCCAGGACGATGGACTTCTTGTTGCGGTTGATCGTCCGGTACAGCATCGAGACGCTGCCCTTCTTGAGCCGCCAATTTCGCAGCTCGTCCCCGGTTCCCGGGCGTTCCACCTTGATGACCTCGGCGCCGAAGTCCGCCAGGAGCCGGCCTGCAGTGGGGGCGGCAATGTAGTTGCCCAATTCGAGAACGCGGACACCCTTCAATGGGGCGATGTGCTCTGACATGTTCTGCCGTTCCTTTGCTGTCGCGCTAAATGAAGATGTTGAGGATCATGACCATTCCAAGGGCCACGATGGATGCAACCGACACGCCTACGCTGACGGTCTTCAGCGCACCGCGCACGGTCTGCCCGAACAACGACTGCAGGAGCCAGAAGGTGTTCGAGGTGACGTGGACCATGAACAGCGCTCCGGAACCTGCCGCCAGCGCGATGAGCACCGGGTCGATGCCCAGGCTCGGGGCGATGGGTGCCAAGAGGCTTGCCGCAGTAATTCCGGAAAGGGTCACCGAGCCAACGGCAATGTGAAGCAGGGCCGCGATGCCCCAGACCACTACCAGTGGTGCAACGGTGCTGGCCGAGAAGAACTGGCCCATGATGTCGCCCAATCCAGCCGTGGAAACCGTGGCTGCCAAGGAGCCGCCGACACCGGTCAGCAGCAGGATCTGCCCGCTTTCCCTGAACCCGCTGGCCACGCCGCGGTCAATCGCCTTCTGGCCGATGGTGTAGCGTGCCACGGCAATCGTTCCGACCAGGCCGATGAGCAGGGCAACTACCGGATTGCCGACCAGCTGGATCCAGCTGGCCTCATAGCCGAGGATTTCGGCCAGCGCGCCGCTGGCGATGAGCAGCAAGGATGCGAGCAGCGGCAGGAAGAGCAGGAACAGGGGCGCCTCGCGGCGCTGCCCGGTCTGCACCGCGGTGGCCGCGGTGGCTGTTCCGGCGTTGCCGGTGCGTGCCGCATCCTGGCCGGTTCCTTCGCGGTTCTCCAGCTTGCGGGTTCCCGGTGTCGGCTCGTCTTGCGCCAGCAGCTGCTCATCGCTCTCGGCTTTCCAGAAGCCGCGGTCGAAGAAGAAGGACATGATGGCGACGGAAATCAAGACCGTGGGCACGACGACCAGCAGGCCGAAGATCAGCATCTTGCCCAGGGGAACTTCAAGCATGCCGGCCAAGGCGACCGCGCCGACGCCAGGGACCATGAGGACGATGCCGACCTCGCCGGCGATGGCCATGGCCGTGGCAATGCGCGCGGTTCCGTGCTTGCCGATTTTCGGTGCCATGCGCCGAGCCAAGGGGGCCGCGATGACCAGCAGCACATCGAGGAAAATGGTCTGCAGCGCGGTGCTGACAGCCAGCGCCATGGTGTAGGGCAGCCGTTTGGGGCCGAAGGTGTTCAGCAGGTGCTCGACCAGGCGGCGGATGGCGCCGGTCTCATTGAGGATGGAACCCATCAGCACACCGAAAGCCACCAGCAGTCCGACTTCCACCATGATGTCGCCGAAACCCTGGGTGATGGTCTCGATGGTCTTGGTGACTCCCAAGCCGGTGGATAGGCCCAGGTAGAGCGAGCCAATGACCAAGGCGATGACTGGGTTGACCTTGAATCTCACGATAAGCACCACGGCGGCAAGCACGGCCACCGCGGTATTTATCAGAATCGCGATATCGGACATGTTGGATCCGTTCTAGAGGAATCGGGGAGCAGTGTGACATAAGCCACGGCATGAGAACTCAAAGTATGAGTGTCAGCTCACGATGTAAACTCTAGGCTTCTTAAGCGGGAAACCTCTGGAAATAAACCCGCAGCGAACCCTGGCGGCTTGACGCGAGGAAGGGGAGTAGCGATGGGCTGGCGAAAGTTTCGAGGGAAGAGAAAAATCCAGGGCGCCTGCCGAAGCCATGTCCGGAAGGCGCCCTGGATGCTGGAGGTCTCTACCCCTTGAGATTCGGGAAGTCGGTGTCCCTGTATTCGGTGCCCGCCGGGGCGCCGGCGCGGTGCCGGTCCTCTTCAGCCTGGCGCAGCTCCACCCGTCGGATCTTGCCCGAGATCGTCTTGGGCAGGTCCGCGAATTCCAGCCGGCGGATGCGCTTGAAAGCCGAAAGGTGCTCGCGGCAGTAGGCCAGGATCGATTCGGCCAATTCCGGTCCGGGCTCATGCCCGCCGGACGCGACGATGTAGGCCTTGGGCACCGTGAGCCGCAGCTCATCCGGTGCTGGAACGACGGCCGCTTCGGCCACGCCCGGATGCTCAATCAGAACCGATTCGAGTTCGAAAGGGCTGATCTTGTAGTCGCTGGATTTGAAGACGTCATCGGCGCGCCCCACATAGGTCAGGACGCCGCGTTCGTCCCGCTCGGCGATATCCCCGGTGTGGTAGAACCCGTCCCGGAAGACCTCATTGGTCTTTTCCTCGTTCTCGAAATAGCCTTTCATCAGCCCCAGCGGGCGCTGGGCGGTGACCAGGCAGATCTCGCCCACATCGCCTTCTTCCCCGGTGGCCGGATCGCGCAGCACGATCTCGTAGCCGGGCATCGGGCGCCCCATGGCGCCGATGGTGATGGGCTCTGCCGGGGGATTGGCGATCTGCACCGTGGTTTCGGTCTGCCCGAACCCGTCGCGGATCACCTGCCCCCAGGCCTTGTGGACCTGGTCGATGACCTCTGCGTTCAGCGGCTCGCCGGCCGAGACCAGTTTCTGCGGCGGATGCTCCAGCGCACCGAGGTCGGCCTGGATGAGCAGGCGCCAGACGGTCGGCGGCGCGCAGAAGCTGGTGACCTGCTGGGCGTCCATCTGGTTCATCAGGGCCACTGGATCGAAGCGGTCGTAGTTGTAGATGAAGACCGTGGCTTCGGCGATCCACGGGGTGAAGAAGTTGGACCACGCGTGCTTTGCCCAGCCCGGCGAGGCGACGTTCAGGTGGACATCGCCTGGTTCGAGGCCGATCCAGAACATCGTGCTCAAGTGCCCGACCGGATACGAGGTATGCGTATGCTCGACCAGCTTGGCCTTCGAGGTGGTGCCGGAAGTGAAATAGCGCAGCAGCGTTTCATCGGCGCGGGTCGGGTGCTCCAGGGCGAAGGCCGCTTCTGCCGAGGATGACTGGGAGTAGTCGAGGATGCCAGCCGGTGGCTGCCCGCCGATCTGGATCAGCGTGTAATCGCCCGGCACCGATTCGAACTTGGGGATTTCGCCCTCGTTGGTGACGACCCATTGGATATGGCCGCGGGCAATGCGGTCGGCCAGATCGGTGGGCGTCAGCTGCGTGGTGCAGGGGACCATGACCGCACCCAGCTTGATGCCTGCCAGCATCGATTCCCAAAGCTCGACCTGGTTGCCCAGCATGATGGCGATTGAATCCCCGCGCTTGATGCCCTGGTCGCTGAGCCAGCGCGCAAGTTGGGTGGACCGGGTTGAAAGTTCGGCCCAGGTCCGTTGGGTGCAGCTGCCGTCGGATTCGGCGATGACCAGTGCTGGGCGCTCGGAGCGCTGCGGATCCCGGGCGACGTGGTCGAACCAGTCGAAGCCGAAATTGAAATGGGTGAATTCCGGCCAGGTGAACTCGGCGCGAGCCTGGTGGTAATCCTCCCTTAGCTCCAGGAGACGGTCACGGGCTGCTCTGAATTCTTCGGTAACGCTCACAACTAACCTTCCGTAGCTCTGGGTAAACCACCAAAACCCAAGGTGAGGTGGATCACCAGTCAATATACTTGGAAGTCCTAGCGAGTGGAAGATCGCCACCGATATAAAACCGGGCCACCCCATGATTGCTGTGCGAAGTCGGACTGAATCCCGGTCCCTGGTGACGCGGTGGCCAGAGCCCAGCTAGCAGTTTGTTCCCGATATCCCGTCTGCAGCCGCGGCGTGTGGCCTTGCATTATTTCTGGGGTCCGACTGCCCGGACGCAGGCTTCTTCGTTGTTGGCCTTGAGGTCTTCGGCAAGGGCTGTTAATGCTGCATTTCCAGGGCAGTGGTTTTACCGATCCTCGCGGATGCAACCCGTACGCCGGGGCAATGGCATGGAATGCAGTGGCTGCAGTGTGGCCCGGGGCCGCTGTGGAATCTGCCTGATCGGCGAGCTCGTCTGCCTGTTCCATTGTTGTCGCATCAGCGGTTTCGCTTGCGACCGGAGTAGTTGAAGCGGGTAGAAACGTGCTGTTGATTGATCTGGATCCACGAGCAGTCCAGACCTATCCTCAATATAGTGCCCACCAGGAAATGGGACTGGGTGACCCATGGTTAAAGCCAAGCGGCTTTGTCCGGGCAGCCCATTTTCCGTGAAATCTGAGTATCAACGGCGATGCCCCATGGAAACAGGGATCGGGTTGCACTTGGGGATAGAGTCTCTCGAAGACGGCTAGAAGTTGTACCATATCCAGTACTGACCAAGGAGAGGCATGGCAATCACAGCGAGTGAGGCGCGCCGCGATCTTTTCGGCTTGATCGAACGAGTCAATCTTGAACATGCCGAAGTGGAGATCTTGTCAAAGCGCGGATCTGCAGTCCTCATGTCAAAAGATGAGTATGACTCTCTGGTGGAAACGAGCTACCTTCTGCGCTCGCCGAGGAATGCGCTCCGCCTGCTTGCTTCGCTGGAAGCGGTACGCGGTAGCCAAGTGTCCGAGCGTGGACCTAGTGATCCCTGAGTGAAAGACTGCTGACCTGGACGGCTGCCGGCTGTGAAGACAATTTCCACTGGCAGACCCAAGATCGCAAAACGCTCAGGCGCATCCATGCGTTGATTGAGGCTGTGCTGCGCTGTGACCCATTTGAGGGTATTGGCAAGCCTGAACTGTTGAGGCGTACCCTGGCTGGCGCGTGGTCGCGCCGCATCGATGAAGCTAATTGACTGGTCTATATTGCCGATGATCGCGCGGTGGCAATCCTGCAGGCCAGATACCGTTAGTGAACGGTTTCAAGCATTCGGTCGCCTGGCAGGCGTGCGTTATCGCAGCGCCTCGAGGGGAACGCGCGGGCGATATCCCTATTGATGGGCAGATCGCTTCCAGGGACGGCCGCAAGGGTCCGGCACGCATGGTCCGTGCAGGGCACGTTGTAATCCCAAGCTGACTCTTTGTCCTGCCGGCAGGGCGTGCTCAAGATATTCGGCAGCCGCTGGCCCGAGGCATTTGACCCCATTGCCCGGGTGAATGGCTTCGGGGATGTCGATGTTCAGCAGCTGGACTCGAGTTTCTGCGCCCGCCACCTTGGCATCCATGGTGTCGCCATCGCCATCGGCAACCCGGGTGGCCGTACCGCGATTCTCCGATCCGCCACTGCTGGTGAGTTCTATGGCACTGGCAAACAGCGACCCTGCCGCCGCAAGGAAATCCGGATGGCCTTCGTAGTTCTTGCAGCGGGGTTCTTGGTGTGCGAGCAGGGGAGGCTAATGCCATCCCCGGAACAGAATCCGCTGTGATCGGCTGAACATCCCAATTTCATTGAAGCATCAAGTAATTTGCGATAGGCTGTTAATCAATAAGGAATCGATGCACTTGGAAAAGGAGCTTGCCATGTCAGTACTCCAGCAAGACAAACTAGCGGCCACGACCCACATGAACGCAGTCCAGCTCAAGGTCGGCGACATGAAAACCATGAGCGAGTACTACCAGAAGGCCCTGGGCCTTGAAGTGCTGGCCGAATCAGCCGAAGGCACCCGCCTGGGCCGCGGAACCCAGGAACTGGTCAACCTGCAGAACGCGCCAGGACTGCAGCTCCCATCGCGCAACGAAGCGGGCCTGTTCCATACCGCGCTGCTCTTCGACACCAAGGCTGATCTGGCTGCGACCGTCCTGTCGGCAGCCCAGTTCGACCAGAGCCGCTTCGTGGGCAGCTCCGATCACCTGGTATCCGAAGCGTTCTACTTCACCGACCCGGAGGGCAACGGCATCGAGCTGTACTGGGACCGCCCGCGCGATACCTGGAGCTGGAGCGGCGGCGAGGTGGCCATGGACACCATCCACCTGGATCCGAACAAGTTCCTCAATGAGCACCTGACCGAGCAGGCCATTGCCGAACAGCGCAAGGCCGCCGCGGATGTAGGCCACGTGCACCTGCAAGTGGGCGATGTCGCAACCGCCCGCCAGTTCTACGTCAGCACCCTGGGCTTTGACGAAACCACCACCCTGGGCGAGCAGGCACTGTTCGTCTCGGCTGGCGGGTACCACCACCATATGGCCATGAACGTCTGGAACTCGCGCGGAGCCGGCCCGCGCAAGGACACGCTGGGGCTGGGTGAAGTGCTGATCAACGTCCCGACCGAAGAAGAAGTGGGCAAGCTGGCCGAGCGGCTGGCCTACGCCAAGGTGGCAAACCACCACACCGGAGCCGAACTTCGCTTCCGGGACCCTTGGAACAACGAACTGCGCGTCGCCGTAGGCTAACGCGGAGACAACGCACCGAGGCTTCATTGCCCCCGGGGGGGG
>NZ_JBLVOC010000020.1:56002-74081 GCF_053543575.1 Glutamicibacter sp. AGC84
GGGGGCCACTTCCTGTCTTCACCCGGTTCCGGTGCCCAGGGCCTCCAGGTGCTCGGCAATGGTCTTGGCGGTCAATGGCCGCGTCTTGAATGGCGGTAAATTCCCTGCCTCGGCCTGCTTGAGCACCTGCTGGGCGAAGGCGGCCGGGTTGGCCACGTCCAGGTGGGTCAGCTTCTCCGGGGCGTACTGCCACCACTGCGATGCCTGGAGGGCTTGGGCGGTCGGCGCATCGAAGCGGTCGCGGATCTTCTTGGCCGGAAGGCCGCCGACCACGGTGTACGGCTCGACGTCGCTGGTGACTACGGAATTCGAGGCGATGACCGCGCCGTCGCCGATGGCGACCCCATGGCCCAGCGTGACCTTTTCGCCGATCCATACATCGTTGCCGATGGAGATCTTCCCCGGCGTGTAGCCGTACTTCGTCGTGCCCAGTTCCACGCCGTGATCAGCCGCGTAGGTGCGCATCAGCAGCCGCTGGTTGTAGAACACCGGGCTGGTCGATGCCCACTCCAGGGGGTGCTTGGCTCCCATGACAGTCATGCCCTTGGCGATCGAGGTGAACCGTCCGACGCTGATGGCCTTGTTGAGCTTTGAATGGGTGTAGGAGAACGCCCCCATGCGGGGCAGGGCTGTTCCGCTGGTTCCCCAGAAGGTGGTGTAGGGATCCAGTGCCAGGTCTTCCTGGTAGCTGATCCACGCCTCGGGATTGCAGGTGCTTCCGGTGTCCTGGAAATCCTTCATGCCCGGAACCGTCATGAGGATCCGGTGGCTTTTGAGCAGCGGTCGCAGTTGGGACATCTGAATTCGCATGCGATCGACTTTATGGGACCGGACTTGGAGAATTGTCAGCAAGTCCCGAACGCGCGCTGGATGCGAGCTGCTGCCCGGCTACTGCTTGGGGCGGAAGGAGAGGTTCTTGTGCGTGGTGAAGTACGGCAGGATCATTGTTTCGGGCAGACCCAGGCGCTTCATTTCCATGGCCTTGCCCACGCGCAGGCGCAGGTTCACGTCCACCGCCGCATCCTGTTCCTGGGTCTCGCCCAAGAGCTGCGGCTCCACATCGAAGACCGCCAGCTGCTCGTCCACACTGCTGCTGGCCACGGCCGCGATTTCTTCCTTGCTGTCCCGATTGACGAAGACCAGCTCGAAGGTTGCCGGATCGGGCAGGTCTTCGACGTGGGCCCGATGCTCCACCCGCACCTGCAATCCCTGGCCGTCAGGGAAGTCGACGCCCCGCAGCCTTGCTTCGAAATGCGGGACGCGGTTCTTCGCGCCGAGCTTCTTGAGCATCTTCGCTATGGACATGGTGTCCTCCCAAAGTGAGACTAGATCGCGGGCTTGGTACTCGCTGGCAAAAGTGCGGGCCTGCTGCGACATCCGGGCGGCCAGGGCGGGATCGTCCATGAGCTGCTGCACGCGGTCGGCCATGGCCTGGATATCGCCATGGCGGACCAGGAAGCCGTTATGCCCATCGGTGATGCTGTCGGCAGGGCCGAAGTTGATGTCGAAGGACACCGGGATGCATCCCTGGGCCTGGGCCTCGAGGATGACCAGCGCCTGGCCCTCGTTGGTCGAGGTGAATAATTGGGCCGTGCAGGAAGCGAAGTGCCAGGGGAGCTGGTCGGAGTAGCCGTGGAAGATCACCGACTCGCGCAGGCCCAGCTCGGCGGCTCGATCCGCTAGCGCGTCGCATTCGCTGCCCTGGCCGACAATGTGCAGGGTTGGCCGCTTGCCGCGAAGAGCCAGCTCGTGGAGGACTTCCAGGGCGGCGGCTACGTTCTTGTTGGGGGTCAGCGAGCCGGCCACGATCAGGCTGGTCGAGCTGCGTGCCGGTACCGGCGGTTGCACGGTGGACGGGTTCAGCGGGTTGGGAATGACGAATGCCGAGTCGGCTTCGCCGAAGCGGTCGACATAGGCCTGGCGCTGGGCGTGGGTCAGGAAGACGAAGGCATCCCAGTTGGAGCGTTCTTCGATGATGGGTTCGTGGCCCTTGGAGAGCTGGCCGCTGGCAAGGTCCTGCCCCTTGGCCACATGGATGCTGTGGAACGCGAACACCTTGGGCACGTGCACCGGTTTCCAGGAAGCGAGCATGGCCGCGGTGTACTTGCTGTCGATGACCACCAGGGAGTTCGGGTGGTCGACGATCTGCGACAGCCAATGTCGGTAGAACGACGCCGCGCTGGGGAAGCGGGCCACCAGGGTTCCGTTGCGGTCAAAAGCCTCAACGATGCGGCGGGCCTTCCCGTCGTGGAACTTCATATCGGACAAGAAGGCGGTGCCATCGGCCCGGTAGTACGTGGTCTTCTTGATCCCGCCTTCGGGGCCGGCAACGCTGTGCTCGCAGAACAAGGCGGCGTCCTGGCCGGGGTGGTGGACGGACTTGCGTACCGTGAAGTCCAGGCAGGCCGGTTCGGCCTTCCGCGCGGGGATGCTGGCCTGCGGCTGCAGGTCATGCTCCGCCAGGTGGAGGTAGGGATTGAGCACCCGGACCTTGGGCGAAAGCTTGCCGCGCTCGACGAGTTCCCCGACAATCTGCGGGAGCTGTTCGTTGGGACCGAAGGTCACCACCGCGGCAGAACCGTGCCGCTGGGCGAAAGCGGCCGCGCGCTGGGTGCAGACGGTGGTCATCCCGCCGAATTCGCGCTCGAGCTTCCACGTGACCATGAAGGCGTCCAGTTGCTGTTCCCTGATATCCACGGAGAATGATCCTTAGTTTGACCACGACAAAGTTAATTTCGCGCGAGGATATGCAGTTCCTCGCGCCACATTCCAGACTACGCGGTGAAGCTAGGCGGGCGCTGGGAAGACGCCGTCGTGTCGGTCTCGATTTCCCTGATCTGCACCGCAGGGATGGCCCAGTGGCCGAAGAGGCCGCCACCGCGGATTCGAACGTATCTTCGAAAAAGCCATGGCGCTCGCCGAACGCCGTGGGAGAATCGCCGGGAAGGCTCCAGCCCTTGCTCTTCGGTGCGAAACTTCCTAAGGTTCAGGTTATGGGGTACTCTCCCCACACTTGTTGGAGGCGCAGCGCGTCTCCGGTAAAGGACGGCACGTCATGTCGAGCAAATCCCCACGCAAGGGCGAAGCGAAAAAACCAAGCAAGAGCATCAAGGAAAAGCGCGCTGAGAAGCGGCTGAAGCACGCGGAGGTCGCTGTCGATCCGGTGCGCAAAGCTGCCAGATAACCACTGATTGGCACCGGTTCCCGCGCGCGGAGCCGGTAAATGAATCGAGTCCCTGCCTACGGCGAACGACGCCGGGCAGGGACTCGAGTATTTTAATTGCCGGTTTTCCGGGTGCCGCTTAGGGCAGCTGCGGGTCGACCTCGAAGTGCTCGGCGACCTGGGTGATGACCTCGTGGGCGCCCTGCAGCGACACCGAGGAGAGGAAGATCGAGTCGTCGACCTGCATGACCTCGCCTTCCAGCTTCTCCCACAACGGGTTGGAGGTGAACTTGTCTTCCTGGGCGCGCGACGCGGCGCCCTCGGCGCCTTCCGGGGCCCAGGTGGACTGGAAGATCACTTCGGCGTCGGCCTTCAGGATTTCCTCCGGCGACAGCGGAACGAAGATCGACTCGGTGGTATCCGGGGCATCCTCCGGGCGCGGAATGCCCATGTCCACCATGATCTCGCCGATGAACGAATCGGTGGCGTACAGGCGCGCGGTGTCCTCGCCGGCGAAACGCACCAGCGAGTAAGTGGTCTCGGGCTTCTTTGCCAGGATTTCCTTGCCCACCGCGGCGGCGCGGGCCTCGTACTCAGCCACGGCCGTTTCCGCCTGGTCCTTCTTACCCAAGGCCTCGCCCAGCAGCACCACGTTTTCCTTCCAGGTTGGTCCGGTGGACTCGGAGAAGATGGTCGGGGCGATCTTGTTCAGCTGGTCGTACATGGCGCCCTGGCGCACGTCGGCGGAGATGATCACGTCCGGCTCGGTGGCCAGCAGCTTTTCCAGATCCGGTTCGGTGATGGTGCCGACGTTCACGGCTTCGTCGGTCAGCTCGGTGATGTCCCCGAGGTACTCGGGGAAGGGATTGTTGCCCTTGCGGTATTCGGTGTAGGCCACCAGCTCGGCTCCCAGCAGCATGGCGGCATCCACGTAGGAAGGGTCCAGTGCGGCGACGCGCAGCGGGCGTTCGGCCAGCTCGGTGGTGCCGCGGAAGTGCTTGATGGCCGCCGGGAAGCTGGAATCGGCTTCCGCGGTGGCGGCGGTTTCTGCCGGCTCGGTGCTCGGGGAGGAGCTGGCGCAGGAGGACAGGGCCAGGGCGGCCGCGGCCAGGGCGGCGCTCAGGGCGAGAATGCGGGGAGTGTGCATGCGAGTGCTTTCCATGAAGGTGATTGACTAATTAGCGCATGATGTATTTTTGCTTGCCCCACTTAGGCAAGGGTAAGCTTAGCGCGCGAGAAGAACAGTAGCATGGATCCGGCCGTCCTGGTCAAGGTCCTGCGACATCATTGCTTCGCATATCCTGCACGCACCCGCCGCGCACTCCGCGGCCCGAGAAAGGCCACCGACCATCGACCGCACCACACCGCGCATCAGCTCGCTGCTGGCCCTGGCCGCCGGCGTGGGCGCCGCCATCGGGCTCAGCCTGTGGATCGGCAGCACCACCTCCAGCTTCGCCGAGCTGCGCCACGCGCTGCTGGCCCCCGACGGCCAGGTCAGCGACATCGCCATCCGCGAGATCCGCTGGCCGCGCACCGTTACCGCGCTGGCCGCCGGCGCCGCTTTGGGCATGGCCGGCACGCTGATCCAGGGCCACACCCGCAACCCGATAGCCGAACCCGGCCTGCTGGGCATCAACCAGGGCGCGGCCCTGGCCATCGTCTCGGTCGCCGCTTTCACCGGCCCGCTGCCGGCGTGGACCCAGGCGCTGCTGGCCCTGGGCGGAGCGCTGCTGGCGGCCCTGGTGGTCTTCGGCATCGGGCGCATCGACGGGCGCGGGGGATCGCCCATCACCTTGCTGCTGGTGGGCGCCGCGGTCACCGCGCTCTGCGCCGGAGTGGTGTCGGCCATCGTGCTGCTCAGCGAGGCCGCCCTGGAAACCCTGCGCTTCTGGCAGGTCGGCTCCGTGGTCCAAGGCTACGAATCCTTCTTGTCGCTGTGGCCGCTGCTGGTGGCCGGTACCGTGCTGGCGCTGGCCAATGCCCGCGGGCTGAACGCGCTGACCCTGGGCGAGGATTCCGCCCGCAGCCTCGGGGTCACCGCCCTGCATGCCCGCGGGCTGGGGCTGGCGGCGATCGTGGCACTGTCCGGGCTGGCGGTCACCCTGGCCGGGCCGATCGCCTTCCTGGGCCTGCTGGTACCGCATATTTCCCGGCGCATCTTCGGCGCCGACTACCGCTGGGTGATTCCCGGCTCGGCCCTGTGCGGCGCGCTGCTGCTGTGCGTGGCCGATGTGCTCGGCCGCATGCTGGCCCGCCCCGGGGAACTGCCCGTGGGCGTGGTCATCGCGCTGCTCGGCGCGCCCTTCTTCATCTACGTGGCCCGGCGCCGCAAGGCGGTCACCGTATGAGCGCCCCGGCGATCCGCACCCCCGCTTCCGCGGTGCGCGCCCGGCGCGCTGTGGCTACCGGCCTGATCCTGCTGGCCGTGGCCCTCGCGGCCTTCTGCCTGCACCTGGCCATCGGGGGCACCCCGATCGCGCTGGGCGATGTAGTGGCCACGCTCTTCGGCGCGGCCCCGGATCCGCGCACCGAGCTGACGATCATCGAGTTCCGGCTGCCGCGCAGCGTGGCTGCGGTGCTGGCCGGGGCCGGCTTCGGAGTGGCCGGGGCGCTGACCCAGAACGTGGCGCGCAACCCGCTGGCCAGCCCCGACATCCTCGGGGTGACCAACGGCGCGGCCCTGGGCGCAGTGGCCGTGCTGGCCCTGAGCGTGCACGCCGGCGGGCGTTCGGAACTGCTGGTGCACTACGGGCTGCCCATTGCCGCCACCTTGGGCGGCTTGCTGGTCTCGACCCTGGTCTTCGCGCTGGTCTGGCACAGTTCCCTGGAAAGCAACCGGCTGGTGCTGGTGGGCCTGGGCTTCTCCGGGCTGTGCGCCGCACTGACCTCCTGGATGCTGACCCTGGGAGAAATCTACAACGCCCAGCAGGCGCTGACCTGGCTGGCCGGGACCATCAACGCGATCTCCTGGGCCGACCTGGCCTTCGCGCCGGTGGTCATCGTGCTGGGACTGGCCGCGGCCGCGCTGCTGCGCAACCAGCGCGAGGTGCTGGCGCTGGATTCGGATACCTCCCGCGCGCTGGGCATGAACCTGGGGCGCGACCGGGTCCTGATGCTCGGCATCGCCTCGCTGCTGGCCATTGCCGCGACCGTGATCGCCGGGCCGCTGGCCTTCGTTGCGCTGGCCAGCGGGCATGCCGCGCGGCTGGTGGCCCGCGGCACCATCCCGCCGGTGCCCCATGCCGCGCTGATCGGGGCGATCTTCGTGCTGCTGGCCGACCTGGTTGCGGCCCGGGCTTTCCCGGTGATCCTGCCCGCCGGGGTGGCCACCGCGGTGATTGGCGCCCCGTACCTGATCTTCCTGGTCATCCGCCAATCCAAGGTCCGCCAACGCGGCTAGCGGTTTATCCACAGCTGGCGATGGCTGCCAGCTCGGGCCTCTGGCCGCGCCCATGATGGGTCCATGGGCATCCACCAGCTAGCCGCAGCGATCCAGATCCTGCGCGAATCCATCACCGGGTCGCTCCCGCGCGGAGCGATCCAAGTGCTCCTTGAGCTGATGGCTTCCTGCTGCGCGCTGCTGGCCAAGCTCTCCTGCACCCTGCGCGAGTCCGATGACCCGCGGGTGGCGGCGGGGCATGCACGGCTGATTGAAACGCTCTACCGCTACACCCTGCGGGAGCAATTGCACTGCGCTATCCATCTCGAATCAACCGGCGCCCACCTGCTGGAAGACGATGAGCTGGCGGCCGTTTCCGCATCGCGGACCAGCTACGACCGCCCCGCCCGACAGCATTCAGGCCGCGCCCACTACCAGAACACCGGCGACTTCCTGGCCAGCTGGCTGGGGATCAACGCCCATGAGGGGCAGCACCGGGTGAATGACGCGCACCTGCTCATCGCCCGGCGCCTCATGGATGGCAGCACCGCCGCCCCGCGCTTGTCCCAGCTGGCCAGGCTCTACGCCGAAGCGCCGGATCTGGACCCGCGGCTGATTGCCCGCACGGCCCGCGCACTGGACAAATTCGAGCCGGCTGACACGAGCTTCCAAGGCCGGCCGCTGGAACCGGCCGCCCGCAATGAACAGGGCCAACTGCTCGATCACCAAGCCGCGGCCCTGCTGCAGGAACCTGACCGTGCCACCCGCGAGACCCAGCTCGCGGCGATGCTTTCCGCCGAGCGCAGGGCCCGCAAGCAAACCAGGAACCCGGCACCCGGAATCTATCCGCGAGGCACCGTGGGCGACTGCGACAAGTACGAGCTCTACATCGCCGGGACCCAGCGCGAGGAATTCCGCTCCACCCTGGCCCAGGCCGATAACCCGCGTACCAAAGCAGGCAAAGCCGCCCGTGCCGCCAAATCCGGTTCAGGCGCTGCCCCTGATGATGGCCAGAACGCCTCAGAGGACCAGCAGGAAGCGGATCCCGGGGCAAATGCCGGGCAATCAGCCACCGACGACCTGTTCAGCAGCAAGGAACCACCACCGCCATGGGCCCAGGACGGGCACGGGGAGGAAGAATCCTTGTCCGGAGCGCAGCAACAACCTGACAAGCTTGTTGATGAGCAGGAAACGCGCGGCGCAGGCGGAGCAGGCGAAGGCCTCCAAGCGTCCCTGCTGCTTGGCGATGGGGAGGTTCCGGTGGCCCAGCGCCGGCTCGACGCACTATTGGCCGCGCTGAGAGGGCGCACGGCAGGTGCCGCGCCCAATGGAATCATTCCAAGGATCGGCATCCATATCCAGTTGCGCGATCCGCAGGATCTCGGGGATCCGGCCAAGCTTCGCGCCACCTCCGACCACGGGGTGAAACTCGATTCCGCGGACACCGCACAGCTGATCTGCCAAGGCGAGATCTACCGGGTGGTCTTCGGACCCGATGGGCAACCGCTGGATGTAGGACGCAAGGAACGCTTCTTCACGGATGCAATGAAACGCGCAATTTTCGCCCGCGACCGCGGATGCATCGTCCCGGGATGCACGGCACCGCCTGAAATGCTCGAATACCATCACGACAACTGGTGGGAACGTGGCGGGTGCACTTCATCGCGCAATGGCAGCTGCCTGTGCCGGAGGCACCACCATGCCATTCATGCAGGATTGCTGACCCTGGTTACCGTTGGGGGACTGGCGCACATCCTGCTGCCCAAGCACCTGGACCCGATGCAGGTACCGCGAAGAAACAGTGTTCCGGTGGCCGCCTGAGCACCCGGAGCCGCGAACTGCTGCACCTGCCGGCGTGGCCAAGATGCTATGGGCGCGAGAGCGCAACTTTCAGTCCGAACCCGATCAGCACTGTCCCGGTGATCCGGTCCATCCAGGACACCGACTTCGCTGAGCCCAGCCAGCGGCCAGCGATCCGAACCCCGTACACCAAGGCCACTGCCCACACCAGGGTCAGTGCAACATGCACCGCCGATAGCCCCATGCCCATGAGCAGGGCGTTGGTGCCCGCCGGGGTGAATTGCGGGATCGCGGCGATATGGAAGACGCCGATCTTCGGGTTCAGCACGTTGGTCACCAGCCCGGTCAGGTAGGCTCGATACCTGCTGTGCGATACCGGGACATGGATCGTGGCCAACTGCTTGCCCCGCAGGCTCCGATGGATCATCTGCCCGCCCAGGAACACCAGATAGGCTGCGCCGGCATAGACCAGCACCTGGTAGGCCAGGGATGAGGCGGCCAGAATTGCCGAAGCTCCCGCGGCCGCGGCCACACCCCAAGCGAATACTCCCGTGCAGATCCCCAGCGCCGCCAGCAGCGCTTCACCGCGTCCCCGGGCAATGGCCGATCGCAGGATCAGCGCGGTATCGACACCCGGAATCAACGTCATCAGGGCGGCAACTATACTGAAACCCAGCAAGGCGGAAGCAACGGTCATGCACTCAATGCTAGAAGCTGCATCTGGGCGCAGACCCCAGGGTGAGCAAGCTCATGATCTTCGCCCGACGCGCGGGGCCAATTAGAGTTGGCCACCACGCACGCTCTCTGGCATAATTGCAGGGTACTCGATTCGCAGTGGCCCCTCTCTCCGCTATGAATCCTGTCCTTTTAGAATCCGACCAGTAAGGCCTGCCCCACAGGTGCTAAAAATTGGATTCGACCATGTTGAGAAACAGGAGACCACAAAAGTGGCCGTAAAGATTCGTCTGAAGCGCTTCGGTAAGATGCGCGCACCTTTCTACCGCGTTGTCGTCATGGACTCGCGCGCTAAGCGCGATGGCCGTGCCATCGAGGAGATCGGCAAGTACCACCCAACCGAGAACCCATCGGTTATCGAGATCAATTCGGATCGTGCACAGTACTGGCTGTCCGTTGGCGCGCAGCCAACCGAGCAGGTACACGCACTGCTGAAGATCACCGGTGACTGGCAGAAGTTCAAGGGCATCGATGGCCAGGAAGGCACCTACAAGGTTGCCGAGCCTAAGCCAGCATTCGTTGCTCCTGACAAGGGTTCGGTGATCCTCCCAGAGGCAATCACCAAGAAGGCTGAAAAGCCAGCTGCTGAAGAGGCAGAGGCCGAAGCTACCGAGGCTGAGTAACAGTGCTCGTTGACGCGCTAGACCACCTGGTACGCGGGGTTGTCGAGGAACCGGAAGACGTCAAGGTCGCCTTGAAGTCCACCCGCCGCGGCGACCTGCTCGAAGTACGTGTGAACCCTGAGGATCTCGGTCGTGTGATCGGACGCCAAGGACGCACCGCACGAGCACTGCGCACCGTAATGGCAGCGTTGGCCAAGGAGCCGGTACGTGTCGATGTAATCGACACCGACCGTCGCCGAGGCTAAGCAACTTAGAGGTCTGGCTTTTAAGTTGGCTTCGAAACGAAAGGAGTTTCCGTCCTAACTAGTGACGGAAACTCCTTTCGTGTTTACCCCTAGAATTTCCATTCCAGTCTCCCGGCACACGCCACGGAACACAGTGCAGAAAGAGCAGCAGACTATGCGATTGCAGGTTGCCCGCATCGGCAAGCCCCACGGCATCCGTGGCGAAGTCACCGCCCAGGTCATGACCGATACCCCGGAAGAGCGCTTCACCGCTGGCGAAGAACTCATCGTCGTCGACGGCCCGGTCAAGACGCTGACCATCGCCAATGCGCGCTGGAACAAGACCATCCTGCTGCTCTCCTTCAAGGAAATCGCCGACCGCAACCAGGCTGAAACCCTGCGCGGCGCGCGCCTTGAGATTGAAGTTTCCGACGAGCCGGAAGACGACTCGGACGAATGGTACGAGCATGAACTGCTGGACCTGAAGGTCATGCTCGATGGCGAGCAGGTCGGTACCATCACCGCACTGCGCACCAATCCCGCCCAGGACCTGCTGGTCTTCGAAGACGCTGACGGCCAGGAGATCTACCTCCCGTTCGTCGACGAATTCGTCCCGGAGATCGATCCGGAAGCCGGCATCGTGGTCATTACCCCGCCGGCAGGCCTGCTGACCTTGAACAGCGATGAAGACGGCAGCGACGAAGAGGGACAAAAGTAAGCCATGCGTCTTGACGTCATCTCGATTTTCCCTGAGTACCTCCAGCCGCTCTCGCTTTCGCTGATCGGCCGCGCCGCCGAAGACGGCATCCTGGATCTGAACGTCACCAACCTGCGCGACTTCACTGCCGACAAGCACCGCAAGGTCGACGACACCCCGTACGGTGGCGGCGCCGGCATGGTGATGATGCCGGAACCATGGGGACAGGCACTGGACGCGGTGCGCCCAGCCGATGCTGGCGGCCCCAAGCCAACCCTGATTGTCCCTTCGCCTGCAGGCGCCGTCTTCAACCAGCAGATGGCCTACGACCTTGCCGAGGAAGAGCATCTGGTCTTCGCCTGCGGCCGCTATGAAGGCATCGATGAGCGCGTCATCGAATACGCGCACGAGAACTTCAACGTCATCCCCGTATCCATCGGCGATTACGTGCTCAACGGGGGAGAAGTGGCCGTGATGGTGATGGTGGAAGCCATCGCCCGGCTGATCCCAGGAGTCATCGGCAACCCGGAATCGCTGGTAGAAGAATCCCACTCGGATGTTCTGCTGGAATACCCGGTGTACACCAAGCCGGCCTCCTGGCGCGGCCGCGATGTCCCCGAGGTGCTGCTCGGTGGCAATCACCAGCGGGTGGGACGGTTCCGCCGCGATGAGCAGATCAAGCGCACCGCAGAGCGTCGCCCCGACCTGATCACGCAGCTGGATGCCGAGAGCCTGAACCGCAGGGACCGCGATGCCCTGTGGCACAGCGGATTCGCGCTCGTTGACGGTGCCATAACCCCCAAGTCCGAATTGGACTGGGCTACCGGCGCTGGCACCGAGAGCGACTAAGAGTCCAAAATCACTCGAAAGCCATTTCGGGCAAACTCGCATCGGCTTCGCGGATACGGCATAATTGTTTCTTGGTGTGTTTTTGTTCGACTCCTGCCGCAGGGGGAAGTTCGAGCCACAGAAGACCACCGCACCGTTTGCTAGAGGCAATCGGTGGTACAACGTTCCGGGGATTTCACTGGTTTCGACCGGTGTCGGGCCCCGCTACGAGGATTCGGTGACCTGCGGCATTGATCCTAGGAGATGCACTATGCATATTCTTGACTCTGTTAACGCAGCCTCGCTGCGCTCCGACGTTCCAGCCTTCGGCCCAGGCGACACCCTGAAGGTTCACGTCAACATCATCGAAGGCAAGAACTCCCGTGTTCAGGTCTTCCAGGGCTACGTCCTTGGTCGCCAGGGCCAGGGTGTTGGCGAGACCTTCACCGTTCGCAAGGTTTCCTTCGGCACCGGTGTTGAGCGTACCTTCCCAGTTCACTCCCCAATCATCGAAAAGATTGAGGTTGTGACCAAGGGTGACGTTCGTCGTGCAAAGCTGTACTACATGCGCGATCGTCACGGCAAGGCTGCTCGCATCCGCGAGAAGCGCGACTTCAGCGCAAAGAAGTAATCTGCGTTCTTCAATGAACCGGATTGCACGCACTGAGCGGGCAACAATGAAGCGCCGGGCCTTTTCATGGGTCTGGCGCTTCGCTGTACTCGCCATCATTCTTGGTCTGCTGGCCACCATCGTCATTCGCGCCACCCTGATCGACGTCTTCCATATCGAGTCCAACTCCATGGAATCCACGCTCAATCCTGGCCAGAGCATCGCCGTAGATCGCCGCGCTTACTCGGATGCCGAACCGCAACGCGGAGACATCATCGTCTTCGATGGCCGCGGCTCGTTCCTGCCCTACGCCAAGGCCAGCTTCGCTGATGATCTGCTGGGGGCGTTCAGCCTCACCGGGAGCAGCAATAAGTACGTCAAGCGCGTCATTGGCGTTGGGGGAGACACCGTGGAATGCTGCAGCGCTGATGGGCGACTGCTCGTCAACGGCGAGCCTGCAGACGAGCAGTATATCTTCGCCGGGGATGCTCCGAGCGACCAGAAATTTTCCGTAGAAGTGCCAGTTGGCCGCTTGTGGGTCATGGGCGATCACCGCTCCACTTCCAAGGATTCGCGGGCATTGCTGGGCGCAAGCGGCGGCGGAATGATCAGCGTCGAGCGCGTCACCGGCAAAGCGACCGAGGTGATTTGGCCGCTCGATCAGCGTTCAGTAATCAGGTGACACGCCGTAGCAACCGGCGATTTTGATAGCGCCAGATGGGTAGAACTACCCATCTGGCGCTATTTTTCTAGGTTAATGGAATTAATTCGGATGGATTTCCATCCCACCCGATTTGCTGTGCAATTCGTGTGTAAATTTCGCGACAACACTCAGGATCCACCAAGCTGACTAGGGATTAGAAAGAGAAGTCCAATCATAAACCAATACTACTGGCACGTAAGTTGTAACCAAGCTCGATGAGGGTAGAGCTATTTGACTAGGTGAAACGGGTTCTGGAATTTATATTTTTGTTGGATTCGATGGTTGAAAAGCTGTGTCGGAACCAAGTATTGTTTCATTTTGGTAACAACACCTGTGCTTACGCGCGCGCCCTTAGGTAAGGGGACGCGCGGGCGCTCGCACCATAAATCTGGGAGAAGCATTAATGCCACATCCAAAAAAGAAGACTGCGCAACGCGGCATCGTTGCAGCAGCCGCGACCGCCTTGGTGGTCGGCTCTAGCTTCATGCCTGCCGCAGCGGCGCCAACGGCCTCCGAATCGCCGTCTGCGTCCGCTACGGCAAGCGAGAAGCCTTTGGCCAGCGAAACCGCTCTGGACACCGAGGGGCTCGACAAGGCTATTGAGAAGGACCTCAATAAGTCCGTTGAAGAGTACGTCAAGGACGGGGAGACCAGCGACGCTGCTTCCAAAGTCCGCGACGAACTGAATGCGAAAGGCATTGACGCCACTGCCTCGGTGAAGGACGGCAAAGCCGAGATCACCGTAAGCAAGAAGGACGCTGCCAAGGCCAAGGAGATCGTCCAGGCCAGTGCAGCTCCGGCTCCTATCGTGGTGACCGAAGTTGACTCGCAGGTCAAGACCGTAGACAAGGTCTACACCGAGCTCTTGGCCAACATCGAGCCGAAGGAACTGAAGCGCATCACCGCTATCCTTCAGACCAACGATGGCTTGAAGATCTATGCAAAGGGCTTCGACGAGAAGGAAGCTGCGGACGACCTGAAGTCCAAGTCCGCTGGCTCCCTGCCTGAGAAGCTGACCGTTGAGCAGTTCGTCAGCGAAGCTACGCACGTTGACGGTGTAGAAAGCTCGGGTGTTGCCAAGACCACCGCCGCAGAGGATATTTACGGCGCCTTGGGTTACGCAATGGACAAGTCCGGCGCACCTACTAGTAAGTCGACCGTCTGCTCGCTCGGATTCACCGCGTGGACCGCAGAGGGCGAAGATGCCATCATCTCGGCTGGGCACTGCTCGGAAGATGGCGCCACCAGGATTTTGGGCCTTGCCGAACAGTCGGTTCCAGGCCAATCGCCAACTCTGGGTGCCGAGCTGGGTACTTTTGGATTCAACCAGTTCGGTGGTCCGGGTAATTCGGGCCTATCCGCCGAAGAACTGGACTCCATGACCGAGGAAGAGTTCAATAACCTGGAACCAGGCACGGACATCTCGGTGATCGATAACATCAATCCTGCGCTGAACCTGCATGCTGCTGTGTCCGAATGGGCTGACGGCAAGGAACCTCGCGACGAAGTTATCAACGTGACTGGCACGACCAAGGCACTAGTTGGGTCGGAAGCTTGCTCTTCGGGTCGTACGACCGGTTGGAGCTGCTCCCCGATTATCGGTGAAGGCGTCTTCTTCGTTGGTGGCTCGGATAAGACCTACCGTTCAGTTGCTGGCTATGTCGCTGAAAATCCTGGCCAGAGCGTGCTTGACCAGGGTGACTCCGGTGGCCCAATGCTCGTAGGCAGCAAGGCGGCAGGCATCAACTCGGCCAACGCCGCAGGTGAAGACCTGAAGGAAAACACCGCTGATGACATCGCCATGTACACCTCGCTCGATGATGTCTTCGACAAGGGCTACATTGATGGCTACACGCTGAAATTCCATATCAATACCCCTGCCATCACGGTGGAAAACGGTACTGAAGTTGAACCTGGTGAAGCAATCACCGGTACCCTTGCCAATGCTCCGGCTGGCACCATCATCCGTGTGGTCGTTGACGGCAAGCTCTACAAGAAGGTTGAGCTGGACGCTAAAGGAAACTTCTCATTCCCAGCCCCGGAAGAACCAGGAAAGTTTGCGTTCAGCGTTGTGGCCAAGAACGGCTTCAACACCTCTGAGCGGGTCAACGCCAACGTCGTGATCGTTGCTGCGCCGACTCCAACTCCAACCGAGGAACCAACCGAGGAACCGACTGAGGAGCCTACCGAGGAACCCACTGAGGAGCCAACCGAGGAACCTACTGAGGAGCCAACTACGGAGCCTTCCGAGGAACCAACTACTGAGCCTTCCGAGAGCACCTCGCCATCGCCTTCCGAAGAAGAAAGCGACAAGCCTTCCGAGAGCACCTCGCCATCGCCTTCCGAGGACGAAAGCGACAAGCCATCGGAGAGCACCTCTCCTTCCGCTTCGGAGGACGACGACAAGTCGGAAGCTCCGAAGGACCAGAAGGACGACGAGCCAAGCAAGTCTGCAACTCCAAAGGAAAGTCCTAAGAAGGACGATCCTTTGGCGGATACCGGTTCGAACAGCGTTCCGCTGATCGCCGCCGGTGGCGCAATGGCTCTGGCCGGTGCGGCATTCCTGCTGTTCCGCCGCAACGCACGTCGCCACGGCTAAGGGATTCTGTTCCGGCGGGACTGGGTCCTGCTGAAAATGCCCCGCTACTTGAGAACAAGTAGCGGGGCATTTTTACTTGGCACACATGTAGTTCCTTGGTTGCTCTACGATTTCGGCACTAGTCTCAAAGCTAAGATCGTTGCGGCAACGTGAATATCACCGAGGTGTAAATTATGAATTTCAACGCTAGAACTTCACGCACGCCAATCATGCTGGCCTCTACTGCTGCCATGGCTGCCCTATTGCTAACCGGCTGTGGTCAGGGAACCGATCCAGGTGCGCAGGCTAGGGCCAGCGCCACGGCATCGGAACCCTCGCAGCAAACAGAAAACTCGAGCGGGAACACCGTGGACCAAGACGCATTGCTCCAGACTAATGACCAGCTCTCCGAAACCTTGGGCGATGAATACGTCCAGGGTTGGATCAAGGACGGGCAGCTGAACGTTTCGACGACCAGCGAAGAGCAGCTATCCGTTATTGAAGAAGCCGGGGCTATCGGGCACCTAGTCCAATTCAGCAGCGAGGAGCTTCGTTCGGCGATTTCCGAAATCATGAAGTGGCAGGGCAAGCAGGAAAACCCCGTGCGCACTGCCATCCATGCATACACGCTGAATCCTGAAACGGGCGGCATCACCCTGTCGGTGGATAAGAGCCAGCTGGACGAAGTCCAAAAGCTGATTGAAGCTGAGAAGCCCATCGGCGAAATCCCCGTGGACTACAAGCAGAGCGGTGGCATCATGTCGCCTGCTGCCACCCAGTAGCCCGCAGTCCGCTTGAACGGACGCACCAATGGCCAGGCCCGGCGACGGACCTGGCCATTGGTGCGTTTCTGGGCAACTGGCCGTGGCTATGCAATGATCCGCTGCGCCTGGCAAGACACGTAAGATGGGGATTACACGCGACAATGGAAGGTACTAATCGAATCGTGAGCGCAGCATCAGCAGAGACTCCTCCAAGCAGGGGACCCCTATACAAAATATGGCGCTTCGTCCGCGAGATTGTCATCATCATCGCGATCGCGCTGTTGCTCTCGTTCGTGATCAAGACCTTCTTCTTCCGTGCCTACTACATCCCATCAGGCTCCATGGAGCATACCCTCGAGGTCAACGACCGGATTTTCGCCAACCTCATGGTTCCCGGGCCGTTCGAGCTGGAACGTGGCGACGTCGTCGTCTTCCGCGATGACCAGGAATGGCTGCCACCGCTGACCGAGTACCCCACCGCGTTCCAGAATGTGCTCTCCTTTGTCGGCGTGCTGCCAGCGGCTGATGAGCAGTACCTGGTCAAGCGCATCATCGGCATGCCCGGTGACACCGTGGAATGCTGCACCGCGGAAGGCGCCATCACGATCAACGGCGAGCCCATTGACGAGCCGTATATCTTTGACGGCGACAGCCCGTCAGACATGGAATTCAAGGCGACCGTCCCAGAAGGAAAAATCTGGGTGATGGGTGATCACCGAGGTGCCAGCGCGGATTCCCGCTTCCACGCCGATCGCCAGGGCGGTTTCGTCGACCTCGAATCCGTCCAGGGCCGCGCTTCGGTGATCTCTTGGCCAACCTCGCGCTGGGGCATCGTCGACTCGCACGAAGAAGTCTTCGCCAACGTCCCGCACGCAGTGGCGAAGTAGGGGCACCGCCCATGGCCGTTTTGAAGAGCAAGGCAACCACGCTAGAACATGAGCGCGCCTTGGCAGCCAAGCATGGGTTCCGCTATATCGCAGCGGTCGATGAGGTGGGACGCGGCGCCTTGGCTGGTCCGATTACCGTCGGCATGACGGTAATAGATATTGAGCAGGTCACGGAGTTCCCAGCGCTGCGCGACTCCAAGCTGCTGAGCCCGGAAACCCGTACGGAACTGGTCGATCCAGTTCGCCAGTGGGCCGTGGGCTATGGCGTCGGGCATGCCTCTGCGGCTGAAATCGATGAGCTGGGAGTTACTGGCGCCCTGCGCCTGGCCGGATCGCGGGCCATGGAGCTGTGCGCGGTACAGCCCGAGGCGGCGCTTCTGGATGGCAGCTACGACTGGCTGACCGCACCGGAACCGGACCTCTTCGACATCCTGGCCGATGACCGCGAACCCGTGGGCCTGCACATCCCGGTGACGACCATCATCAAAGGCGACATGACCTGCCAGGCGATCGCCGGAGCTTCCATCCTGGCCAAGGTCGAACGCGATGGAATCATGGTTGATCTGGCCATCGAGCATCCGGCCTTCGGCTGGGAGATCAACAAGGGGTATGCCACCGCTGCGCATCGTGCCGCGATCGTTGCGCAGGGTCCCTGCGACTACCACCGCAAGAGCTGGAACTTGACTTCGGGTGCTGATCAGGCCCAAGGTGAAGCCACGACAAAGAAAGCAAAGTGATGGCTGCCGACGACCTGGAAAACTACGAGTCCGACATGGAACTGCAGCTATACCGCGAGTACAAGACCGTGGTGGGGCTGTTCAATTACGTGGTCGAGACCGAGCGCCGCTTCTACCTGGCCAACCAAGTGGACGTGAAGACCCTGTCCAACGCCGGGGAAGTGTACTTCGAGTTGAACCTCACCGACGCGTGGGTCTGGGACATCTACCGCCAAGGGCGCTTCGTGAAGTCCGTCAAGGTGCTGACCTTCAAGGACGTCAACGTCGAAGAACTGAACCCTGACGAGTTCCAGATCCCGAAGGATGGGCTGGGCTCCTAGCGCGAGGCACTGCGGCATTCGATCGCCGGCG
>NZ_JBLVOC010000020.1:74101-79172 GCF_053543575.1 Glutamicibacter sp. AGC84
CAGAGCGGGCGATCTCGTTTAAAGCGAATTGTCCACATTCCGCGGCGGGCGCCGCCGCTGTGGACCATAATTCTCCGACGATGTTTCCATTACGGATCGCAGACATCGAGGAGCAAACATGCAGACCGCGAAGCAACGCCTAGGGGCCGATGGCGAACAAGCTGCCGCCGCATTTCTCACCGGGCAGCACTACGAAATTCTCGATCGCAATTGGAGATGCCCAGCAGGGGAGCTGGACCTGGTGGCAAGAGCCGGCAACGGCCAGATCACCGCCGTCGAAGTCAAAACGAGGTCCTCGCAACGCTATGGATCGGGCTTCGAGGCGATCAGCGCGGCAAAATTCCGCCGGCTCAACAGGCTGCTGATTTCCTGGGCCCAATGCCATCGCATGTTTCTCGCCGAACTTCGCGTGGACATCGTCGAGGTCTATCTGACAGCAACAGGGTTCGAATGCCGGCTGCATGAGAACGTGCGCTCATGAGCACCGCCCGGACCAGCGCAGTGGCCCTGCACGGGGTCAGCGCCTCACTGGTGGAAGTCGAGGCCGACCTCGGCAACGGCATTCCCGGATTCGTCCTGCTGGGCTTGCCCGATGCATCTTTGAGCGAGGCCCGCGAACGAATCAAAGCCGCGGCTAGGAACTCAGGGATTCCTCTGGCAAACCGGAAACTGACGGTCAATCTTTCGCCAGCCACCCTGCCCAAGTATGGATCGGCTTTCGATCTGGCCATCGTCATCGCCGCCTTGGCCGCTGATCAACAGCTGTTCGCGTCACCGAGCACGCTGTACATGGCGGAACTCGGCTTGGATGGCACCTTGCGGCCAGTACCTGGGGTGCTGCCAGCGGTGCAGCTAGCCAAGGTCCATGGTCTTGACCGGGTGATCGTGGCCGAGGCTAACGGGGCAGAAGCGAGGCTGGTGCATGGAATCGAGGTCATGGCGCTACGCCATCTGGGACAGGTCCTCACCTGCTGCGGAGCCCGCGCCGAACAGGTCACCACTTACCTGCGCCACCGGCAGCCGCAGGCGCCTACCGAATCTGCCGGCCCTGCCGCAGGAACTGCTGCCTCGGGCGATGCGGACCTGGGCCTGGTCAACGGGCAGCAGGAAGCACGGCTCGCCTTGGAACTGGCCGCGGCCGGCGGGCACCACCTGATCATGGTCGGACCGGCCGGCGCCGGCAAAACCATGCTGGCCAAGTGCCTGCCTTCGATTCTGCCGCCACTTGATGACCTGCAAGCCCTTGAAGCCACCGCGGTGCATTCCATTACTCGGGGCGGATCCGGGGAATTGGACCAGCTGCAACGCACCCCGCCTTTCGTGGCGCCGCACCACACCGCGTCCCGCTCAGCCCTGATTGGCGGCGGAACCGCACAACTCATTCCCGGGGCCATTACCCGCGCGCACCAGGGCATTCTATTCCTCGATGAAGCAGCGCAATTCCAAACCGGAGTACTTGATGCGCTTCGCCAACCGATCGAGGAAGGCTATATCAACCTCGCGCGGATACGCGGCCACCAGCGGTTGCCGGCCCGTTTCCAACTCATCATGGCCTCCAATCCGTGTCCCTGCGGAAAAAACTTCGGCACCGGTACCGGGTGCACCTGCACGCCCATGGCCCGCCGGCGCTATTTCGCCCGGCTTTCAGGACCCATCCTCGACCGTGTGGATCTGCAAGTCAGAGTCAATCCGGTAGCGCAAGCACAGCTTCTTAGCGGGGTACCAAATGAATCCAGTGCACAGGTGCGTGAACGCGTCTTGGCCACCCGGGCACGCAGCAAGGAGCGGCTGGGAAAGTTCTCTATTGCTTGCAACGCGCAAATACCAACTCAGATCCTCAGGAATGAACTGGCATACTCGGCCAAGACCCGGGCGGCGCTTGAACAACTCGCCACACGACGCGGGCTCTCTGCGCGTGCCATCCACCGCCTCCTGCGGGTCGCGTGGACGGTTGCCGACCAGCAAGGGCATGCAGCACCGACCGAGGATGATCTGGCCATCGCCGCTCACCTTCGCCAGAACTTGGAAAATAGCTAGGTAAGGCCATGACTTTCAACGATGTGAACACTGCCGGAAAAGCCTCGGCTCCAACCAGCCAGGAGCGTCGGGTCTACGCCCATCTGAACCAACTTATCGAGCCCAACGACTATGTGGCCACGGCCTTGCTGGAACTGATGAGCCCACAGGAACTGCTGCGCCTGATCCAGCGGGAGGATTTCTACCCGGCCGTGCTCAAAGCGCCGGTCGACGGAATCCTCGGATTCCACCCGCCCGGGGATGGCGCACAAGACTTGAGGGTAGCCTTGGCCCGATGGAGAAAGCGCCTGTCGCTGAGCAACCCGGCGGGAGCCTTGGATGCCGCTGCGCGCGCGGGTGGCGGATTGCTGATCCCGGACGATGCTTCGTGGCCGCGACAGCTAGCCGACCTGGAACTGGGACGTCCCCTGTGCCTGTGGTGGCGTTCAGCGAACCCGCAATTGCTCGAAGGCCAAGAGCTGGCGCGCAGCGTGTCCATCGTCGGCTCCCGCGATGCCAGTGACTACGGTGATCAAGTCACCTTCGATCTTGGCCGGACCCTGGCCCTGAACGGGTACACCATTGTCTCGGGTGGCGCTTACGGCATTGACGCCAGCGCGCACCGGGCCGCTCTGAGCGTGGACGATTGGCAGCATCCGAACCCGCCAACGATCACGGTTATGGCTGGCGGCATCGATCGGCTCTACCCTTCGGGCAACAGCAACCTGCTCAACCAGATTATTGCTCGCGGCGTGCTGATCTCAGAGGTGCCTCCCGGAACCACATCAGCACGCTTCCGCTTCCTGAACCGCAACCGGCTGATCGCGGCATTGAGCAGGCTGGTTATCGTCAGCGAAGCGCGCCACCGCTCAGGAGCGCTGAACACCGCCAGCCATGCAGTCGAGTTGGGACGCGATGTAGCGGCCGTTCCCGGAAGCGTTTTCGCGCCCAACTCCGCAGGGTGCCACCGATTGATTGCAGAAGGCAGTGCTGCCTTGCTCGCCAGCCCGCAAGATGCGCTGGGCCTGGTTGGCCACCACTGCCAAGCAGAGCCGCGAAGTGCCAAAGTTCAGCAACGCCCGACGGACATCCTGGGTAGGGACGAAGCAATGGTGTACGACATCATGTCCTTCACCAAAGGATTGCTGGTCGATGAGATCTCTGCCCGCAGCGGGGTGCCGCTGATCCAGACGCTACGCGCCATCAATCGATTGGAGACACTGCAAATGGCTGCCACCGATGGCCTGGCATGGAAGTTGGTGCGCCAAAACTGACCGGTGACGCAGCTGAGGGTATCCTCAATAGTGATGAAGCAAGAATCAACGACGCACGCCAGCAATGCGACGTCAGCAAAATTCGCTGAGCCGGTGGCAGACTACCTGGAGTACCTGCAACGCGAACGCGGCCGCAGCACTAATACCCTGCGAGCCTACGAAGTGGATTTGCGGAACCTCGGCCAGTTCTTGCTCCACCATGCGCAGGATCCGAGCCTCAAGCAGATTTCAGTTGATACGCTCCGCGATTGGTTGGCACAGCTTCATGAATCGCAGATTTCCCGCACCACCTTGGCCCGCAGGATCTCTGCGGTGAAGAGCTTCTTCGCGTGGGCGCTGAAGCATCAGCTGATCGACGCGGACCCTGCCCTGCGGCTGGCCGCGCCCAGGAAGGAACGGCGTCTTCCGCATGTTTTGCAACCAAGCCAGATCGACCGCTTGCTCTCCGAAACAGCCCAGCCGCCTGCTGGAAAAGAAGTCAGCGAGAGCAAGCCGGAACCTGCCCCCGATGCCAAGAGCCAGGCCGTAGCGGCACGCGATAAAGTCATCGCCGAGTTGCTGTACGCATCCGGCCTGCGTATCAGCGAGCTCGTGGCCTTGGACGTTGACGACATCGACTTCGAACGACGCACCGTCAAGGTTCTCGGCAAGGGCAACAAGGAACGGGTTGTTCCGTTTGGCAAGCCCGCAGAGCGCGTGATCATCGGGTGGATTCGGTCGCATCGCAAGGTCCTGGCCCGCCAGGAAGCTCAAGGCGCTTTGCTCGTAGGGGTGCGCGGTGCGCGTTTGAATGTACGCCAGGCACGCGAGGTCATTTCCAAGGCCTTGCAATCGCTGGGGGATACCGCTGCCAGCGGCCCGCACGCGTTAAGGCACACCGTAGCCACGCATCTGCTGGATGGCGGCGCAGATTTGCGTGCCGTCCAGGAATTCCTCGGGCATGCTTCGCTGGCAACAACCCAGCTATATACTCACGTTTCGGTTGACCGATTGAGGCAAAGCTACCGCCAAGCCCATCCGCGAGCCTGACTACTTGGTACCATTCTGCAAAAATAGCCTTTCTGGGTGGCGAAAGGCCTCTTCATCGGGCAAAATGGAAGTATCGGCGGCGATGGCACCGGAACGATGTTGACGTAGGGGAAGACGATCAACACCGCAACGGAGGATGGCATGTCTGCACCGATGTCCAAAGGCGTGATTTATATTCATTCCGCCCCTGCAGCGCTATGCCCACATCTGGAATGGGCAATCGGGTCCGTGCTCGGCACTCCAGTAAAAATGGAGTGGACCGAACAGCACGTCGCACCCGGATTTTGTCGCGCCGAAATCGAGTGGGTAGGTACGCAAGGTACCGGCTCTTTGCTGACCAGTGAGATGCATGGTTGGCAGCATCTTCGTTTCGAAATCACCGAAGACCCAAGCCCGGGTGCCGACGGCAGCCGTTGGTCCGTGACCCCTGATCTTGGCATCTTCCACGCCACGGTTGATTGCGCTGGCAACGTCATGGTCAGCGAAGAACGCATCCGGTGGGCCTATGAAAAGGGCGACGGCAATCCCTCGGTCTTCTACCAGGAGATGTCCATCGCTCTCGGCGAGCCTTGGGATGAAGAACTTGAACCCTTCCGTCACGCAGGCGAAGACGCGCCTGTTCGATGGCTCAACCAGGTGGTTTAGCAACTGGTTATCTAGTCCCTGAGTGACTTATCAACAGACACTCAGATACAACCCCGATGGTGCGGGGTTGTTACCCAAAAGAAGTGGGATCCCATGCCGGGGATCCC
>NZ_JBLVOC010000020.1:79192-80501 GCF_053543575.1 Glutamicibacter sp. AGC84
CGGGGCACCCCACTTCTTGCTTTAAAAACTGCGGTTGTGGAGAAGTGCCGAAGCGCAGTGCTATGCTCGATGGCGATGAAGACCAGTCAGGCCGCATGCGGCCACTCCCGGAACGGCAAACTGGTCGTTCCCTGATCCGCGGCCCTCCCGTGCCAGATGCATTCCACCAAAGAACAGCACATCTGAACCACGAAAGGGAGACATGACCGCACAGTTCAACCACACCATCATCGCTTCACTCGACCCGCAAGGCATGGCAAAGTTCTATCTTGAGTTGCTCGAAGCCCGCGCGGAATCAAGCTGGGGACCATTTACCAACATCAGCCTGGCCCACGGGGTGCTGCTTCAATTCGCTGCACCACCGATGGACTTCCCAGCGCAGCACTATGCCTACCTGCTCGATGACGAGCATTTCGACCGCGCCTACGCGACTATCCGCGAGGGGAAAATGGAGCATTGGGCCGATCCCCAACGGCAGCTGCCAGGGCAGATTAATCATGAACACGGCGGCCGGGGAGTCTATCTGCTTGATCCTTCCGGGCACTACCTGGAATTGATCACCCGGCCTTACCTGCCCGCAGCCAGCTAGGACCAGCTAGCGCTGAACCTTGAACACGTTCTTCTGGATGCCGTTGGAGTAGACCTGCGAATCAATAAGGGCCAGCTTCTGCGCGTCCAGGCTCGCGTCGCTGAAAAGGCGCTTGCCTGCACCAAGCAAAACCGGGAAGACCAGCAGGTTGTACTGGTCGATGAGCTGATGTTCTTGCAGCGAGTGGACCATCGTTGCCGAACCATGGATACTGATCGGGCCGCCGTCGCCGGCTCTAAGCCGCGCCACATCGGCGACAGACCGCAAGATCGCAGTCTCGCCCCAGTTCCCGGCCAAGTCCTTCTCCCTCAAGGTAGTGGAGAGCACGTACTTGGGCATCGCGTTGTACTGCGGGAACTGCTCGGTCATCGAGGGCCACACCGCACAGAAGGCCTCGTAGCTGTGCCGGCCCAAGAGCATGGCGCTGGCTTCTTCTTGCTCGGCGCCCTTCAGTTCGTAGGCGGCGGGGTCGAACTCGACCGAGTTCATCGTCCAGCCTGAATTGCGGTAGCCGGGTTCGCCGCCCGGGGCTTGGACGACACCGTCCAAGGAGACGAAGGAAGTGGCGATCAGGGTGCGCATGGGAAGGGATCCTTTGCTCGTGGCAAGTACCGTCAGTTGCCTCCGACATGAGGCGGTACTTGAGCTTAACGAACATGTCAGGACCGAAGCAATGGCTCTGAGCCAATTCTTTCGGGGTTAAAGACCACTGGGGGGGTT
>NZ_JBLVOC010000020.1:80521-89798 GCF_053543575.1 Glutamicibacter sp. AGC84
TACTCTTCAACCAGCCCAGTGGCGCGCTCGCCTGCAGCTGCCGGAACGGCTAGACGCTGCGGATGGCGACCACGGCGTTATGGCCGCCGAAGCCGAAGGAGTTATTCAGCGCAACGATGGAGCCCTCTGCAGGCAGCTGCGCAGGCTGGCCGGTGACGACCTTCAACGGGATCTCTGGATCCTGGTTGTCCAGGTTAATGGTCACCGGGGCCTTGCGGTTGTAGATGGCCAGTGCGCACAGCACGGACTCCACGGCACCGGAAGCGCCCAGCAGGTGGCCCATCTGTGACTTGGTCGCGGATACCCACACGTTCTCGAGGTGATCGCCCAGGGCGTTCTTCAGCGCAGCGTATTCCGGCTTGTCGCCAACTGGGGTGGAGGTTGCGTGGGCGTTCACATGGACCACGTCCTCTGGCTGGATGCGGCCATCGAACATGGCAGCCTTCAGCGCACGGGTTGCACCCATGCCTTCTGGATCCGGTGCGGTGATGTGGTGCGCATCGGAGGTGACCGAGGAGCCTGCCAGCTCGGCGTAGATGCGTGCGCCGCGGGCGATTGCATGCTCTTCGGCTTCCAGTACCAGCGCGCCAGCGCCCTCGCCCATGACAAAGCCATCACGGTCGGTGTCGTAGGGACGCGAAGCCTTGGCCGGATCATCGTTGCGGCGGGAGAGTGCATGCATGGACGCGAAGGCGGCCATCGGCATGGGGTGGATCGCGGCTTCTGCGCCACCGACCATGACCACATCGGCCTTGCCCGAACGGATCAGTTCCAGGCCAACGTGCATCGCTTCGGTACCCGAAGCGCAAGCCGAAACCGGGGTATGCGCGCCACCGGCGGCACCCAGGTCCAGCGACACGGCAGCTGCTGGGCCGTTAGGCATCAGCATTGGCACGGTCATGGGCAGGACGCGGCGTGGGCCCTTTTCACGCAGGGTGTCCCAGGCGTTGAGCAGGGTCCAGACGCCGCCGATGCCGGTAGCGAAGGCAACGGCCAGCTTGTTCTGGTCCATCTCTTCCTTGACCAGGCCTGAGTCGGCCCAGGCTTCACGGGCCGCAACCACAGCGAACTGGGTCGATGGGTCCATGCGCTTGGTCTCCGGGCGGGAGAGTACCTCGGTCGGCTGCACAGCAGCGCGGGCGGCGAAGGTGACCGGCAGGTCGTATTCCTTAACCCAGTCATCTTCCAGGGTTACGGCGCCGGAGACGCCCTTGAGGGCGTTTGCCCATAGGGTAGGGACATCCCCGCCGATTGGGGTGGTGGCTCCGAGACCGGTGATCACTACTTTGCGCGCCATCATCAAACTCTCTACTGTGCGAATAAGAACTGTGCTTGGAAATTCAGGGGGCCGGCTTGACGTACCGGCCGGTGTGCGCGGCTTGCCCGCACAACGGTGTGGCGAAAAAACGCCGGGAAGCTTAGGCCTGTGCCGCAGCGATGAAGTTGACGGCGTCGCCGACGGTCTTCAGGTTCTTGACCTCTTCGTCAGGGATCTTGACCTCGAACTTTTCCTCAGCCTCAACGACGATGGTCATCATCGAGATCGAGTCGATGTCCAGGTCCTCGGTGAAGGACTTGTCCATCTGCACGTCTGCTTCGTCCAGGCCGGTCTCGGAGTTGACGATTTCGGCGAGGCCCGCCAGGATTTCTTCGTTGCTAGCCATGGATGGCTCCTTTTCTTCTTAGCCGGAGGACTCCGGTCATTTTTGTGGCTGGGCGCAGATCCTGTTTCCAGGAACCGGTTCCAGCCGGCTTAATGAAACTTTGGTGGCGCATCAAGAATGCGCGGCACGTTTCGTCGGTTTAAAGCTTAGGCCAGAGACGCGCTCGGCGGACGCAACATGACGTTCCCGGCGTGCACAATCTGTGAACGGCGCAAAAGCCTAGTTGGCGGTGTGCTCGGCGATGAACGCCTTGGCAGCTTCCAGATCCGCTGGACTCTTCACCGCCAGGGTCTTCACGCCCTTGAGCCCGCGGCGGGCCAATCCCACCAGGGTTCCGGCCGGTGCCAGTTCCAGCACACCGGTCACGCCAGCTTCGGCCAGCGTCTGCATGCACAGGTCCCAGCGGACCGGACGCGATACCTGGGCGACCAGCGAATCGAGGTTCGCCTGGCCATCGGCTACGGCCTTGCCGTCGAAGTTCGAGAGCAGGGTTTCCGCTGGTTCCTTCGGGGTGATGGTTCCGGCCAGTTCCTCCAGGATGCCAACTGCGGGCTGCATGTGCGCGGTATGGAATGCGCCGGCAACCTTCAGGGGGATCACGCGAGCCTTGGCCGGCGGGTTCTCGCCCAGGGCCGCGAGCTGCTCCATGGTTCCTGCGGCCACAATCTGGCCGCCGCCATTGGCGTTGGCCGGGGTCAGGCCCAGTTCGTCGAGCTTGGCCAGGACCTCATCCGGGTCGCCGCCGAGCACTGCTGCCATGCCGGTCGGAGTCGCCGCAGCGGCTTCGGCCATGGCGTTGGCGCGGACCTTCACGAAATTCATGGCGTCAGCTTCGTCCAGCGCGCCGGCCAGGGCCGACGCGGTGATCTCGCCAACCGAGTGGCCGGCCACAACGGCGCCTGCCGGCAGCGAGCTGCCAAAGAGCGCACGGGCGGTGACCAGGCCGGCAGCGACGATCAGCGGCTGGGCGACGGCGGTGTCCTTGATGGTCTCTTCATCGGAGGTGGCGCCGTGGGCGGTGAGGTCGCGCTCGGTGATCGAGCTGAGCGCCTGCAAATGCTCGGCCACGCCATCGACGTCGAGCCATTCGGTGAGGAAACCTGGGGTCTGGGAGCCCTGTCCGGGGCAAACGATTGCTAACACTCTTACAGCTTTCCAAATGTTGGGAGCTTTTGGCGCTTCATTTGAGTACCAAGCTCGTGGTGACTGTTTGTAGGATCTCTACAAAAGCCTAGCGTATCCAGAAGCTGAATTCCGCTGTAATGCGCGATCAACTCGGAATTATCGGTGTCGGGAGCTCGACGCTCTTTGGTTGAAGCCTACAAGTTCGATTCGTGGAGCCGTCCGAAAAGCAGCGCGGTTTGCAGGACGAAGGCATCCCGGGGAACCAGTGGATCCCAACCGGTCACTTCGCTGACCCGCTTGAGCCGGTAGCGCACCGTGTTTGCATGGACAAACAGTTCCCGGGCGGTGCCTTCGAGCGAGTGGCCAAGCGCCAAGTAGCTGGAGAGCGTTTCAGCCAGGCCATTGGAGGCCTGCTGCAGCGGAATGTAGACCTGGTCCACCAGCGCCGTGCGGGCCAATTCATCGCCGTTGCAGGCGCGTTCTGGCCACAGGTCATCGGCACCGACCGGATTCGGCGCTTGCGGCCAGGCCTTGGCAGCGCTGAATCCCGCCACGGCTGCCACCGCGGCGTGGTGCATTTCCTTCACCGTCGGAGCCATGGGGGAGTAGACCAGCGGGCCGGGCCCGAAGAACCGGGTCAGCCGGCTCAGATCCGCTTCTTCGAATTTGGTGTCCGAAAGCATCAGCACCGAGCGGTCGCCGAGCACGCCCACCAGCGAATCGCGCGAGTAGCGGATGGCAATACGACGCAGGGCCGAGACGAAGGTGGTCGGGTTGGACGAAGGGGTGGTGCCCACCAGGATGCGGATATTCTTCTGCGACTTCCAGCCAATGGCCGCAATGCGCGAGGAGAGCGAGTCGTGGGCCTCGCCGTGCAGCACCGCGTCGACCACGTGGGCCTCCAAGCGCGAGTCCCAGGCGCCGCGGGTTTCGGCGGCGCGGGCATAGACATCGGCGGCGGCAAAAGCGACCTCGCGCGAATAGCGCAGCACCGCTTCGCGCAGGGCTGCCTGTTCATGCTCGGCGGCGATGTCGGGCACCTGGGATTCGACCACTTCCACGATGGTGCGCAACAGGCCCAAGGCCTTCTGCAGGGAGATGGATCGGGTCAGCTCCGTGGGAGCGGCGCCGAAGACGTCGGTCACCACCCAGGACGGGGTGGAGGAGGGATCCTCGTACCAGGTAACGAAGGTGGAGATGCCCTTCTGGGCGATCAGTCCCAAGGCGGCGCGCTCATTGGGCGCCAGCGATCGGTACCAGGGCAGTTGCTGGTCCAGGTACTTCAGCGCGGTGGTGGACAGGACGCCAATATGGCTTTTGAGTCGCTTGAGCGTTTCACTGCTGGGTGCCTGGGATCGGCTGGGACGGTTCTTCGGAGCTGCGGCGGCATCCATTTCAGGACTCATGGGTTCCAGCTTAGTTTCTTTTCTTCCCCCGCGCCCGGCACAGCAGGTAAAGGTGAGATTAAATGAGCCAGCTGCCCGGCAACGAGGAAAACCTCGTCATCGGGCAGCTGCTCAATGCGGCGCCGGAGCAAGCTCCGGGCACCTGGACCTTGGGGCCTAGGCGTCGCCGCCAGCGTTGCCGGACTGGCCGGCGTTAGCGTTATTCAGGTCGTACTTGGCGTGCGCCTTCACTGCGGTGTCCGCAGGGATTTCGCCGCGCTCAACCAGCGACTGCAAGGTCTGCACGACCAGCGAGTGCGCATCGATCTTGAAGAAGCGGCGGGCCGCGGCACGGGTGTCCGAGAAGCCGAACCCGTCCGCGCCCAGGGTGTGGAATTCACCTGGCACGTACGGGCGCAGCTGCTCGGGCACGGCGCGCATGTAGTCGGTGGTCGCGATGACTGGGCCCGGGGTGGACTCCAGCTTCGAGGTCACGTACGGGGTGCGGCGCGGCTTCGATGGATCCACGAGCACGTCGGCGTCGGCGCGCTGGCCGTCGCGGGCCAGTTCGTTCCACGAGGTGACCGACCAGACATCAGCCGAAACGCCCCACTCCTCGGCCAGGATGGCCTGGGCTTCCAGCGCCCATGGCACGGCCACGCCCGAGGCCAGCAGCTGTGCGCGCGGGCCGTCGGTGGTAGCTTCCTTGAGCAGGTGGATGCCCTTGATGATGCCTTCGATGTCAACGTTCTCCGGCTCAGCTGGCTGGCTGATCGGCTCGTTGTACACGGTCAGGTAGTACATCACGTTCGGATCGGCGTGGGTTCCGCCGTACATGCGTTCCAGGCCGGAGCGCATGATGTGGCCGATTTCGTAGCCGTAGGCCGGATCGTAGGTGATCACAGCAGGGTTGGTCGAGGCCAGGATTGGCGAGTGGCCATCTGCGTGCTGCAGGCCTTCACCGGTCAGGGTGGTGCGGCCGGCGGTAGCGCCGATGATGAAGCCACGGGTCATCTGGTCCCCGGCTGCCCAGAACTGGTCGCCGGTGCGCTGGAAGCCGAACATCGAGTAGAACACGTAGATCGGGATCAGCGGTTCATCGTGGGTCGAGTAGCTGGTGCCGGCAGCGGTGAAGGCTGCGACGGCGCCGGCCTCGTTGATGCCCGGGTGGATCAGCTGGCCCTGAGGGGATTCTTTGTAGGCCAGGACCAGATCGCGGTCCACGGACAGGTAGTTCTGGCCGCCCGGGTTGTAGATCTTCGCAGTCGGGAAGAACGAGTCCATGCCGAAGGTACGGGACTCATCTGGCACGATCGGCACGATGCGGTGGCCGAATTCCTTGTCGCGCATCAGGTCCTTGAGCAGGCGCACGAAGGCCATGGTGGTGGCCGCCTGCTGCTTGCCCGAACCGCGCTTGGCGATCGCGTAGGTCTTCTCGCCTGGCAGGGCCAGCTTCTTCGAAGCTTCCTGGCGGCGGGTAGGCACCGAACCGCCCAGGGCCTCGCGGCGCTCCATCATGTACTTGTATTCAGCCGAATCCTCGGTTGGGCGGTAGTACGGAGGAGTGTAGAGGTCCGCTTCGAGCTGCTCGTCGGTGATAGGGATGCGCAGGTGATCACGGAACTTCTTCAAGTCCTCCATGGTCAGCTTCTTCATCTGGTGGGTCGCGTTGCGAGCCTCGAAGTGCGAACCCAGGCCGTAGCCCTTGACGGTCTTGGCCAAGATGACGGTCGGCTTGCCCTTGAACTCCGTGGCAGCCTTGTAGGCGGCGTAGACCTTGTGGTAATCGTGGCCGCCACGCTTCAGGTTCCAGATCTCGTCGTCGCTCATGTCGGCAACCAATTCCTTGGTTTCCGGACGCTGGCCGAAGAAGTGCTCGCGAACGAATGCGCCGGACTCAGCCTTGTAGGTCTGGTAGTCGCCATCCGGGGTCTGGTTCATGATGTCAACCAGCGCGTTGGTCTTGTCTGCTTCGAGCAGGGCATCCCACTCGCGGCCCCAAGCAACCTTGATGACATTCCAGCCGGCACCGCGGAAGAAGGCTTCCAGTTCCTGCATGATCTTGCCATTGCCGCGAACCGGGCCGTCAAGGCGCTGCAGGTTGCAGTTGATGACGAAGTTCAGATTGTCCAGCTTTTCGTTGGCGGCCAGCTGCAGGAAGCCGCGCGACTCCGGCTCGTCCATTTCGCCGTCGCCCAGGAAGGCCCAGACCTGCTGGTCCGAGGTGTCCTTGATGCCGCGGTTCTGCAGGTAGCGGTTCAGCTGCGCCTGGTAGATGGCGTTAGCTGGGCCGATGCCCATCGAGACGGTTGGGAATTCCCAGAAGTCAGGCAGGGAACGCGGGTGAGGGTAGGAAGGAAGCGCGTGGCCTTCCTTCGACTTTTCCTGGCGGAACCCGTCCATGTCCTCTTCGGAGAGGCGGCCTTCGAGGAATGCGCGGGCGTACATGCCTGGCGAGGCGTGGCCCTGGAAGAAGACCTGGTCGCCGCCGCCTGGGTGGTTCTTGCCGCGGAAGAAGTGGTTGAAACCTACTTCATACAGGGTCGCTGCACCGGCATAGGTGGAGATGTGCCCGCCAACGCCGATATGAGGGTTCTGGGCGCGGTGCACCATGATGGCGGCATTCCAGCGCATGAAGGCGCGGTAGCGGCGCTCGATGGCCTCGTCGCCCGGGAATTCTGGTTCCTGGTCCACAGGAATGGTGTTCACGTAGTCGGTGGTGGTCACGTGCGGCACGCCCACGGACTTGGCACCTGCACGCTGCAGCAGCGAGCGGATAATGAACTGGGCACGCTCGGTGCCCTGGGTCTCTACGAGGGAGTCAAACGAGTCCATCCATTCCTGAGTTTCCTCAGGATCCCGATCGGACAGCTGGTAAGTCAACCCGCTACGGATCTGGGAGATGTGTTCCTCTACAGCCACGGAAGCTCCTTGATTGAATTGCGGCTCCGACGCTGTGCAGTTTTGCGCTGCGGTGCATCGGTATTGGGACAACGGGTGCAGTAGCACTGGAATGATGTGCACTGCCGGTTCATATGCAACTCTAGTGTTAAACGATCCAGTTTTGTGGCGCGTTTTCCAGCAAAAACCGGTTTAAATCAGATATTTGAAGTGACTTGCGCAACTAGGTACGGGAGCTAACTTCCCGATGGCCATGTCAATATGATGCGGGTCACTGGAATGTGGGTTATATTTGTTCGGCGTGTTATCGCTGTAGCGCTTGAACGGAGCGGCAAAACCGTGTTTCGTTGGTAGTAACGCTTTGCACCAGCAGGAGGAATGAAGTGAGCGACGCCGTATCGGCAAACTTGGAGCCCGCCAAAAAATTGGGCTTCGCTAATGAAGACCTTATTCAGGAACTGGGTTACGACGATGACGTGGACTACGATCTGCGCGAATCGATCGAGGACCTGATTGGTTCAGAGCTGCTCACCGAAGAGGACCATGACGTTGTCGACGCAGTCATTTTCTGGTGGCGCGACGGCGATGGAGATCTAGTTGACGCATTGATGGACGCGCTGAACTGCTTGGACGAGAGTGGCATCGTTTGGCTGCTTACTCCTAAGCAGGGCCGCGAGGGACATGTATCCCCAGCACTTATCCAGCAGGAGGCGCCAACCGCTGGCCTGCATGTAACTACTAGTGAAGGCGTTTCGGAGGATTGGTCCGCAATCCGCCTCGCCCCGCGTAAGAAGAACTAATGATTCAAACAGGTTCACGCCTGTTCGACTTCTCGCTGGAAAATCAGTACGGCGAAACGATAACCAGTACCGGGCTGTCTAGCGGCCGGGTGCTGGTTGTCTTTTATCCCTGGGCATTTTCGCGGGTATGCGGGTCGGAACTGGCAACACTCCAAGAGCACTACGAATTCTTCACGCAGCACCAGGTGCGCATCGTGGCCATTTCGGTGGACCATAAATTCACCCTGCGCAACTATGCGCAGTCGCTTGGCTTGGACTTCGAGCTGCTGGCCGATTTTTGGCCTCATGGGGCGGTGGCGCAACAGGCCGACGCCTTTGACCCTGAGCGTGGGGTCGCGGCCAGATTGACGCTGTACCTGGTTGACGGTGAAGTGCGCGATATTTTCCGCAGCGAGATGACGCAGCCAAGAAGCATTGATGATTACAAGGCGGCAGTGGAACGCGCCGTTTAGCGTGCCGATATGGGCTGTGCTCCAGTTCACGAAAAAAGTCGGCTCACCGATTTGCCCGGACGCAGAAATCTGTGTAGAGTTATTCCTCGTTGGCTTGCAAAAGCGAACATGGTAAGGGCCTTTAGCTCAGCTGGTAGAGCGTCACGTTTACACCGTGAATGTCATCGGTTCGATCCCGGTAGGGCCCACCAAATAAGAATCCTCGATCCATTCGGATCGGGGATTTTTTGTCTCCTTGAGGCGATTTTTCCACTCGGGCAAGTCCTGCGGTGCCCATAGTGCCGGCGTCATGGAATATTTGATCCTCGATGACGCTGGACTCCTGGCATTGTCGTCCGAAGCCAGCGTGGCTGAGCCGGTGGCCCTTGCGCGGCACCGGAGGGTGCTTCGAATCTGCGAACCCGGTACAGCGATCTGGCATCGCTTTTTTCCAATGCCCCGTGGAGGGTGGCGGCGTCGTCTTCGATCACCGCTTCTTGGTACGTGCTATCGCTCATCGAGCTGCTTCGCTTCCACCTGCGGGGCAAGTCCGCAGATCCAGGCGCCTCGTGTTCTTCCGCGCTGGACTGAGCTCGCGCCTCGGTGGCGCTGGTCCCAGTGGTGCAGCGTGGAATAAGCAGGTGTGGGGTCGATGCTGGCGATTGCGGATTACCCGTGCATGCGAACAGCCTCGAACTTGCCGGCAACGCCACTGGAGAGTAGGTTCCAAGATCAGGCGATGTGGTGACGCTCGGCACTCTTTTATGAAAACCTCCATTTCAATTTGCCAAGTCAGTTCGGGATGCATTAGATTATTACTTGTTGCAGCGAAGGACTGAAGGAAAGAAACTTCCCGATTTCACACACTGCAGGAGGGCCTTTAGCTCAGCTGGTAGAGCGTCACGTTTACACCGTGAATGTCATCGGTTCGATCCCGGTAGGGCCCACCAAAACGAAGACCCCTTCAATCA
>NZ_JBLVOC010000020.1:89818-97945 GCF_053543575.1 Glutamicibacter sp. AGC84
TTGAAGCGCTCTTCTTCGTATTCCCGGCCGGCGCCAGCCAATCGCCGAATGCCAGCGAAAGTGCGAAACTGGATGCATGACTGCACCAGAAGAAAACCTTTGGCTCGCCACCGTTCGCAAGAACCCGGACCACTCGCAGAATTTTGCCCAGCGCTGGCGCACGCTTGCCGCCGAAGGCCAGGATATTTTCGGGGAAGCTCGCGCCGTTGACGCGATGGTTGCCCGGGGCAGCAGAATTCTGGATGCCGGATGCGGGACCGGGCGGATCGGCGGCTGGCTTTCCGAGCAAGGGCACCAAGTGGTTGGCGTGGACCTCGACCCGCATTTAATCGATGTTGCCCGGGCAGATTACCCCAAAGCCCAATGGCAGGTCGGCAATCTGGCTGACTTCACCATCGCTGACGCAGCGGGGGAGAACCAGGAATTCGACCTGATAGTTTCTGCCGGCAATGTCGTCACCTTCCTCTCCGAGTCCGAACGCCGCCCGGCGCTGCAGCAACTGCGCGGGCATCTGGCGGCAGACGGGCGCATGATCATCGGCTTCGGCTCGGGACGCGGCTACGGGTTCGATGACTTCGAGGCCGACGCTTTGGAGGCGGGGCTGGCACTGCAGCAACGCTATTCGACCTGGAACTTCCATTTGCGTGCCGCCGATTTCCTGGTGGCCGTGCTCGGGCGCAAATAGCGCCAAGCGCAAACCGAGCGCTGCAGGAAAAATCCACTTCGCTTCCATGCGACGTGCAATCGCTCTTGAAAGGCCCTGGCCTGCGGCTTCTGCCGTGGGTCGAAAACGGCGGGGTGCGATTAGGCGCAGCTGCCAGAATGCGCCTCTTGCGGTAAGCCGTCGTTAGCGCTATCTTGAACTTTGTAATGCAAAGTGGTTTTCATCACGTACTGCTTTGCGGCTCGGAGGCGGTGATCGCCGAAGGAGGCAGTGCGCCATGGACAACACGAACAGCAATGACATCGACCCGGCTCGCATTCTGCGTGGAATCGAATCGGATGCACAGCAAGCCCGCGAGGGCATGAGCCCGAACCAGCAACTGCTGTTCTCCATCTGGGGCGGTGCCTGGATCATTGCCTTCCTCGGGCTCTACTTGGCACTCGCGCCACAGGGCTCGCCGCTGCTGCCGCCGGCGGTTGGCATCGGCACCGCAGTTGCCTCATTCCTCATCGCGATCGTGACTTCCGGCGTGCATTCGGCCAAGCGCGGTTCGGGGACCAAAGGTCCGTCGATGGCGCAAGGGGCGATCTACGGCAACACTTTCAGTCTGGGCATGATCATCACCGCCTTGCTCGGTTGGCGGCTGCATGCCGAGGGGCTGAGCTCAATGGGCATGGCGACTTTTGCCCTCACTGGCCTGTGCCTGGTGATCGGCGTGCTCGTGGTTGCCGGCTCGGTGCTCTTCAACGACCGGGCCCAGCTGGTCTTCGGGTCCTGGATCCTGGCTATTGCCCTGCTCTCACTGGCCGCGCCGGCACCGCATAACCTCTTGGCCGGTGCAGTTGGCGGGCTGGGATTCATCGTGCTGGGCCTGCTGCACGGCAGCAAGCCGGAACTGGTCTCAGGAGCGTTGATCCGGGGTGGGCATGCAGGAGCTTGACCCGCTGATCCACGCCCAGGCACGGCTGAGGACCGTCACGGTCCTGGACACCTTGCGGGCCGGGGACAGCATCTCGTTTCCCAAGCTGCAGGGCCTGCTGTCGATGACCTCGGGTAATCTGGCCACGCATTTGCGCAAGCTGGAAGACGGTGACTACGTGAAGGTGGACAAGATCCTGGAGGGGCGCAGCCCAGTGACCTACATTGCCTTGACCCGCGCTGGGCGAACCGCCTTCGAAGAGTACAAGGAACAGCTTCGCGCATTGCTGGATACGGTGTGATCGTCGGACGAACGTGCAAGGCTACACGCAATTGCGCAGCCAGGGAGGAACCGGGAAAATCTGCCAGCTAATGCAGAGGCCCGTGACAGGTGAATCATCTGCGCGGCCCATTAGGCTGGAGAAGGTACGCTGTCGAATCAACTGCAGAAGGAGATTTTCCAATGGGCCTAGGCGATAAGATCCAGAACAAGGCGCAAGAAGTTTCGGGCAAGGCCAAGGAATCCGTAGGCGATGCGACCGGCAATGAGCGGCTGCAGGCTGAAGGCGTAAAGGACCAAGCCGCTGCGAAAGCCAAGCAGGCCGGCGAGTCAGTCAAGGATGCGGCCAAGGACGTTCGCGACGGCCTGGACAAGTAGCAACCGGCACGCAGGAACTTAAACGGCAAAGGTGCCCGCGAATACCGCGGGCGCCTTTGCCGTTTCTGTCTGGAACGCACCCGGGGCTACTTGGCCTTGAGCCTCCACAATGAAGTGGTTTCCTTCGAACGGGCCGCATGCAGCACGTCCTGGGCATCCTGTGCGCGGTGGTGCCTTGGCGCGGTGTCGATCTTGTCGATGACTTCCAGGCCTGCCGCCTCGATGGCCTCCAGCAGCAGCGCGCGGGTACGCAAGCCCAGCAGCTCGGCGAGATCCGAGATGATCAGCCATCCTTCGCCGTTCTCGGTCAGGTGACCGGGCAATCCGCGCAGGAACTGCATCAGCATCTTGCTCTCGGGATCGTAGATGGCCGCATCCAGGGTGCTTGGCGCGCTGCCCGGAAGCCACGGGGGATTGCACACGACCAGCGGGGCCCGGCCTTCGGGGAACATGCTGGTCAGTTGCGCACGGGCGGCGCCGGAAATGCCCAAGCGCGCGAAGTTGTCGTTGGCGCAGTCCACCGCACGCTGGTGGATGTCGGTGCCGATGACCTGCTTGACTCCGCGGCGGGCCAGCACTGCCGAGAGCACTCCGGTTCCGGTGCCGATGTCGAAAGCCAGCGAGAGGTCCTCCAGCGGGGCCACCGCCACCAGATCCACATATTCCTGGCGGGTGGGCATGAAGGTCCCGTAGGCCGGGTGGATTTTCGCTCCCAGGGCCGGAACGTCCACGCCCTTCAGGAACCACTGGTGGGCACTGAGCATGCCAGCTAGTTCCTGCAGGCTGGCCACAGCCCGGTGACCTGCCAGGTCTGCGGCCTGCTCGTAGCCGAATGCCACCGCCGGACCGACGATCGGCGCCCGGGGCAAGTCCAGGACGGCCAGGCCGTCCTCGGCCTGGAAATCCAAGGGAACCAGGATCAGCGACAGCATCCGCGAACGCTGGGCCCGGGCCTGCCGGATGGCGTAGAACTTCTGCGCATCATCCAGGACCTTCTTCTTGGCCTTCGCGCTGCTGGCCTTGGCCGCGTTGGCGGCCGCCATGCGCCGGTCCATGGCGGCGAGCAGCTGCTTGGCGTTGTGGAAGTCGCCGGTCCACAGCATGGCCGTGCCGCGGGCCGCGTGGCGCATGGCCGCATCCGCGCTCAAGCGGTCATCGGCCACCACGATGTGTGCTGGTGCCCGGCGGGAATTGGCGGACAGCCAGATGGCCGTGGTGCTGGTTCCTTCGTGGTCCCAGGAAACGGTCACAGGGGCGGTGGCGGAATGGGAAGCGATGGGATGGCCCTGTCGATCAGCGTTGCTCAAGCGCATGGCAACCGCGCATGAGCTGTTCTGTTGCGAGGGGCTGGACTTCCAATTCTACCGGTCCCGGCCAGACTAGATGGGCCGGTGCCTGGCGCCCAGCTGTTCGAGGATCCTATTCACGGCAATCTGCTCGCCAGCAAGCCGCCTCCGGGAACGCGATCATGCACTATCTGCGTGGTGCCGGCGTTATTCCCGACTAGCCAGAGGCCATTCTTTGACATCTTCTAGGTGGTGCGGGAGCAATATGGAAACATGAATCCATAGCATCATCGCCTAGAACCAGGAGCTGAAATGCCCGCGCCCAGCGAAGCAAGCATGAAAGAAATCCACGAGCTCATCGCCGTGGACACCACTAGCCGCGACAGCAACCTTGCGCTGATCGGGAATGTCGTGAAGAAGCTGGACGCCTATGGCATCAGCTCCCAGCTGATCCACAACGAAGAGGGCACCAAGGCCAATCTGCTGGCCACCATCCCCGCCGCCGATGGAACCCGCACCGGCGGCATTGTGCTTTCCGGGCACACCGACGTGGTGCCAGTGGACGGGCAGAAATGGAGCAGCGATCCATTCGACGCCCAGGTGCGCGCAGGCAAGCTCTATGGCCGCGGCACCTGCGACATGAAGGGCTTCCTCGGGGTGATCCTGGCCAAGCTGGACCAGTTCACCGGCGCAGAACTTGCCGAACCAATCCACCTGGCGCTGTCCTACGACGAAGAAGTCGGCTGCGTCGGGGCGGTGTCGCTGGTGCAGAGAATTGTTGACGAGAAGCTGGCGCCTCGCGGATGCTTCGTGGGGGAGCCATCGAGCATGCGGGCGATCCGCGGCCACAAGTCGATGAACGTTTTCCGCGCCGAATTCAACGGCGTCGCAGCGCACTCCTCGCTGCCTTCCGAGGGAGTCAACGCCATTTCCTATGCGCTGCGCTTCGCGAATTTCGTCGAGGAGGTTTCGGCCGAGCTGCGCAACCACGGCCCGCGCGATGAAGCGTTCATCGAACCGACCACCACCATGAACGTGAACAAGTTCGACGGCGGCATCGCGGTGAACACCATTCCCTCGCAGGCGGTCGTGTTCTTCGAGTACCGCTCGCTCGCGGTGGTGGACCGCGAGGCGCTGACCGCGCGCTTGCGCGAAGAAGCGGCCAAGCTGGAAGCCCAGATGCGCGAGCAGAACCCGAGCTGCTCCGTGGAGTTCTCCCAGCAGGCGGGCGCTCCGGGACTGGATACCGCTGCGGAGGAAGGGATCGTGTCCTTCGCGGCCGCCTGCGGCGCCATTGCCACCGATGAAAAGGTCACCTATGGCACGGAGGCCGGGCTGTTCGCCGCGGCCGGCATTCCCACCGTGGTGTGCGGTCCTGGCGATATCGCCCAGGCCCACGCTCCGGACGAATACATCGAGCTGGAGCAGATCGTGGCATGCGAGAACTTCATCGATTCACTGATTGCGCAGGTCAGCTCGTGAGCGCCGAGGTGAAGGCGACACCCGAGCAGATCGTCAAAGCCCGCAAGGCGGTCATTTCCAGTTCCATTGGCGCGGCGCTGGAATGGTTCGACATCATTGTCTATGCCACCTTCGCGACCACCATTGCCAAGGTGTTCTATCCGGAATCGGACGGCACGTTCGCGCTGATTCTCACCTTCGCCACCTTCGCGATTTCCTACCTGATCCGCCCCCTGGGCGGCATGGTCCTGGGCAGCTACGCCGACCGCAAGGGACGCAAGAACGCGCTGACCCTCACCCTGGGCTTGATGATGCTCGGTACGCTGATCATGGCCGTGGCGCCGCCCTATGAGGTGGCGGGCGTAGCCGGTGCCTTGATCATCCTGCTCTCGCGCATGATCCAGGGCTTCTCTGCCGGTGGCGAGTTCGGCACGGCCACTGCATTCCTGATCGAAACCGCACCGCACAAGAAGGCGTTCTACTCTTCGTGGCAGGTCGCCAGCCAGGGTGCATCCATGCTGCTGGCTTCTGCCTTCGGCTACTTCCTGACCACCGGCCTGAGCCAGGAAGCCCTGGAAAGCTGGGGCTGGCGCGTGCCGTTCTTCGTTGGCCTGCTGATCGGGCCGGTAGGCCTGTACATCCGCGCCAAGCTGGATGAAACCGACGAGTTCGTTTCCGCCGCCAAGGAAAAATCGCCACTGGGCACGCTGTTCACCCAGCACTACGGCCGCCTGCTGGCCGCAGCGGCAACCATTGGCGTGGCCACGATTTCGGTGTACATGATCCTGTACATGCCGACCTTCGCCGTCACGAACCTGAAGATCCCTGCCGACGCGGCCTTCCTGGGCGGCATCTCGGCGGGCATCATCACATTGTGCGGCGTCCCGCTGGTGGGCCATCTGGCTGACCGCATTGGCCCGGCCCGGGTGATGACCTACGCAGCGGTCGCGGCGTTCGTGCTGGCCTACCCGCTGTTCAAGCTGATGACCTCGAACCCGAGCGTAATCGTGATGGTGATCGTGATCGCGGTTCTCGGCGTGATCATGTCCTTCTATTTCGGTCCGCTGCCGGCGTTGCTCTCCAATCTCTTCCCGGCTGCCATCCGTGGTTCGGGCCTGTCGGTGGCCTACAACGTGGGCGTGACCCTATTGGGCGGAATCGCCCCGCTGGTACTGACGTGGCTGCTGGACCTGACCGGGTCGCTGGATGCACCGAGCCTGTACTACATGGCAATTGCCGTGATTTCGCTGATCGGCCTCGTGGTCGTGCGAAAGCGCTACGGCCAGCGCTAGTCCCGCCTCGGATTCAGCCAAAGATCGCCGCAAGCTCTCTCGTGGAGCTTGCGGCGATCTCTTTTTCCAGCGGGTTCGCGCGCTTACAGGGCCACCAGAAGCACAGCCGTCCAGTGGCACAGGAAGGCCATGACGGTGCAGGCATGGAAGAGCTCGTGGAATCCGAAAATGCTCGGCAGCGGATTTGGCCGCTTCGTGGCGTAGAAAACCGCACCGATCGTGTAGGCCAGGCCGCCAGCGAGAATCAGGATCATCACCGCGGGGTTCGCGGCCCAGAACGCTGGCAACTGCATCAATGCGCCCCACCCGAGCAGGATGTAGAGGCTGACTCCAACCCAGCGGGGTGCCGCGGGCCAGAATGACTTGATGGCAATGCCGGCCAGTGCACCGGCCCAGATGACGGACAGCACGATGATCGCCTGCGGACCGGGCAAGGTCAATGCTGCTACCGGAGTGTAGGTGCCGGCAATGAGCAGGAAGATGTTCGCATGGTCGGCCCGGCGGAAGAGCCCCATCACCTTGTCGGTCCAGTTGCCACGATGGTAAAGAGCCGAGGTGCCGAAGAGCAGGATCGAGCAGAGCGCGAAGACCGCGGTGGTCCATTCCGCCAAGCGTCCGTTGGCCAGTACGACCAGCACCAGGCTCATGATGATGATGCCCGGGGTGGACCAGGCGTGGATCAGCCCGCGCCAGCGAGTGCGCTCGGTGCCGATGTGCGCGAAGGTTCGCCCGGCTCGGCCTTTGCCTGCAGATGGTAGCGGTGCGGTAGCCATGGGTCTCCTTAACGTCGTGCGCGGGCACTGGGCCCAACATCGAACTATACGATAACCGGCTGTCAGCGTGCTGTGGGGTCATCGCGATAATTCCCGATTAGGATTCGAATATGGCAGATGACCAAGAAATCACCGACCACCTGAAGACTATTGCTCAACTCAATGAGCCCGGAGAAGTGCTGGCCAATGATTCACCGTTCATCTCCGTGCGCAACCCTGACTGGTTCGAAGAAGTGGCCCCGGGCTCGTGGAAGGCGATCGGGGAACGCGATCAGTTGCACCGGCGGTTGATCGACCAGGAACTGCGGGCATCGGGCAGCGCCAAAGCGCAGCGCCAAGCTGTTGTGCTTGCCGGAGCTCCGGGAGCCGGCAAGAGCAGCCTGCTGCGCGAACTGCTTGGCGGGCACGAGGATGACTATGTGGTGATCGATGCCGATGAATTCAAGGCGAACCTGATGCGCGAAGCGCAAGAAGACGGAACCTACGAAGGATTCTTCAAGCCTCGGGAAGTCAGGGAGCGCGAGCAGCGCGGTGAGCAGTTCTTCCCGATGGACATGGCGAGCCTGGTGCATGAGGAATCTTCCATGCTCAGCGAGAACCTGCGTGCCGCATGCTTCGAGCAAGGGCTGAATGTCGTCATTGACAAGGTCCTTGCGTCCGAGGATTCAGCGCAGAAGCTAGCCGCTCAGCTGGAGGAAGCCGGATACGAGATTCAGATCGTGGAGGCGTACGCGCCGCAGGATGTCTCGGAAGAACGGATTGTTGAACGCTGGGAAAAGCAGCAGGAAGCTTCCCTGGATGGCGACGACAAGCTCGGTGCACGCTGGGTTCCCGAAGGATTTACCGATATGGTCTTCGACGCCCCGGGCCAGCGCTCCCGGCCTGCTGCCGTGGCCCAGATGTTCGCACGCAACTGCCCCGCGGTACTGAGCTTCAAGGTGTTCCATACCGCGCTTGGGGAAGCCTCGGACACTGAGGGGAGCCTTCTGCTTTTCGAATTGCGCAGGGAAGCAGTGGGCGCTGAGCTGCTGCGGGTGAAGTAGCCAAGGCAAGAGAAAAACCCGCCGAGCAGCAG
>NZ_JBLVOC010000020.1:97965-100630 GCF_053543575.1 Glutamicibacter sp. AGC84
GCTCGGCGGGAATTCAAGATCCGCAGGATAACGATCCCTCGGGAGGTGCCTTAGGCCCGTCGTTTGGTGATGAAGCCCCAAATGACCAGGACGATCAGGGCGCCGCCGATGGCAAGAAGCCAACTTGAGATCGAGAAGAACTCATCCACGCCCTCTCCGAAGACAGCACTTCCGATCCAGCCTCCGAGTAGTGCGCCTACGACGCCGAGAACCAGGGTGGCGATCCAGCCGCCACCTTGCTTGCCGGGCAGAATGGCCTTTGCGATCGCTCCGGCAATCAAGCCCAAAACTATCCATCCAATGAATCCCATGATTCGCTCCAATGGTCAGACTGTGCAGTGGTCGGGTTCGATCCACTTAAAAACCGAGAGTACATGGCATTGAGCTGGGGTTCTACAACGACCTCGCAGAAATTCAGCATTTTCAAAGGCTGGGTTCAAGCCATGCTTGAACCTAGGGTCGATTAAGTCGGGAATTCGCTCTCTGGCCACATGCTTTGCGGAATCATCCGCGATGGACCAAATGCAACCTGTTGACAGCATCGGCTGCCGCTCCTACTCTAGTTAAATCATACTTTATGACTTTGGATACAGCATAAGTCATATATTAGGTTCACGTACGACGGAGTAAATGGATGAGTGAACAGGTCCCGCCCCTTGTTGTGATGGGTGTCTCGGGCAGCGGCAAGACCACCATCGGAAAGATGCTGGCTGACCAGCTACACCACGAGTTCATCGATGGCGACAGCCTGCACCCCAAGGCCAACAAGGAAAAAATGGCCGGCGGGCAGTCTCTGGATGACGCTGACCGCGAGCCGTGGCTGCAGCTGATCGGCACCAAGCTGGCCGAAAGCAAGCAAAGCCAGGCGCCGCTGGTGATCGCCTGTTCCGCACTTAAGCGCAGCTACCGGGATCTCATCCTCAGCTTGGAGCCAGCGACGATCTTCGTCCACCTCACCGGTGTTCCGACCCTGATTCGCGATCGGATGAACGCGCGCTCGCACGAGTACATGCCCACCAGCCTGCTCGACAGCCAGCTGGCCACGCTGGAGGCCCCAGATGCGGACGAGCCAGTGCTCAGCGCGGATATTGCCGATAGCCCCGAGGACATCGTTCGACAGCTGATCGCTAAACTGTCCTAGCGCAGTGCGCTGGCAGCAATCCACAGACCACCCATGGCATGAAGCCCCCATTGATCAAGGAAGACAATGACAACTGAGCTTGAACTGAACTGGACGTTAAGTACGCCCGGGCTCCTGATGCTGGCGGTCGGTGCGGTAGCGCTGCTGCTGGTGCTGATTATCCGCTTCCGCGTCCACGCGTTCCTCGCACTGGTACTCACCAGCTTGCTGACCGCGGTCGCCTCCGGTATCCCTGCTGAATCGGTCATTACCACGCTGACCAGCGGCTTCGGATCCACCTTGGCCAGTGTGGCCCTGCTGGTCGGCCTTGGCGCAATGCTCGGACGCATGCTGGAAACCAGTGGCGGCGCCGATGTGATGACCAGCTGGCTGATCTCCAAGTTCGGCGAGAAGCGCGCACCGCTGGCCTTGTCGGTTGCGTCGCTGCTCTTCGGCTTCCCGATCTTCTTCGATGCCGGTCTGGTAGTCATGCTGCCGATCATCTTCACCGTGGCCCGCCGCTTGGGCGGCTCGCTGCTGCTCTACGCCATCCCATCGGCCACCGCATTCTCGGTGATGCACGTCTTCGTTCCGCCGCACCCGGGCCCAGTGGCCGCCTCCGGCCTGCTGGAAGCCAATGTCGGGCTCGTGCTGGTGCTCGGCCTGGTCGTCGCGATTCCAACGTGGTTCGTTGCAGGCCATCTCTTTGGAAAGTTTGTCGGCAAGAAGTTCAACATCCCGGTACCGAATATTCTGGATGCGGCACTGGGCAACGGCGCATCGAAGGACGAGTTCAAGTCCTCTCCTTCCGTGGGCACGGTGTTCAGCCTGTTGCTGCTCCCGCTGCTGCTGATCTTCATGAACACGGGTCTGAACATGCTCGGCTCCGCAGGCGTCGTGGACCCGGAAACCTCCTGGGTGCGCTGGCTGCGCCTGCTGGGTGAAACTCCGGTGGCCCTGCTGATCACCGTGCTGCTGGGAATGTTCCTTCTGGGCTTCCGCAAGGGCAAGGACAAGACCCTGACCGAGACCATCGTGGACTCCGCGCTGGGCCCGGTCTGCTCGATCATCCTGATCACCGGCGCTGGCGGCATGTTCGGCGGCGTGCTGCGTGCCAGCGGCATCGGCAACGCCATTGCCACCTCGCTTGAATCGGTGGGCATGCCGCTGATTGTCGCCGGCTTCCTGATCGCGGCCATCGTCCGACTGGCCCAGGGCTCGGCAACAGTAGCACTGACCACCGCGGCCGCCATCGTCCAGCCGGCTGTGCTGGCGGATGCCTCGCTGACCGCTTTCCAGGTCGCCGCCATGGTGCTGGCGCTGGCAGCAGGCTCGGTCTTCGCCGGCCACGTCAACGACTCCGGCTTCTGGCTGATCTCGCGCTTCCTGGACATCGATGTGCCAACCACCTTGAAGGTCTGGACCGTTGGCCAGGCGCTGGTATCGGTGGTCGGCTTCGCCTGCGTCATGGTGCTCTACGGCCTGGCGACCGCGCTGGCCTAACTAAGGGCAGCGAGCAGGACAAAAAATCCGCCGGGGGGGCGA
>NZ_JBLVOC010000020.1:100654-123501 GCF_053543575.1 Glutamicibacter sp. AGC84
ATCGCTGCCCCGGCGGATTCGCATTTAAGTCGGGAATGCCGGGTTACTGGGCGCTCTTGGCCGGGTCCACGAACAAGCGCGGCGCGCCGTCCCAGAGGCTGCAGATCTCGTTGTGCGTCCGGCGCATGATGCTTTCCATGTTCTTCCGCGCGCTGGCGGAGTCCGAATTGGAGATGGCATCGGCGACCGACTGGTGCCAGAGCAACGCTTCCTCGTGCGGGCGTTCAGGCATCAGGCCCAATTCGGTGCGGCCGCGCAAAATCGCTCCGATCGGGGTGGAGAGGTTCGCGAACATCTCATTGCCGGAGGCGGCCAGCACCACAGCGTGGAATCGGATATCCAGTTCCAGGAAACGTCGCAAATCGCCTTGGCGCCCGTAATGGTTCATCTGCGCCGAGAGCATCATCAGCTCCTTGCGCATCGCTTCGGGGGCGAACTCGGCCGCCAGTTCCGCGGCCATCGGCTCTACGGAAATGCGCAGCTCGGTCAGCGAGCGCAGCTGTGCGCCCTTCTGGTCGCTGGCCAGCCGCCAGCGGATGACATGATCGTCGTAGGGGTTCCAGCGTTCAGCTCCCAGTACGCGGATGCCCACGCGCTTGGTGCTGGTGACTAGGCCGCATTGGGCCAGAACGCGGATCGCTTCACGGATCACCGAACGCGAAACCTGGAGCTTCTGCTCGAGGTCGGCGGCGAGGATAATGGAGCCGCGCGGAATTTGCCCGCTGATAATGCGAGAGCCGAGGTGCTCAACCACATGAGCGTGCAGACTAGTTGCCATGGGGTCAGTTTAGCCAATGACTTGCGCCAAATCAGACTATGGCGAGTCGATCCGCGAAATAAATATGCTTTAATTTACGCGATCCTCTGTAAAACACGGGCGTCGCCCTTGTAGGATGGAAAGGTCACGTGGCCGTGAACAGGGATCGTGACTCATCCGGTCTCTGCTTGGCGGTTCAACTCCCCGTAATCGATGGAGACTTATTTTTATGCCTGCACAGATTGGTGTCACAGGTCTGGCCGTCATGGGCGCAAACCTTGCCCGTAACTTCGCTCGCAACGGATACACCGTCGCCCTGCACAACCGCTCGGTCGGCAAGACCGATGCGCTGCTTGAAGCACATGGCGATGAGGGCGATTTCATTCGCACCGAAAGCCTGGAAGAGCTGGTAGCAAACCTCGAAACCCCGCGCCGCGTGCTGATCATGGTCAAGGCCGGCGGTCCAGTGGACTCGGTCATCGACCAGCTGGTGCCGCTGCTCGAAGAGGGCGACGTGGTCATCGACGCCGGCAACTCGCACTACACCGACACCCGCCGTCGCGAAGCTGCCCTGGCTGAAAAGGGCCTGCACTTCGTGGGCATCGGCGTCTCCGGTGGCGAAGAGGGCGCACTGCTCGGCCCATCGATCATGCCCGGCGGTTCCGCTGAATCCTACAAGTCGCTGGGCCCGATGCTGGAGAAGATCTCCGCCAAGGCCGACGACGGCGCACCGTGCTGCGCTTGGATCTCCACCGACGGTGCAGGCCACTTCGTGAAGATGGTCCACAACGGCATCGAATACGCCGACATGCAGGTCATCGGCGAAGCCTACGATCTGATGCGCAGCGCCGCCGGCATCGAGCCAGCCAAGCAGTCGGAGATCTTCAACGAATGGAACCAGGGCGAACTGTCCAGCTTCCTGATCGAGATCACCGCTGAAGTGCTCGGCCACGTCGATGCTTCCACCGGCAAGCCACTGGTCGACGTCATCCAGGACTCGGCAGGCCAGAAGGGCACCGGCCGCTGGACCGTGCAGTCCGGCCTGGATATGGGCTCGCCTGTTTCGGCCATCGCCGAGTCGGTCTTCGCCCGCTCCCTTTCCTCGCAGCGCGATATCCGCGCTGTGGGCCAGAAGGTGCTGACCGGCGAAACTGCCGAGGTCACCTTGCCGGAGAACTTCGTCGAGGATGTGCGCCAGGCGCTGTTCGCTTCGAAGCTCGTCTCCTACGCGCAGGGCCTCGACATGCTCACTTCGGCTGCCGGCGAATACAACTGGGACCTGAAGCTCGACGAGATCGCTGGCCTGTGGCGTGAAGGCTGCATCATCCGTGCAGCCCTGCTCAAGGACATCACCGCTGCCTACTCGGCAGGCGAGAAGCCTTCGAACCTGCTGTTCGCTCCGGCTTTCGCTGAAGCCATCAACAAGGCAGTTCCAGCATGGCGCCGCGTGGTTTCCGTTGCTGTCCAGCTGGGCATCCCTGCACCAGTGTTCTCCTCGTCGCTGGCCTACTACGATGGCCTGCGCCGCGACCGTCTGCCAGCAGCCTTGACCCAGGGCCTGCGCGACTACTTCGGTGCGCACACCTACCGCCGCACCGACAAGGAAGGCACCTTCCACACGCAGTGGAGCGGTGACCGCACCGAAATCGCTGCCGAGGACACCCACTAAGCGGAGTGATTTGACGCTAGCAGCTGCTGGCTGATCCGAAGCCCACCAGTTCAATTCGATTGAACTGGTGGGCTTCTGCCTTTTGAGCCCTGATGCATGCTGTCTTGCTTCGCTGGAACTGGCAGCCGTGGGGCGTGCTCAGCACAGTGCTGGGTGGGATAAGCGCAAGTCCCGGCCAGTGCCATGCGCTCATGGAGGAACTGATCCCAGAGGTGCGGAAAATCGGTGCGGCAGCCAAAGGCGGCTGGATTTTTCGTGGCGAGCGCGACGATTAATATCTGCTGCGTGCGATCTGATTTGCCTAGCCCGCGCCGGTGATTGCAGAACGAACTGCCGCTGGCAGCAGGCGGCAGGGCACCCGCGCAACGAGCCGGCAGCCTCCGCAATTCATTCACTGAATTGATCCGTGGATCAGTGCCTGGCTAGAAGCAATCCGGACGACAGGTGCCCCGGGGCTTGCGCCTCAAACCCGGAAAGGAGTAGGGGCAGAAGGCCGGTCCTAGTCTTCCAGCAAGTTCTCGGCGCATTGCAACAAGCGAACAGCTTCGCTGGGGGAGATGCGCACCAGTGCGAAGGCCGCTACCACCAGACCGGTAATGGTGTCGCTCAGCAGGGCATGGCGTTCGACTGAAAGATCCGGACGAAGGGCATACAAGCCGCGGCCCATGGCTTCATCAAGTTCTTCCCGGTACGCGGAAATGATGGCAGCGATGTCGTTCTCTGCTGCAATCGGTGCGCTGGCGGTGTTGATCAGCAGGCACCCATGGGCTGCAGGCAGGGATTCCGGCTTCGCGAAAACGGCAGCGAGCCCACGCAGATAGTCTCCCAATGCCTGTGAAGGTACTGGGTCCTGGAGCAGCGGACGCAACCGCGGGCGGACAATTTCATTAAGGTAGCTGTCTACTGCGGCATCGAACAGGCCGCGCTTGGAGCCGAAGGAGTTGTAGATGCTTGAACGGCTCAGGCCGGTGGCATTTTCAAGTTCGGGAATGGACGTGGCCTCGAAGCCCTTGGACCAGAACACCGAACGGGCGTTCTGGATAGCCGCTTCCTTGTCGAATGCAGATGTACGCGCCATCACACCCACCTCCTCTTTTCGTAACGACCATTCCAGTATATATTGAAATGGTCGTTACAGAATAGTTGCCTTCCCAACACCAAGGACTAGCCATGATCATCGCCGCGCAGATCTTCGCAACCGCCGCTGCCCTGCTCCACGTCTACATCTTCTCGATGGAGTCCATCACCTGGACCACTGGAAAAACCCGCGCTTTGTTCAAGACCAGCGAGGCTGAGGCAGAAGCAACGCGAGAAATGGCCTTCAATCAGGGCTTCTACAACCTCTTCTTGGCAGTTGCCGCACTTGCCGGGGTGATTGCCTTGGGCATGGGCCACTTGGCTGTGGGTGCCACGCTGGTCTTCGCCGGGGCCGGCTCCATGCTGGCCGCCGCATTGGTGCTGGCACTGGGGAGCCCGGGCAAAGCCAAGCTGGCCGTCAAGCAGGGGATTTTCCCGCTGCTGTCAGTTGCGCTGCTGGTCCTTGGCCTGGCGCTGGGCAACTAGAACGACACCGAGAGTTTCCAATATCACCGAGAATTGAAAGAACTGGTAACCATGACTGAAGCAACCAGCACGCAGATCCTGCTCGCCTCCCGTCCGTCCGGTTGGCCAACGCAGGAGAACTTCACCGTCCAGACCGTTGAGTTGCCGGAGCTGAAGACCGGTGAAATCCGGGTGCGCAACGAGTTCATTTCCGTGGACCCGTACATGCGCGGACGCATGAATGACACCCGTTCCTACATCCCGCCATTCAAGATTGGCGAGCAGATCCTCGGCGGCGCAATTGGCCGTGTCATCGAGACAGCGGACGAAGCGTTCCCGGCAGGCACCTTGGTCCAACATCAGCTGGGCTGGTCTGACACCGTGCAGGCCGACTCTGCCAATTTCAAGTCCGCACCTGATCTGCCCGGCGTTTCCTCGTCGCTGCGCCTGCACATCTTGGGCATGACCGGCTTGACCGCCTATGTAGGCCTGAGCGCAGTCGCCAATCTTGCCGAGGGCGAGACCGTCTTCGTCTCCGGCGCTGCAGGTGCCGTGGGCACCGCTGCCGGGCAGATCGCCAAGCTCATGGGTGCCAAGCGCGTCATCGGCTCGGCCGGCAGCGCAGAGAAGGTTGAACTGCTGACCAGCAAGTACGGCTACGATGCCGCCTTCAACTACAAGGATGGCGATGTGCGCGGGCAGCTGGCCGCCGCAGCTCCGGAAGGCATCGATGTCTTCTTCGACAACGTGGGCGGGGACCACCTCGAAGCTGCCCTGGCAGCGTTCAACGATTCCGGTCGTGCTGCCCTGTGCGGCGCTATCGCCAGCTACAACACCACCGAGTCGACTCCGGGCCCGAAGAACATGGCCAACCTGATCACCCGCGGCCTGAAGCTGCAGGGATTCACCCTCTCCAGCTACCTTGACCTCGCCCCGGAGTTCGGCGAGCGCATGGGCAAGTGGTTCTCCGAAGGCAAGATCGCCTACGACGAGACGATCGTTGACGGCATCGAGAATACCGTGGACGCCTTCCTTGGCATGATGCGCGGTGCGAACACCGGCAAGATGCTCGTGCGCATCTAATTCCGCCAACCCGAAGACTGCTCCGGCCCGACCCCCGATTCAGAGGCTAGGACCGGAGCAGGACCGGTTAAGGTGGTGGCTGGAGCGCGGGGCGGGGAATCCTGCTCTCGCTCGAAGCTGGATACCCGCCAGGCAATGGTCGCTGCGCGTGCAGTACCCCCATTGCCCGGCGGATGTCCCTTGGCATCACCGAGCAGAACGTCGGTACCTCGATGCTCGACCGGCTGCAAGGCCTCGGCGAGCTGCCCGAAGCCCGGGACAAATTGCGCCAACTCAACTCCACGGGAATTCGCCCACCCCCTGGCCCCGAATACGGCGCGCTGTTTCGCCAGGCGCAGCTGGTGCTGCAGATCGACGCGGAACTGGGCCGTGGGAGCGACCCGGACATCGTCGGGATCTCCCCGCTTGCTAACTACCTGAGCATTCGTGCGTCGGTAATTTTCGGAGCAGCCGGGTCGTCCTCGCTCACGCCGTCGAAGGCGAATCCGTTGCGTTCGTAGAATCGGATGGCACGCGGATTCTGGGCCGCCACCCACAGTACGGCCGGCTCATTGCCAAGGACTGCATCAAGCAGCGCCTGCCCTGTTCCGTCGCCATGGAAGTCTTCCAGCACATACAGGTTGTAGAGCTGGCGAGAGACGTTCTCCGGTATCCCGTCGATATTGCCGGTGGGAGGTGCGCTGAGGGCGAATCCGACAAGCTTCCCGTCCTCATTTTCCGCCACCGAAATCCTGAAGAGCGGATTCGGGTCCTCCAGAACCCTGTCCCACATGCGCAGCCGCTGCTCACTGTGGGCAGGGTCGAAGAAACCATCTGGCAGCAGCTGCGTGTAGGTTTCTTTCCAGCATTCGACATGCAGCCTGGCAAGCTCCTGCGCGTCGGCAGGCAGCGGTTTCCTGAGGTTCTGGGCCATGGCTATCCCTCGATGTAGTCGGACAGATGAACTCCGGTCAGGGTGCCGGAGGCGGCAAGGTCAGCCGGGGTCCCTTCGAAGACAATGCTTCCTCCTTCGTGCCCTGCCCCGGGACCCAAGTCAATGACCCAATCGCAGTGGGCAACCACCGCCAGATGATGCTCGATGACCACGACGGTATTGCCTTCATCGACCATCTCGTCGAGCAGACGCAGCAGGTTCTGCACATCAGCCATGTGCAATCCTGTGGTTGGCTCGTCCAGGATGTAGGTACCGGCGCCCTGGCCTAAACGGATAGCCAGCTTGATTCGCTGCCGTTCGCCGCCCGAAAGCGTGTTCAGCCGCTGTCCCAGTTTCAGGTATCCCAGCCCCACCTGGTTCAGGCGTTCGAGCACGGCCTTCGCCTTGGGCACTTTGAGCTGCTCCAACGCTTCTTCCATGCTCAAGTCCAGGACTTCGGCAATGTTCAACCCATCGAGGGTGTATTCCAGCACATCAGCGGTGAATCGCTTGCCGCCGCACTGCTCGCAAGGCAAGGCCACTCCAGCCATGGAAGCCAAATCCGTATAGGTGTATCCGACACCGCTGCACCCCGGGCACGCTCCGGCCGAATTGGCGCTGAACAGGGCAGGCTTCACGCCGTTGGCTTTCGCGAACGCCGCACGGATCGGATCCATGATCCCGGTATAGGTGGCCGGGTTCGAACGCCGGGAGCCCCGGATGGCGGTTTGGTCCACCACCGCCACGTCATCGCGTTTGGCGATCGTCGAATGGATCAGCGTGGATTTGCCGGAACCGGCGACACCGGTGATTGCGCACATCACGCCGGTAGGGATATCCACGGAAACATTCTTCAGGTTGTGCAAGGAGGCACCGCGCACTTGCATTGACCCCTGTGCCTCGCGCGGGTTCGCACTGAGCGCAGCACGCGTGGTGAAGTGCGTTCCGGTCAGCGTATCGCTGGACAGCAGGCCGTCCACTGGACCGCTGTAGCAAATGGTGCCGCCATGGGTACCCGCGCCCGGGCCCAAGTCGATCACGTGGTCCGCGATGCCGATGACCTCGGGCTTGTGCTCCACCACCAGCACGGTATTGCCCTTGTCCCGAAGGCTAGCCAGCAACCCGTTCATCCGCTGGATGTCATGGGGATGCAATCCAACGGTGGGCTCGTCGAAGACATACGTGACATCACTGAGCGCTGATCCAAGATGCCGGATCATCTTCACGCGCTGGGCTTCGCCGCCCGAAAGGGTCCCCGCCGGACGGTCAAGGGACAGGTAGCCCAACCCCAAATCCACCATGGATTTGAGCACGGCCTTCAAATTGGTGGTCAGTGGCGCGGCATCCGGGATCTGGATCGTCTCCAGGGTTTCGAGCAGCTCGGAAACCTGCAGGGCAGTCATGTCCGCGATTCCCAAGGAATTGATCTTCGAAGCGCGAGCGGCCTGGCCGAGCCGTGATCCGGCGCAGGCAGAGCACGGTGCGGTCGTGGAGATGCGTTCGATCCAGGCACGAATATGGGCTTGCTTGATCTCCCTGCCCGAATGGATGTAATTGGACTTGATGCGCGTGACCAAACCGGAGTAGCTCATGTTGGCCCCATTGAGCTTGACCTTGCCTGCTTCCTCGTAGAGCAAGCGGTCCAGCATGGCACTGGGCATGTCCCTGAGCTTCATGTCCAGATCTGCCTGCGTGCCGGCAGTCAGCGTCTGCCACAGCCAGGAATCCGGGGCAAAGTTCGGCGCCTTGATGGCTCCCTCGTTCAGCGACTTGTCCCAATCCAGCAGCTCATCAAGGTCGATGCTCGCCTCGGTGCCGAAACCCTCGCACACCGGGCACGCGCCCTGGCCGAGATTAAACGAGTACGCGCCAGCGCCGCCGGCGCTCGGAGTGGAATAACGCGAATACAGAACGCGCAAGAGCGAGTAGGCGTCGGTCGCCGTGCCCACGGTAGAACGCGAATTCGCGCCCATGCGTTCCTGGTCTACCACGATGGCCGTGGAGAGATTTTCCAGCACTTCTACATCAGGCCGGGGCATCGAGGGCATGAAGCTCTGGATGAAGGTCGTATACGTTTCATTGATCAGGCGCTGGGACTCTGCGGCAATCGTGCCGAACACCAGGGAGGACTTGCCCGAACCGGAAACACCGGTAAACGCGGTAATGCGCCGTTTTGGAATATCGACGTCAACACCTCGCAAGTTGTTTTCCCGGGCTTGGCGTACTCGAATCGTGTCATGGCTATCGGCAGGGTGCTGGCTCATGCCCCAAGCCTACTGAGAAATGCCCCAACCGACACCTGCCATAGGACAGCGGACTTGCAATCGCTGCCGATTCGCGTGGAGTATCGAACCCACAAGGAATCAGTGCCCCCTGCGAGAACGGAGAAAGCCATGCCGGATAGAACTACGAAACGACTCAAGCTCAGCTCGGTGGCGGCACTGGCCGGCTGCCTTGCGCTCGCCGGTTGCGGCAGCACTGCAGGTGGCACCGCAAGCCAGGAGCCGTCAACTCCTGAAGCCAGCCCGACGCAGTCCGCGTCGCCAACGGCATCCACTCCGGGGGAGGCCGGGGAGTCGGAGCAATCCGAAACTATCGGGGGCCAAGAGCTGGGCAAGCTCCCATCGAGCGCCACGGAGTATGCAGATGCCCTGGTCGTTGCTTGGGGCAACGGAAATGAAGCCCAGATGAAGCAGCTGGCCACCGTTCAGGTGGTCGACTTGCTCACTGACCATTCGGCGGCGGGCGGACCGAACTGGTCGCAAACGGGCAGCGATGCCGGAGCCGGGTCGGTCTTCGTGAGCTATGAAAATGCCGATGGCGGATCCGTGCTCAACCTCCGCGTGCAAAGCCAGGTGGTGGGCCAGGGCCAGGAGCAAGGCGTAGTCGAAGCGAACTTCGAATAATCAATGAATCCAAGCCAGGGCGGGACTGCTTAATGGGGCAGATCCGCCTTGCTGCCGTTAAATCGACGAATATTCAACTCCTGAACCCTTGCCGCACCAGGGATCGAACCTGATTGAACGTGTTGCGATTTACGGTAGAGAATATTCGGCAAGAGGGCGTATTCTCGTAACACTCAATCCATTCACAGGATTTCGGTGTAACAAAAATTACGTCTATCATGATTGAGGCGTGCGCCACGACACACTTGTGGCCCGTCCAACAGTGCGCTCCGATCCCTAACCGTTTAAAGGACATTCATGAAGCTGCTGAAATCTATCCCACTGCTTGGCTGGGTGCTCGTTGCCATCCTGCTGGGTATTCTGCTTGGCCCGGTTATGCCGGTGTGGCTAGGAAGCGTATTCCTGACCTACAACTCGATCTTCTCCGGATTCCTTGGGTTCATCGTGCCGTTGATCATCTTCGGCTTGGTGGCACCGGCTATTGCTGAACTCGGCAAGGGCGCAGGAAAGTGGTTGGGCATCACCGCGGTCATCGCCTACACCTCCACCCTGTGCGCGGGACTGCTCGCGTACTTCGTGAGCCGTTGGCTATTCACCAAGTCGCTTTCCGGCGGCGGCGTCGAGGAAGTTGGCGCAGGCGAAGGATCAGGTTTCGAACCGTATATTTCCCTGGTCGGCAGTGCGGGCGAATCGGCAACCGAAATCGTGCTGACTCCGCTGATGGGCGTCATGACTGCACTGGTACTGGCATTCATGCTGGGCCTGGGCCTGACGGCCTTCCGATCCACCGTGATCTTCCGCGGGACAGTGGAGTTCCGCAGCATTATCGAGATGGTTATCCGCCGTGTGATTGTTCCAGCCTTGCCGCTGTTCATCTTCGGAATCTTCCTGGATCTGTCCGCCGCCGGGGACGCCGTCACCGTGGTGCAGAAGTTCCTCTTCGTCGCCGTGGTCTCCTTCGCGCTGACCCTGGTTGTCCTGCTGGTGCAGTACTCCATCGCTGGGGCGATGAACAAGCGCAATCCGCTGGCCGCACTGTGGGGCATGCGCAATGCCTACTTCACCGCCTTGGGTACCTCATCCTCGGCTGCAACCATTCCGGTGACGCTGGAATCAGCCAAGAAGAATGGTGTTTCCGACACGGTAGCCGGCTTCGTCGTTCCGCTGTGCGCCACCATCCACCTCTCAGGCTCGATGGTCAAGATCACCTGCTTCTCCATCGCGGTGCTGCTGCTGACCGGTGGCGACGTTTCCTTCGGCACCTACTTCCCATTCATCCTGATGCTCGGCGTCATGATGATTGCGGCACCAGGCGTGCCAGGTGGCGCTATCGCCGCCGCTGCCGGACTGCTCGCACAGATGCTGGGCTTCGGCGAGGTCGAAGTCGGCCTGATGTTCGCAGCCTACATTGCCCTGGATAGCTTCGGCACCGCAACCAACGTGACCGGTGACGGCGCGCTGGCCATGATCATGCACAAGCTGACCCGTGGCAAGCTCGGCGCCCAGCCCCAGGATCCTGAGGACGAGGTCGTAGAGCTGGCCGATGGCACCGAAGCTGCGGACCACAAGCTGGCCTAAGCGGCCTCCATCACTCGCAGAGGCATCGATGCCCGGTACCAGACTCGCAATGGTACCGGGCATCGATGTTTTGCTTTGCCCGCAAATATCGGGGCCAAAGCGAAAACCCGCCCAGCAGGCGGACCGTGGCCGGTCCGTGTGCTGGGCGGGTTTGTTCTGCCGCAGTGGCAGGAGCGGAAATGCTAGATCCACATGGCCGGGTCGATGTACTCGGCCGGGTCTACAGCAGGCTTGCGTTCTTCAGGCCTGCGCGGACGGTTCTGAGCGGGGATTCCGGTGACAATCGAGCCTTCCGGGGCATCCTTGACGACCACGGCGTTCGCGCCGATGGCGGAATCGGCACCGATCACGATCGGGCCGAGCACCTTGGCTCCGGCACCGATGACCACGCGATCACCGATGGTCGGGTGGCGCTTGACCTTAGCCAGTGAACGGCCGCCGAGGGTCACCCCGTGGTACAGCATGACGTCATCGCCGATTTCGGCAGTCTCGCCAATGACGATGCCCATGCCGTGGTCGATGAAGAAGCGGCGCCCAATGGTGGCGCCGGGATGGATCTCGATCCCGGTCAGGGCGCGGTTCGCCTGGGATAGCAAACGCGCTGGCCACTTCAGCGAGGGGTTCTGCCACATCTTGTGGGCCAACCGGTGCAGCCAGATCGCGTGCAGTCCGGAATACACGAAGAAGTTTTCCGGATCGCTTCGCGCTGCCGGATCGTGCTGGCGTGCGTTGGCCAAATCCTCACGCAGGCGGGAGAAAAAACTCATGAATACTACCTTAGGGGTTGCGGTTCGCTCGGGTACAATCCGCAGATGTCACACAGCAAATCGGCGCGAGCTGCACCGATACAGGTCTCTCAATAGACCCAACAGTGGCTCGCGCCGATTTATTCTGTTTCTGCAAATTTACTTAGCCGCGGATGTCGTCGAAGAGCAGGGTGGAGATGTAGCGCTCACCGAAGTCCGGGATGATCGCAACGATCTGCTTGCCGGCGTTCTCTTCACGCGCGGCGATCTGTACCGCACCCCAAACGGCTGCGCCAGCGGAGATGCCGCCGAGGATGCCTTCCTTGACGCCCAGCGCGCGAGCGGTCGATACCGAATCCTCGATGCTGGCATCCAGGACTTCGTCGTACAGCTCGGTGTCGAGCACCTCGGGGATGAAGTTCGCTCCCAGTCCCTGGATCTTGTGCGGGCCGGGCTTTCCGCCATTGAGGATCGGGGAATCCTTGGGCTCAACGGCCACGATCTTCAGGTTTGGATTCTTTTCCTTCAGGTAGCGGCCTGCACCGGTGATAGTGCCACCGGTACCGATGCCGGCAACCAGGACATCGATCTTGCCTTCGGTATCAGACCAGATCTCCGGACCGGTGGTCTCTGCGTGGACCTGCGGGTTGGCGGTGTTGGCGAACTGCTGCGCCCAGATAGCGTTCTCGGAAGTCGCAACAATTTCCTTGGCCTTCTCCACAGCCCCGCGCATGCCGTCGGCGCCCGGGGTCAGCACGATCTCGGCGCCGAAAGCGCGCAGCATCACACGGCGCTCGGTGGACATGGTTTCAGGCATGGTCAAGATGACCTTGTAGCCGCGGGCTGCACCGACCATCGCCAGTGCGATGCCGGTGTTGCCCGAAGTGCCCTCAACGATGGTGCCGCCTGGCTTCAACGCACCAGAGGCCTCGGCTGCATCAACGATGGCCACGCCGATGCGGTCCTTGACGGAGTTCGCCGGGTTGTAGAATTCCAGCTTCACAGCGATGTTCCCTGGCAGGCCCTCGCCGACGCGGTTCAGCTTCACCAGCGGGGTGTTGCCGACGACTTCGGTGACGTTGTTGTAGATCTTGCCCATCTTGTATGCAATCCTTACGTGACTCTATGCGGCCGCAGTTAGTTGCGGCGAAATAATTGCCGGAATCTGGCGTAACCGCCGGAGACCTATGAGGTTCACAACTAACCCTAGTAGGCCAAAAGCGCGACTAGGCTTCGTTTAGCCATTGAGCGTAATATTTCCTGACTTTCGCGATCTTTGGATCGATAATCACGCGGCAATAGCCCACTTCCTGGTTTTCGGAGTAATAATCCTGGTGGATTTGCTCGGCAGGATAGAAATCTTTGGACTCTTCCAGCGTAGTGACGATCGGATTGGGGTATACGCGCGAGAACTTCTCGATGGCGTCCTGGAAGAGGCCGCGCTGCTGGTCATCGAGCGGGAACATCGCCGAACGGTACTGCGTACCCACGTCGTAGCCCTGGCGGTTCAGCGTGGTCGGGTCGTGCACGGTAAAGAACATGTCCAAGATGACTTCGGCCGGAACCACTTGCGGGTCAAAGATCACGGCGACACCTTCGGCATGGCCAGTGGTTCCGCTGCAGACTTCGCGGTAGGCCGGATCCTTGGTGTGGCCGCCGATGTATCCGGAAATCACGGCGTGGACGCCACGGGTTCGCTGGTACACGGCATCCAAGCACCAGAAGCAGCCGCCGGCTAGTACGAAGGTGCTCAGCTTGGTGTCCTGGACTTCCAGGAACGGGCTGAATTGATGAGGGGACTGAAGGCTGGGAATACTCACACAGTTCACAACGTTGCGGCGTTGCATTCTGTTCCATCCCCATACCCACCGCGTAGGGTGGTGGGTATGCAGAGCAAGGCAGATAACTCGCAAGACCTGGGGAAGAGCAGCGATTCCCTGGATGCCTCGACGCTCAAGCCCGTTACCGGAGAAACGCCAGAGCAACCGGTGGAAGACACCTCGGTTCCGCAGACCACCTTGGGTAACGTCCTTGAAGCAGCTGAGGAACTTTGGCCAAAATCATTGGCCGAAGATTGGGATGCCGTTGGCCTGGTGACCGGACGTACCAGCCAGCAGATTTCCAAGATCGTGATGGCTGTAGATCCAACGCTGGAGGTGATCGAGGATGCAATCGAGCGTGGGGCCGATCTGCTGATCACTCACCACCCGTTGCTCCTGCGCGGAGTCACCCAGGTTGCCGGCACCAATTTCAAGGGCGAAGCCATTCACCGCCTGATCGAATCCGGAACCGCATTGCTTACGGCGCACACCAATGCCGACAGCGCCATCGGGGGAGTCAACGATGCTCTCGCCGATGCCTTCGGGCTGAAGGACTGCGTGCCGTTGATCGAGTCCAAGGACGGACTGCCAGAAGAAGGCTTGGGACGAGTTGGCTTCTTGGAGAAGCCGATGAAGCTCGAGGATTTCGCTGAACGCGTTTACACCGTGCTCCCAGCGGTGGCTGGCGGTGTACGTGTCGCCGGAGACCGTACAGGCATCATCCGGAAAGTCGCCCTCTGCGGCGGTGCCGGCGATTCCCTATTCGACGCGGTGCGCTCGCACCAGGCCGATGTCTACGTGACTGCTGATCTGCGCCACCACCCGGCAAGCGAGGCACGCGAAGCTGCCAACGGCGGGTTCCCTTACCTGATCGATGTCTCCCACTTCGCTTCGGAATGGGTCTGGCTGTCGGCAGGTGCCCGCGCCTTGGGCAACGTGCTCAACGATCTTGGGCACACCGTGGAGATCGAAGTTTCCCAAGTGAATTCCGATCCATGGGACTTCTTGCTGACTCCTTAGTCAGTGAATTCCATGCTGCATCATCTGGAAATTTGGGTTGAGGATTTGGCAGCCAGTACAGCTTCCCTGGGCTGGCTGCTCACTCGCCTTGGCTATGTGGTGGAATCCCAATGGGCTGATGGCATCAGCTATGCCCGCGACGGATTCTATATAGTCCTGGAATCCGGACCGGATGCCAAGAGGCAACGGCATGACCGCCTGGCTCCCGGGCTGAATCATTTGGCTTTCCATGGTGGCACCAGGCAGGCGGTGGAAACGTTGGCTTCCCAGGCGCAGGATCACGGATTCACCCTGATGTTCCCGGAGCTGCACCCGTACGCCGGGGGACCAAAGCACTACGCGGCGTATTTGGAAGATGCTGCCGGATTCGAGATTGAACTAGTCGCAGCGCTTTGACGAAGCCGCATTAGCCATGCCAGCACCCTTCATCGGCAGAGCACCAGCCACCTTCGGCGACTTGCCCAAGGACGCTAACTCACGGTAGTGAACTGGTGGTCCTCCGGCAGCAGGATGTTCAGCGCCAAGCCCTTCTTGTCTTCGACGAGGGACGCTTCCCACTTGGTCTGGACCAGTTCGAGCAATTCTCCAGGGTTTTCCGGTGCGACCGGTTGCTGGACCAGGAAACCGGCGACCTCTCCGCGGGTGTGCTTGGCAAAGTGCGAGACCACCTTCGGGACCCCATTGCGCATCTGGAAGACGTTGACCGCAACGGTGTTGCCATTGGCCGGCTTGTAGGCGGCCGCATAGGTGCTCGATCGCGCGTCCACGATCAGCTGGTCGCCGGCCACCGCATCCAGCACCGGAGCCAGGCGCTTCTTCCACCAGGTGGCCAGCTTGCCCAGCGGCTCGAGCTTGACCGACATGGACAAGCGGTAGGGCGGAATGCGATCGCCGAAACGCACGGCACCCCACAGGGCGGAGACCACGATGATGGATTCATCGGCGCGCCGCTGCGCTGCTTCATCCAGATTCGCGTAGTCCAGGGCCTCGAAGAGCACCCCCGAGTAGATATTGTGCGCCTTGGCTGCGTGCTCGGTGTGCAGATTGATATTCCGCGCTACTTCCTTGGCCAGTGACGCTCCGACTCCCAGCAGGTCCATGGCATCTTCGCGTGCTGAGACTTCAGCAAGGGCGTCAAGCACCAGGCGGCGTTCCCCGGAAAGCTCCGGAAAAGACAGGTCCTCGATTTCGAACGGAGAACCTTCGGCGTGGACGGTCTTGCCTTCGGAAGGCGGCAACAGAATAAGCACGCGTTCCAGCTTATCGGAGTTCACCTGATCTTCTGCCCAGGGCATATACCCGCAGCGCAGATCTGGCTAGGCTGAACCCACGACCCAGCAGCGCTTCACGCAGAGCAAGGACAGAGCATGCCCCAGCAGAACTCAAGAGCTAGCCAAACTGCCTCCGGGCAGCACTGCGACTTCGACGTGATCGTGATCGGCGCCGGGCCGGCCGGGGAGAACGCCGCCGACTATGCCACCCGGCAGGGCCTGAAGGCGGCCATCGTCGAATCCGAGCTGGTGGGCGGGGAATGCTCGTACTGGGCATGCATGCCTTCCAAGGCCCTGTTGCGCAGCAGCGATGCGCTGCGCGCGGCACGCCGGGTTCCCGGGGCCCGCGAAGCGGTGACTGGTGCGCTGGATCCCGAGGCGGTGCTCGCGCGGCGGGACGCCTTCACCAGCAACTGGGATGATGCCGGGCAGGAACGGTGGCTGCGTTCGGCCGGCATCGAGTTGATCCGCGGCAGGGCGCGGCTTTCCGGGCGCGGCCTGGTGCAGGTGGAGGATCGCGAGTACTCGGCCCGGGCCGTAGTCCTGGCCACCGGATCCATTCCGGTTCTGCCTGGGATCGAGGGTCTGGCTGAAGCCAGGCCGTGGGGCACCCGGGAGGCCACTGCGGCCAAGGCGATCCCGCCAAGGCTGGCCATCATCGGTGGCGGAGTTGCCGGGGTGGAGCTGGCCTTCGCCTTCGCCTCCCTCGGGTCCAAGGTCACCATCCTTGCCCGCGGGTCGTTGCTGGGCCGCGAAGAGCCGTTCGCCGGCGAGCTGGTGGCCCAGACGCTGGCCGAGGCCGGGGTAGTGGTGCACCAGGACACCACGCCGTTGCAGGTCCACCGCGATGAGCAAGGGATAGCCGGCCTCCAGCTGCCCGGAGGATCCCTCGTGGAAGCCGAGGAAGTGCTGGTCTCCACCGGGCGGCGGCCGGAGATCGGGAATCTGGGACTCGAAGCACTCGGGGTGGACCCGTCCCGGCGGCTGCAGGTCGATGACACGATGCTCGTGGCGGGTACCGACTGGCTCTACGCCGTAGGAGATGCCAGCGGGCGCAGCCCGTTGACCCACCAGGGCAAGTACCAGGCCCGGGCCGCGGGCGAGGCCATTGCCGCGAGGATCAATGGAACCGGGGTTCTCGATGCGCCCTGGGGCAGGCATGCGGCCACGGCGGACCACCATGCGGTGCCGCGCGTGGTCTTCAGCGATCCGCAGATCGCCGCGGTCGGACTCACCGAACGCCAGGCCCGCGACGCCGGCTTGCAGATTTCGGTTATCGAGCACGATCTGGGTGCGGTGGCCGGGGCGAGCCTGCACGCCGACGGGTATTCCGGGCGGGCCAAGCTGGTGATAGACCAGAGGCGTTCGGTGATCGTCGGCGCCACTTTCGCCGGCCAGGATGCCGCGGAACTGCTGCATGCGGCCACCATTGCGATCGTCGGCGAGGTCAGCCTGGACCGGCTGTGGCATGCGGTCCCCGCCTATCCGACGATCAGCGAAATCTGGTTGCGGTTGCTTGAGGCGCAGCGGTTCGGGTGAACCCGGCTGTGACCGAATCAGCGTTCGGAAGTGGTCTGCAGCCCACGCCCAACGCATTAGACTGGTAGTGAATGGGATGGCCAGACGGTCGCGTGGCAAGCAATTGCCCCGAGGAACGTCCGGGCTCCGCAGAACAGGGTGGTGGGTAACGCCCACTCGGGGTAACCCGCAGGCTAGTGCCACAGAAAATAGACCGCCAGGATTTCCTGGTAAGGGTGAAACGGTGGTGTAAGAGACCACCAGCACCCCAAGTGATTGGGGTGGCTAGGTAAACCCCACTCGGAGCAAGGTCAGACAGACTGCGTTATGAGGGCTGTTCGCCCCATGCAGTCGGGTGGACCGCTAGAGGCTGCCGGCAACGGCAGTCGTAGATAGATGACCGTCCCGCTTCGGCGCGACAAAACCCGGCGTATCGGCCATCCCATTCACACTCTTCCTTCCTGCGATTGCGCCGGCATCAGCCCTTGGTGCGCTGGTGAGATGATTCACAGTCCCCGATCCTCAGTTTTTCTGCGCACGGTCTAGAATGGATCATGTACTTACGAGGATGATCCTGTTACCTCGTGCCACCGCAAAAGCAATGGTGCTTCCCACGGTGCCAACCGACTTTATGGATCTGCGAGTCGGCTGAATTGGAAGGATTTTCTGTGACCCAGCAGTCTGTCGTTGCCCAGCAAGAATGGAGCGGGCGCGAAGAGCTCGCCGAGGCCATGATCCCACTGATCGGACGTCTGTACCGCAAGAACAATGTGGTGACCTCCGTCTACGGCCGCAAGCTGATCAACCAGTCCGCCATCGACATCATCAAGGCCCACCGCGTAGTGCGCCGCATCGATGGCGAAGAGCTCGACCTGAACGACACCAAGGCCATCCTGGATGCTATTGAGGCCCTGAACGTCGGTTCGGTAGCAGTTGACCTCGGCCGCGTGAACAAGAAGTTCAAGGAATCCGGTTCCGCTGATCTGAACGCTTTCCTGGCCGATGAATTGGGCGAGAAGGTTGGCCAGGCCGGCGCAACCGACGCTGAACCACAGGACGTTGTCCTCTACGGTTTCGGCCGTATCGGACGCCTGCTGGCCCGCATCCTGATCGAGCGTGGCGGCTACGGCCTGCGCCTGCGCGCCATCGTGGTCCGCAAGGGCTCGGATGACGACATCGTCAAGCGCGCTTCGCTGCTGCGCCGCGACTCGGTGCACGGCCGCTTCGAAGGCTCGATCACGGTCGACGAGGAAAACAGCACCATCCTCGCCAACGGCACCCTGATCAAGGTCATCTACTCGAATGACCCGACCACCGTCGACTACACCGAACACGGTATCGACAATGCCATCGTGGTGGACAACACCGGCCGCTGGCGCGATGAGGCCGGCCTGTCCCAGCACCTGGCCGCCAAGGGCGTTTCCCGCGTTCTGCTGACCGCACCGGGCAAGGGCGATCTGAAGAACATCGTCCACGGCATCAACGATTCGTGGATCACCGCAGAAGACAAGATCGTCACCGCTGCATCGTGCACCACCAACGCCATCACCCCAGTGCTCAAGGCCCTGAACGACAAGTTCGGTGTCACCCACGGGCACGTCGAGACCGTTCACTCGTTCACCAACGACCAGAACCTGATCGACAACTTCCACAAGGGCGAGCGCCGCGGCCGTTCGGCAGCGCTGAACATGGTGATCACCGAAACCGGTGCCGCCAAGGCAGTGGCCAAGGCCCTGCCGGAGTTCGAAGGCAAGCTGACCGGCAACGCGATCCGCGTACCGACCCCAGACGTCTCCATGGCGATCTTGAACCTGAACCTGGAGAACGGGACCACCAAGGAAGAGCTCAACGCCTACCTGCGTGAAACCTCGCTGACCTCCAGCCTGCACAAGCAGATCGACTACATCGATTCGCCTGAGGTTGTCTCCACCGACTTCGTCGGCTCGCGCCGCGCCGGCATCGTTGACGGCCTGGCCACCATCGTGTCCGGCAAGAACGCTGTCGTCTACGTTTGGTACGACAACGAGTTCGGCTACTCCTGCCAGGTTGTTCGCGTCATCGAATCGATGGCCGGCACCCACCCGGCAGCAGTACCAGCGCTGAAGGCTGAAGCCGTCACCGCCTAGGACCTCGCTGCTTGCAGCTGAAGGGACCATCCCAACGCATTGCGCGCTGGGATGGTCCCTTCTGCTATTCCATCCGGGTGGCACGACGCCCTCCAAAGGGCTTTCCGGGTCCTGGGCGCCAACGAGAGCCAGCACCTGGCCAGCAAAGTCCAGGCAGGTCTCGACCTTTGCGCGCATCCGGGCTTGGAGGTCCGCTTGAGCCTGCGCCGCCCCTGCGTCAACGAGGGCTGCAGGTGCGCCGCTTCGCGGGCATCTCTGTACCCCCGCACTGCTAGGCTTTAGGCCATCAAGCATTGGATCGAGGTTGGTTAATGGACAGTACCCGGACGCTGGCGGCGTGCATGGCGAGCCAGCTGCTACTGGAGCCGGCAGAATCCGTACTGCAGGCCGCAGAGCACATGCTCGCGTTCCAGTCCCAGGACTTCGCTGCAGGACGCTACGCGCTGGCTCAGCGCTCCGCAGCGCAAGAATCCCGTCAGCAAGTCGATGCGCTGTTCAGCGAAGGCCGGCTCGTGCGGTCATGGACCATGCGGGGCACGCTGCATATCTGCTTGGCCGAAGATGCGAGCTGGATGACTCGCGCGACGCGTGAACGCACCTTGCGCTCCTCGGCCACACGGATGCGGGGACTGCAGATCGGCACCCAGGACATTGACCAGGCAGCTGGCATCATCAGCGGGCATCTGCAGGAGCACGGGCAAGCCAGCCGCTCCGCGCTCTTCAAGGCACTGAACCAGAATGGAGTGGAGACCGGCCAGCAGCGAGGACTGGTTATCCTGCAGGTCCTCGTCCTGGACGGGTTGATCTGCCAGGGGCCCATTCCACACGACGCGAAGCTCATCGCGCAGGACTTCGTGCTCGTGGATGAATGGCTTGCAAGTCACCGGGAACCAGAAGATCCGTTGGCGGAACTCTTGCGCCGCTACCTGCACTCGCATGGGCCAGCTACCCTTCGCGACGCAGCCTGGTACACGGGACAGACACTGACCACCATGAGAACCGCCGCAGAAGCACTCGGCGGCTTGCTGGCGGACGCAGGAAGCGATGAGCGCGGGGAGGGCTACTGGGTCATCGCCGGCAGCCGCGCCCACCGGGAGCTTGAAGCGATGGAGCCCACCGGGCTGCCACTGCGCCTGCTCGGTCCCTTTGACGAGTACTACCTGGGTTACGCAAATCGCACGCTGGTAGCCGACGAGCAGATGGCCGCGCAGATCCTGCCCGGCAAGAACGGCATGTTCCTGCCCTTCTGGCTAGAACAAGGCAGGGCTTCGAAGGTCTGGAACGCAGAAACAGCGCCCACCGGCAAAATCGGTGCGGCGCTGCATCAGCGGTATCTGGACTTCAAGACTGCCCGGTAGGCGGCGGGAGGCCTAGTGGCCGAATGGATCCTCATCGGTACCCGGCAACCAGGTATTGCCCGGCACGCCCCAACCCAGAGCCTTCTTGGCCTTCTTCCACTTCTTCTCCCAGCGTGGCTGCAACTTGTCCACGTAGAGGTAGCCATCAAGGTGGTCGTACTCGTGCTGCATGATGCGCGCGAACCAGCCGTGCGCTTCGAAAGAGATCGGATTGCCGAACTCGTCGAAACCCTCCACCTTCGCATAGTCGGCACGCTGCAGCGGGTAGTTCAGCCCGGGCACGGACAAGCAGCCCTCGGAGTCGTCATCAGCATCCGCAGGAGCCTGCGACACCTTTGAAAGCGTCAGCTTGGGGTTGATCACTACGCCCCGCTCGGGAGCATCGTCCTGGTCCGCGAAGACGTAGGTGAACATGCGCAGGCCCAAACCGATCTGCGGAGCCGCCAGGCCCACGCCATGCGCTTCATCCATGGTGAGGTGCATATCGGCAACGAGCTCGCGCAAGGCGCCATCAAACTCGGTGACCTCCACCGCACGCTTGTGAAGTACAGGTTCTCCGTAAACAGTGATCTGCCGAATAGGCACGTGATCGGTTCCTTTCAAAAGTGCTTAGAGTGCTCGTCCAATAGTTTCACGCATGATCTCGCTTGTGCCACCGAAGATGGTCAGCAAGCGGGAAGCAGTGAAGGACTGGGCAATCGGGTACTCCATGATGTAGCCATAGCCGCCATGCAGCTGCAATGCCTGATCGGAAAGCTTTTTAGCGCTCTCACTAGCCCAAAGCTTGACCTCGGCAGCCTCGGAAGGATCCAGCTCGCCGTCGTTGAATGCCAGGACGGCCCGGTCCACGAAGCTCTGGGTGACATGCGCCTCAGTCTTCAGGTTAGCCAGCTCAAAACGGGTGTTCTGGTACTCGGTCAGCGCCTGGCCAAAGGTCGAGCGGTTCTTCGCATGCTCCAGCGCCTGCTCGAAGGACGCGGTGCAGATCGCCGAGGCAGCCACGGCAATAGCCAGACGGGCCTGGGGAAGCTGCGCCTTGACATAGGACAGGCCCTGCCCAGCTTCGCCAACAAGATCCGCAGCCGAGACGCGGACATCGTCGAAGAACAGCTCAGCGGTATCAGAAGCCCGCAGCCCGATCTTGTCGAAGGGGCTGCCGTTGGTGTACCCCTCGGAACGCTCGACCATGAACAGCGAGAATGACTGCTCGCCCGCACGTCCGCTCTCGCCATCGGTGCGCGCAAGCACCAACGCGGCATCGCCAAACGCAGCATTGCCGATGAAAGTCTTCTGGCCGCTAATCAGCCAGTCATCGCCATCGCGGACCGCCTTGGTGCGCACCGCGCGCAGGTCGGACCCCGCTCCAGGCTCGGTAAACGCGCAGGAGGTAATGGTAGAGCCATCGACCATGCGTGGAAGCCACTTGTCCTTGAGCTCGGCAGAGCCGTAGGCGAGCAGGTACGGCAGCACCAGGTCGTCGTGCAGGTGGAAGGCCAAGGCTACGGACAGATGACCCGAACGCACGAGCTGCTCATCAAGCACTACACGGAAGCGGTAATCATCGATGCCCATGCCACCGAACTGCTCAGGCACGGCAAGACCCAGCAGGCCGTTTTCACCAGCAGACTGCCACACCTCGCGGGGGATCTGATGATCCTTCTCCCACTGAGCGTATTTACCGGAAATCTCCCGGGCATTGAATTCCGTAGCCAGTTCACGGAACTGCTCGTGGTCCTCTTCAAAGAGCGCGCGTTTCACAGGGGGAGTACCTTTCGGTGGATGGAACGAAGGCATAAAGCTCACTGGCTTGCCGAAGTACATCATCCATTATGGTTGCTCAAGCCAATTCGTGCCTATTCGCCAGGGCAAACAACGATTCAAGTCACTAGATAACGCAAAAAGTCTCGAAAAACACGGGGATAGACCCCAAAACACAACCCATTCGAACATAGTTTCGAATCGGTGTTCCTAGCCACCGAAATGTGACTTAACACCGCACCCGGGCAGCACTGCGCTCGCCGGTAGATTCGAACTGCCTGTTCAATCGGTCCTGTCGGCGACGAGTCTGCAGCTGGCATCCGCGCGTAATGGCGTTGGCTTCACCGGAGTCAGCGATAATTCGGATCGTGCCCTGGGGAAGGCGAGTTGCTCGTTGCGCAGGGGTGGGCAGCGCCGATAGTGCAACCCTGGACTGTCCCGCGGGTTGCGGATCACTCCACGCGAAATCGACCCGGTTGTGACTGCTGGCAGGGTTGCGTGCGATCGCGTCGAGGCGCCCGACCTGTGCCATGGAAGCGATCTTTTTAGCGTCGGCAGGGTGCAGGAGTTTCTGATGGTTCCATGCGATGGCCATGGCCGGCGGTGAAGTCTGGTTGGCGGCTAGCGGCGCGATGCTGAACGCCGAGGGGGATTGGTTGGCGGGGACTGGCGGTGTGTGCCTCTGGATTCCAGGTGTTCGGTCTGGAATCAACGAGGCCCGGTGCCTTGCCGATTGCGCTTCAAGGCGTCGGAAACGAGAAAAGACCTGGTTCGGAATTTTC
>NZ_JBLVOC010000020.1:123521-134162 GCF_053543575.1 Glutamicibacter sp. AGC84
CGGAATTTTCATTCCGAACCAGGTCTTTCGATCTGGGGTGAGTAACGGGGTTTGAACCCGCGACCTTCTGGACCACAACCAGACGCTCTACCGACTGAGCTATACCCACCATGTCTACTTCGTTACTAGTCAGAAGCTGTAGTGCTCATGATTTCGTACCGGGCAACGAGAAATACTATACACGTATCCAGACCGGAAATACCAATTCGCATGGCGCCATCTCCGGGATTGTGACGGGATGCTCATTATTCATGGCCGTGGGGCTATTGCTCGCCGCTGAGCTGCCTCATGAGATGAATCCCTGTGCCGTGATCATCCCTTTGCTTGCAGTACCTGAGGGAAAGGCTTTGCCGCGGGTCCAAGGGGCGACATGGTTCGAGCCACTGTGAAGAATGGATAATGAGGGAATTCTTGGACATTGGTGATCTTTGAGAAGCCTTGTACGCCGGCCAGGGAATTACCGCCGGTTCGCCGCTGCATGCGCTCATGCATCGCACCAGCCAGGACGAGCTGCGCATTTGCGCGGAGCTGGCCAACGGCTACCGCAGCCCAGGGCAAGTACGGGATTTGCTGTGGCAGTTGACCGGCATGGACGTTGTCGAGTCAGTGGTTCTATTCGCGCCGTTCAACTCGGAATTTGGATGCAATGTCGAACGGGGGAAAAGCGTCTTCATCAATGCTGGCCGCAAATTCCAGGACCAAGGCGGTACCCGTATCGGGGATGAGTGCTTGATCGGGCACAACGTTGTTGTGGCTGCACTCAATCACGATCATGATCCTGCTCGGCGGGCCGATATGATTCCGGCTCCAGTGATCATTGGGCGCAACGTCTGGATTGGCGCGAACGCGACCATACTTTCCGGCGTCACGATCAGAGAGAACGCAGTGGTCGCTGCCTCCGCAGTCGTAACGAAAGACGTACCTGCCGGTGCCAGGCGTGCGGGTAAAGCAAAAGACTCGATCCGGAACTTTCGTTCTGGATCGAGTCTTTGTCTCTGGGGTGAGTAACGGGGTTTGAACCCGCGACCTTCTGGACCACAACCAGACGCTCTACCGACTGAGCTATACCCACCATGTTTGCTTCGTTACTAGTCAGAACGCTTTTGCGAACCAATTCCGTATCTGGCAACGAGAAATACTATACACACAATTCCGCGCTTGATGCCAATCGGAAGGCCCCTGGGGCACTGTGCAGTGCATCACCAATGCGCCGGGGCCTTCGTTTAGCGGCTAGCCGGCGCTTTGGGTGATCCCTGCGGCGATCTTCCTGGCTTCATCGGAGGTTGGTCCCGGCGCCGGAACCATGATGGCGTCGCGGTAGTAGCGAAGCTCGTTGATCGAATCCTGGATGTCGCCCAGTGCACGATGGTTGCCGGTCTTGGCTGGAGCGCCGTAGTGCGCCTTCGGGAACCAGCGGCGGCTCAACTCTTTCAAGGTCGACACGTCGATAATGCGGTAGTGCAGGTGCTCGATGACCTCGGGCATATCGCGTGCCAAGAAGTTCTTGTCGGTGCCCACCGAGTTGCCGCCCAGCAACGCCTTGTTCGGCTCCGGAACGTGCTTCTTGATGTAGTCGACCACCAGGCGCTGGGCTTCCTCCATGGAAATGCCGTTCTCCAGCTCGGGCAGCAGGCCGCTAACCACATGCATATTGCGAACGAAGTCATCCATCTGCGACAGAGCTGCCGGCTCGGGCTTGATGACTACCTGGATGCCCTCGTCGACGATCTCCAGATCGGAGTCGGTAATGAGCACTGCTACTTCGATCAATGCGTCGTTAACCAGATCCAAGCCGGTCATTTCGCAATCGATCCATACAATTTTTTCTGAGTTACTAGCCACGTAACCAATCTACACTTCAAGCAGGGCTGTGGGGGAGCGCACCCTCGTCGCAGGGCGGAGGGACAGTGTTTCAACCGGCTTGGACGCGTGCTCGATGCTAAAATCATCTGAGATTTCCGGCTGTTGAATTGCCTGCTCGCAAGGGCGCGGCACATGCGACGCTGGCTTAATTACTCTCGAACTCATGTCCGTTACAGCCCGAGGTGTCAGTGTGTCAGCCAGCAAGCCAGCAGCAGTGAGCTCCCCGCCCTACGCTGGAGTGAATAGGACCCTTCTCAGCGGCGTCATCGGTTCCTCCCTGATCCTTTTCGGCTCCTTCGGTACCGGGTGGCTGGCCAGCGTATCCCCGCTGAACCGCGACCCGTTCTTCATCATGCTGCGCACCGAACCCGCCGGCGTGATCACCTGCGTGATCCTGCTGGCCCTGGGTTGCTGGGTCCTCTTCCGTTCCTGGTGGCGCCTGGGCCAGAAGCTCAAGGGCTGGGGCGAGGGTTCGCTGAAGGTGGTCCGCCGCGCGGTCTGGCTGTGGAGCATCCCGATGTTCGTCACCCTGCCGATCATGAGCCGGGACGTGTTCGCCTACATCGGCCAAGGCCGGCTGGTGGATGCCGGGCAGGATCCTTATGTTGACGGAATATCCTCGCTGAATAACTGGTTCCAGCTCGGTGCCGACACCATGTGGGCTCAGGATGGCACCCCTTACGGTCCGCTCTACCTGAGCATCGAATTCCTCGTGGTCAAGCTGACCGGCCCTTCGACCGACGCGGCGGTCCTGGCCTTCCGCGCCATTGCATTCATCGGCGTGCTGCTCTGCCTGCGCTACGTGCCCAAGCTTGCCGAACTGCACGGTGTTTCCGGGGCCAAAGCCGCCTGGATGACCGTGGCGAACCCGCTGTTCCTGGTGAACTTCGTGGCCAGTGCGCACAACGATGCCCTGATGACCGGCCTGTCGGTCTGGGCCGTCTACCTGGCATGCAAGCGCTACGGCTTCTGGGCCATCGTGGTGCTGGCGGCCTCGGTGGGGGTCAAGCCGATCACCCTGGTGCTGCTGCCGTTTATCGGCCTGCTCTGGGCAGGGCCAAACGCTGCCTGGCCGCGCCGCATCCTCTACTGGTTCTACACCGGCATGATCTTCCTGGCCCTGATGACCGTGGTTGGGTGGCTCAACGGCTACTGGTTCGGTTGGCTGAAAGTCATGCTCTTCACCGGTACCGGATACTCCATCTTCTCCCCGGTAGGCATTGCGGTCATCGCGCTGAGCGGGCTGGTCTCCGCCATCGGGCTGTCCACCGAATGGATCCTGCCCGCGGCCAAGCTCTTCGGCCGCCTGGTCGGCGTAGCCATCGCCTTCGTCTTGATCTTCCGCGGAAAGCATTCGCACCTGGTGCAGCGCATGGCCATCGCCTTCGCGGCGATTGTCGTGCTCTCCCCGGTGATCCAGCCGTGGTACCTCCTGTGGCTGCTGCCGTTCTTCGCCGCTACCGGCCTGCGCGATGACTGGCAGATGCTCTGGCTGCACCTGACCACCATCTTCTTCCTGGCCTACCAGGCCGCTGACCAGATCTTCGTCTGGCAGTTCCTGCAGGATTCCCTGGTTCCACGCGTCCAATTGATTTCCTGGGGCATTTCCATCGCCTGCGCCCTGTACCTTGTCTTCTTCGATCCGAAGACCAAGAACATCTGCGCTGATCTGCTCAGCTCGACCAACTGGCTGAAGAAGAGCAAGAAAGCCTAGTGGCAGTGGAGCAGCCGAAGCTGGCACCGCAGCGCGCAAGCCTGCGGTCACTATCATGGCAAGGGTTCACCGCCTCGGCCATGATTACCGTCGCCTCCTGGGGGATCGGCTGGTTCCCGCGCAACCAGCTGTCCCCGCTGGCACGCAGCGGCTTCTTCATAGAATTCCGAACCGAAGTGCCAGGTGTCATCAGCTGCATCGTGCTGATGGCCGTGGGAATTGTCTGGTTGACCCGAACCTGGATCCTGGCCCGGCCATGGGTCCAGGCTGCCGGTGAGATCACCGGGAGGGAGCTGGCCCGCGTGCTGGCCATGTGGTCTGCTCCGCTGATGCTCAGCTTCCCGATCCTCAGCCGCGACGTCTACTCCTACCTGGCCCAGGGCCGCATGCTGCACGCCGGCAAATCCCCGTATGCCGAAGGCGTGTCCGCGCTTCCGGGCTGGTTCGATGGCGGATCCGACAGCCTGTGGGCGCAATCGCCCTCGCCCTATGGCCCGTTCTTCCTCGTGCTCGCCCGCATCATCTACTTCGCCTCCAACGGCATTCCCGAAATCGGCGTGGGCCTGCTGCGCATCATTGCCGTGCTCGGTGTCTGGGGCTGCTATCACTTCACTGCGAAGCTGGCGCAGAAAATGGGGCAGAGCGCCAACTGGGCCAACTGGGCCATCGTGGGCAATCCGCTGTTCCTGCTGACCATGATCGGCGGCGTCCACAACGACGCGTTGATGATCGCCGGTGTCTTCAGCGCCTTCGCCTATGCCTACGACCGCCGTCCCATGGCCGCCACGATGGCGCTGGCCATAGCCGTGTCGGTCAAGCCGATCGTGCTGCTGGCGCTGCCTTTTATCGGCTTGGTCCTGCTGGGCAGGAGCCCGTCGATGCGCGAGAGGTGGAAAATCTGGGCCAAGGTCGCGGCCCTCTCGCTGACCTGGCTGCTTTTGATCGGTGCGGTCACCAACCTCTGGTTCGGCTGGCTGCTTGCCATGTTCACCGCGGGCGATGCGGCGTTCCCGTACGCTCCCGTGGGACTGATCGGCTGGTCCCTGAGCAATCTCGCTGGCATATTCGGCGCCGACATTTCCCTGGTGAATGCCATCGTGGTGGGCGTCTTCCAGGTCATCGCGCTGGCCATTGTGGCGCGCCTGGCGCTGGCCAAGGACACCTCCAGCCCGGTGCGCCTAGCGGCGTGGGCGCTCTCGGCGGTGGTGCTGCTGGCTCCGATTATCCAGCCTTGGTACATCCTGTGGCTGATGGCGCTGTTCGCCATTTCGCACAAGGTGTCCTGGGGATCGGAAAAGCTGATGATCTATGCATCCAGCCTGATCCTGGTGGCGGTTTTCGTCGACCAGCTCTCCATCGAGCAGTGGCACTCGGCATGGCTGATGAAGACCCTGGCTGGCGTGCTCGTAGCGGGCTTGTTCATCGGCCTCTTCACTGCCGATGCCAGAACCAGGCAAGTGCTGCGCGGGCCGAAAGCATAGCCAAGGTCACATTCTGCAGCCCAGCTTTCTCCCGGAAAATTCCGCTTAGATAGAAATATGCAAACAATGTTCTGGCCAGCGGCAATCGCCATTCTCGGCGGCGCCCTCTTCTTGGCGTCCGCCGGCGTTTTCCTGCTGGCCGTGCAATACCGCCGGCATGGACGGTTGTCCTGGCGCCGCACCATCACCACCACAACCGCAGCCGTCTACGGATTCGGCCTGTTCAGCTACACCATGCTTCCGCTGCCGTCCACACGCGACGAATTCTGCCGTCCCGGGGTGGCCATCCCGCAGCTGGTGCCCGGCCGTTTCGTCGAGGACTTCAGGCTGGCCATCGTGGAACGCGGGCTGAGCGGATTCGCCACCAGCTTCACCCTGTGGCAGGTGCTGTTCAACATCATCTTGTTCATGCCCCTGGGCATCTTGGCCGTGCGCTGGCTGCGCGGCAACATTTTCACCGGTGTCCTGCTCGGCTTCGCGGCCTCGCTGGCCATCGAGCTGACCCAGTACACCGCTATTTGGGGGTTGTACACCTGCGCCTACCGCGTGGCCGACGTCGATGACCTGATCACCAACACTGCCGGCGCGCTGCTGGGCGCGATGATCGCCTACCTGCCGATGTTCCGCTTCCTGTCCGGGCCGGTGGAAGCGGACGCGGCCAATGCGCCGGCGCGGCCGGTGACCCGCGCCCGCCGTGCGCTGGCCAACATCTTCGATGCAGGCTTCACCGCCGGCGCGCTTCTTGTCATCGGCGCTGCCCTGGAACTGCTGGAGCGCTTGGGCGCCCCGGAGTTCGGCCAACAGTGGATGAACTTCTGGCTTCCGCTGTTCGTGGTCTTCTGCGTCTTCTGGCTGCCGAGCCTGGCGCCGGGACGGGCTACCCTCGGCCAGCGCTGCGCCTGGCTGATGCTCACCGACGGGCAGGGGCAACCGGCTCCGGCAGGCCGGGCCTTGCTGCGCAGCCTGCTCGGATTTGGCGGGATTAACTTCCTCTTCCAGATTTCCACCAGCATGGTCGACTTCACGCCATACCCGCTGCTGAACATGCTCGTTGTGATCTATATCGCGATCAGCGCCTTCTACTTCATCTTCGAGGCGAATCACCGGGGACTGGCCGGAAAAATAAGCGGTACCGGTTTCATCGACCGTCGCGCCCTTTGAGCCAAGGCACCCCAGCACCGCAAGGCGCACGCTAAAATGGAACGCGGTGGTCTGCGCCTCGGGTGCGGTCCAGCAAACTCGCGTTTGAAGACATACCGATAATTCCCAAAAGTTAGGTCTGCTCAGCAGCATGGAAGATAACAAACCAGAGGTCCCGGCCGAACCGCACCGCGCCGTCCTAGGCACGGCCGTAGGCGCGACGGTCCTCATTGCCATCGGCGCATTCGTGCTCTCGTTCGCTGCATTGACCGACCTGGCCGAGCGCTCGGGCATCAGCCCGCGCCTGGCCTGGATCTGGCCAATCATCATTGACGGCATGATCGTGGCCGCCACCGTGGCCATCGTGGCCCTGAACGGCTTCCATCGCAAGGCCATGATCTACCCGTGGTCGCTGCTGTTCTTCGGTGCGATCGTTTCCACCGCGGCGAACTCCACCCACGCAATCTTGACCGTGGACTCGATCGAAAACGGAGTGCCGCCGCTGGTTTCCGCGCTGGTTGCCGCCATGCCGCCTATCGTCTTGCTGGCCATCACCCACCTGACCGTGCACATGTACCAGAAGAAATCCGAAGCCGCGAAGCTGCGCGCTGAGCTGGAATACAACGAAGAGCAGGAAAACGCCGAGAAGTACGGCGTCGCTTATGATGATGGCTACAACGCTGCGCTGACCGACACCAAGACGGCCGAGGAAGAACGCCTATCGGTCCTGGAACAGGATCACCAGGACGCGCTGGCCCGAGCCCGCGCCGAAGGCATCGCGGCAGGCCGATCGGACTCGAAGGTCACCCCGATCAAGCAGAACGCGCAGCCAGCCAAGGAAGCCAAGCCTGCAGCGCAGAAGAAGACCGAGGACAAGGCACCATTGTTCGACGACATGGCTAAGCGCCTTTCCCGCCCATAAGGGCCGTCGACGCACCCGGCTGGCGCCAGGGCATGAGCATGAGGACAGCATTTTCAGGAACGCTTTAGCATCCAGGAGGCATCAATGATGGATCCGGCGCAGGGCCAGGCGAACGACGAGTTCTCCGAACAGATTGCGGCCGCCGTTGAGCAGTACAAGTCTGTGACCGGCGAACTCAATACCGTCATGTCGGCCATGAAGGCGAAGATCCGCCGGTTGTTCGCGAATTCCGAGGTGCAACCGCTGTTCATTACCGGCCGGGTGAAATCGCCGCAGTCCTTCGCGGCCAAGGCCTCGCGCCGGCTGCAGGAAAGTTCCGAGACCGCCCCGGTGCTGGAATTCCCCAACCCGCTGCGCGAAATCCACGACATGGTGGGCATCCGCATCATCGTGATGCTGCCCCATGAAATCCAGCAGGTTGCCAGCCTGATCAAGTCGCACCGCGACTCCTTCGACTGCCGCAGCGACCGGGAGAAGGACATCGGCTCGGTGGAGTCCGGCACCTACGGCTACTCCTCGCGCCACCTGCTGCTCAAGACCCGCAGCGAGCCGATCGTGCGCAAATTCCAGGAGGCCTTGGGCAAGCCGGTGGTAGCCAGCGGCAACTTCGTCTTCGAAGTGCAGATCCGCACCGTGCTGCAGCATGCCTGGTCCGAAATGGAGCACGACATCCGCTTCAAGCATCCCGGCGAGGCCGCCTGGAATCCGCAGATCGACCGCCACTTCACCGCCACCGCGGCGATGCTGGAAACCGTGGAGGACTACTTCACGGACATCGACGAGCTGTACCACCGCCTGAACGGCTACCACGACCAGCAGGGCGCCGGATCCGAGCCGTTGACCGGCGAGAAGATCGGCGAAATATGGCAGACGCTGTTGCCCCACGTCGACCGCAAGCGCGATGACGATTGGTCCTGGGCCGCCGAGCTGCTCGGCTCCCACGGCATCGACCAGACCTGGCAGCTGGCGCAGCTGCTGGATGCGAATGTGGTCACCGATGTGCGTGCGGCGCTGGACCACCGGTACTCGCCGGGCCCGGACCGCTTGCTTGACGATGTGCTGCTCTGGCGCTTCGGCAAGGACCACATCGACAAGACCAGCGGCGGGGACCTGCGCCGCGAAGCCTCCTTGCGCCGCCGCCTGATCCAGATGATGGATTACCGATCGCAACCCAGCGACAAGGAATAATTCCTAATCGAAGCCCGGATTTCCACTGCGGTGGAAGTGCGGGCTTCGATTCTTTAGCCAGCTCAACCCCAAACTGTTAGTTTGTGCACGTTCCGCAGGCCACGGCGTGGTTGGCCGGTAGAATAGTCAAGTTGCCCAATTTGTGGGCCGCACAATTCTTGTACCCGCATGAAAGGGCCACACCATATGATTTCCGTAGCCAACCTTGAGCTACGCGTCGGCGCCCGCTTGCTGATGGACGAAGTGAACTTCCGCATCGACAAGGGCGACAAGATCGGACTGGTGGGACGCAACGGTGCCGGCAAGACGACGATGACCAAGGTCCTCGCCGGCGAAACCCAGCCAGCCTCGGGTGAGGTCACCTTCAAGGGCTCCATCGGCTACCTGCCGCAGGACCCCAAGACCCCTGACATGGAGCAGCTGGCGCGCAATCGCATCCTCGGCGCCCGCGGCCTGGACGTGGTGGTCACCAAGCTGGCCCAGAACCGCGAGGACATGGCCAGCGAGGATGCTGCCGTCTCCGCCAAGGCCATGCGCCAGTACGACCGGTTGGAAGCAGAATTCATCGCTGCCGGTGGCTACGCTGCCGAATCCGAAGCGGCCGCCATCTGCGCCAACCTGGATCTGCCGGACCGCATCCTGGACCAGCCGCTGCGCACCCTGTCCGGTGGACAGCGCCGCCGCGTCGAGCTGGCCCGCATCCTCTACTCGGACGCCGAGACCCTGCTGCTCGATGAGCCGACCAACCACCTGGACGTCGACTCGATCATGTGGCTGCGCGACTTCATCAAGAACTACCCCGGCGGCGTGCTGATGATCAGCCACGATACCGGCCTGATGGAATCCACCGTGAACAAGGTGCTGAACCTCGACGCGAACCGCGGCGTAGTGGATGTCTACAACATGAACTGGAAGCGCTACAAGATCCAGCGCGAAACCGATGAGCGTGCCCGCAAGCGCGAGCGCGCCAACATCGAGAAGAAGGCTTCGGTCCTGCTGACCCAGGCGAACAAGATGAAGGCCCGCGCCTCCGGCGCCTCGGCGGCGCAGTCCATGCTCAAGCGCGTGGATCGCATGCTTTCCGGGCTGCAGGAAGAGCGTGCCTCCGACAAGGTCGCAGCCCTGCGCTTCCCGGATCCGGCTCCCTGCGGCAAGACCCCGCTCATGGCCGAAGGCCTGTCCAAGGCCTATGGCTCGCTGGAGATCTTCAACGATGTCTCGCTGGCCATCGACCGTGGTTCCAAGGTTGTCATCCTGGGCCTGAACGGTGCCGGCAAGACCACCTTGCTGCGCATGCTCGCCGGCGTCTCCGAACCCGATACCGGAAAGATCATTCCGGGCCACGGCCTGAAGATCGGCTACTTCGCCCAGGAGCATGACACCTTGGATCCGGAAGCCAGCGTGCTGGAGAACATGCGCCGCAACGCGCCTGACCACCTGAACGATGCCGACGTCCGCTCGATCCTCGGCTCGTTCCTGTTCGTCGGCGACGACGTGACCAAGCCGGCCGGCGTGCTCTCCGGCGGCGAGAAGACCCGTCTGGCCCTGGCCACCATCGTGGCTTCCAGCGCCAATGTGCTGCTGCTCGATGAGCCGACCAACAACCTCGACCCTGCCTCGCGCGCCGAGGTGCTGGGCGCGCTGTCCACCTTCCCGGGTGCCGTGGTCATGGTGTCCCACGATGAGGGCGCAGTGATGTCGTTGCAGCCTGAGCGCGTGGTCATCCTGCCTGATGGCGATGAGGACCTCTTCAACGAGGATTACCTGGAATTGGTTTCGCTGACTTAAATCCTGACAACGCGCAATAGCTCTCGTAGGCTTGGCAGATCACCATCATCAAGGGGATAGGCCAAGCCATGAGTGTTTTTGGACGCAAATTACCGCGGATCGCAGGCGCTGGGCTGCTGCTTGCCAGCGCGCTGGCCGGCTGCGCAGCACAGGTTCCCGATGAGATCAACGCCCAGTGGACGCTGCTGGACCCTGCCGGGGTGAACTCATCGAGCACCAGCCTCGAGCTCGGGGTCATGCGGCTTGCCTGTTCCTCCGGGGTCACCGGCGAGGTGACCGCCACCCAGGTGGAGCTGTCCAATGACCAGATCGCCATCGGGATCGTGGTTGAACCGCTGGACGGCGAAGCGCACACCTGCCAGGGCAACGAGACCGCGCCCTACACGCTGGAACTGCAGGAGCCGGTGGGGGACCGCACCCTCATCGATGCCTCCTGCCTCGAAGGCGAGGGGCACAAGGCTCCTGGGTGCAGCGACAGCGGGATCCGCTGGACTCCGCCGGCCAACGGCAGCTGAAAGAAAACTGCATTAAGCAGGGAACCGGGG
>NZ_JBLVOC010000020.1:134195-137636 GCF_053543575.1 Glutamicibacter sp. AGC84
CCGCGCGGTTCCCTTGTTTCCCGCAGCTACTTCGGGAGGCCGCCTGGCGTGTGGTCGGCCTGGTCGAGCAGCGCATCCTCGATGGCTTCATCGGTCGGCGTGCCGTCACGGCGGAACTTCTTATCCGGCTTGGCGCGAATCTTGCGCACCTTGTGCAGCGGCTCGTCCAGGCCCAGCGCCTCGGCTTCGGCTTGCTCGGCGGCATCCTCGGCGTTCAGCTTCTTCTGCTGGCGAGCGGCGTACCAGAAGCCGATGAAGGCCAGCACGCCAAAGATGTACCACTGGATCTCGTAGGAAAGATGCGGACCTTCATCCATATCCGGAGCGTCCAGCTGCAGTGGCGCAGTGGCCGGGGCCGGATCCTCTTCGTACATCAGGCCGTAGGCGCCCTGGGCGATCTCGTAGTCCAGGAGCTTGGCGTAGTCTTCGAGCTGGATCGAAGCCAATTGGCCCTCCGGGGCGCCGCGGTCCAAGCGGATTTCCGATGGCTTCAAGCGCACATCCACGGTGACTTCTCCGGCAGGCGGCGCTGGAACCGCGTCCGGGTGGCCGTCTTCCTGGTTGCCGATCGGCAGGTAGCCGCGGTTCACGACGACAGTTGCGCCCTCGGTGGTCCTGAACGGCACCAGCACCTCGTAGCCGGGGTTGCCGGCCTTAATGCGGTTGCGCACGATCCTGGTATCCGCGGGGAGGTATTGGCCGGTCAGCTGCGCGGTCATCCAGGTCTTTTCCTCGTCCAGGTCCTGGAAATTCTCCAGGGCCTGCTTGCCGGTGACCGGCTCCGCGAAGTAGTTGCGGTTGACCCGTTCGATGCCCTCGAGTACTTCGGCGCGGCGGTCGGCTTGCCAATTGCCCAAGCCAATGCAGGCGGCGGCGAAGATCGCCACCAGAATGAGCCAGCCCACCCACCGGGTACTGGCCAGAAAACGATACATCTACTTGCTTTCTCCTTCATTGCCCGGCATCGGCAGCGTTTCCTTGTAGAGCAGGCGTTCCTTCAGGTACGTTTCGAGCCAGTCGCGATGCTCTTCGCAGGCCAGCCAGATTTTGCGCCGGTCCGGGGTGTGGATCTTCGGATTATTCCACAGCAGCTGGTGGCTGGCGGCGTTGCGGCAGCCCTTTCGCGAGCACTGGATTTCGGCGGCGGCAGGGGAGCCGCCGAGCGAACCTAGCAGATCCACTAGTCCTCCTTGGGAGCAGTTGTTGGCTGTTGCACCGGTTCAGCTTCTTCGGCGAAGCTTCCATCGATCACTTCTGGTTCCGGTGCCTGCTGCGCGGCCGGCGCGGTTTCGTCCGGTGCGGCGATAGCCTGGGCGCCGGGAGCCTTGTAGAACTCGGCGGGCGGTTCGCGTTTGGTCAGATCCGCCCCGCCGTTGGCGATCACCACTGCGATATAGGGAAGGATAATTGCGCCCGCGAGCAAGACCCAGCGCAGCCAGCCATCGAAGAAGAAAGCGAGAACGAAGCAGATCAGGCGCACGGTCATGGAAATCGTGTATTTGCGCACACGTGAATCGCGCTCGGTGGTATGGGACTCGCGCGCTTCGGTAATGCGGTGAACTTCCGGTTGGCTGGAACCGTGATTCGTGGGCTGTGGGGACATGTAAAAGACTTCGCTTCGCAGTACGGGATCTGCTCCCATTGTCTCACCTGCGGCACGAAGAGTGTAATTTCTACGCGCTGTCGAAGCGGTAAAACTGGGTAGTAACTAATAGGATTGTTCACGGAGTAGCTACTTAACTAGGCAAAGTGCGCTTTTCGGCTGGCCCTTGGAGAGATTTACCATGCCAGGACAGCGAGCGCATGAACGGAGAAATACATTGACTACGGAACCAACCACTGGCCGCAGTGTCCTCGTGACCGGCGGCAACCGCGGCATCGGACTTGCTATTGCGCGCGCATTCGAAGCCAACGGCGACAAAGTGGCCATTACCTACCGCAGCGGCGAGGTTCCCGCCGGACTGCTCGGCGTCAAGGCCGATGTCACCGACGGCGAATCGATCGACGCGGCCTTCAAGGAAGTTGAAGCGGCCCACGGTCCGGTTGAAGTCCTCGTCGCCAATGCCGGGGTCACCAAGGACACCCTGCTGCTGCGCATGAGCGAAGACGACTTCACCTCGGTGATCGACACCAACCTCACCGGCGCCTTCCGCGTGATCAAGCGCGCGTCCAAGGGCATGATCCGGCTCAAGCGCGGCCGTGTTGTGCTGATTTCCTCGGTCGTCGGCCTTTACGGCTCGCCAGGGCAGATCAACTACGCGGCGTCCAAGGCCGGCCTGGTGGGCATCGCCCGCTCGCTGACCCGTGAACTGGGCTCACGCGGCATCACCGCCAACGTTGTGGCTCCGGGCTTCATCAACACCGAGATGACCGCAGTGCTGCCAGAGGACACCCAGAAGGAATACCTCTCCAACATTCCGGCCAACCGCTTTGCTGAGCCTGAAGAGGTTGCCAACGTGGTCCGCTGGATCGCCAGCGACGAAGCAGGCTACATCTCCGGTGCCGTGATCCCGGTTGATGGCGGCCTGGGCATGGGCCACTAGAAGATTTAAGCAAGAAATCCAAAGGAGTACCACCATGAGTGAATTCAAAGGTGCCGTTGTAACCGGTTCCTCGCGCGGCATCGGTGCGGTGACCGCGCAGCTGCTGGCCGAGCAGGGCGTTGGCGTAGTGGTCAACTACCGCGCCAAGGCCCCGCGCGCCAACAAGATTGTTGCCGCTATTGAAGAAAAGGGCGGCAAGGCCGTTGCCGTGGGCGCCGACCTGACCACCGTTGAGGGTCCGCAGGCTCTGGTTGACGCGGCCGTTGAGAACTTCGGTTCGCTGGATGTCGTCGTGCTCAACGCTTCGGGCGGCATGGAAACCTCCATGGGCGAAAACTATGCGCTGCGCCTGAACCGCGACGCGCAGGTGGCCATGCTGGAAGCCGCGCTGCCCAAGCTGAGCGAAGGCGGCCGCGTGGTCTTCGTCACCAGCCACCAGGCGCACTTCATCAACGAAGTAACCACCATGGATGCCTACGACGCTGTGGCCAAGTCCAAGCGCGCCGGCGAAGATGCACTGCGTGAAATGATCCCGAAGCTGGCCGAGAAGAACATCACCTTCGTGGTGGTCTCCGGTGACATGATCGAAGGCACCATTACCGCAACCCTGCTCAACCGCATGGAGCCAGGTGCTATCGACGCCCGCCGCGAAGCTGCCGGCAAGCTGTACTCCGTCGAGGAATTCGGCGCCGAGGTAGCCAAGATGGTCTTCGCCGACGTCGAGACCGGCCACACCGAGCTGGTTGGCGGCGCAGGCGACTTCCTGGAGCAGTCGGGCAAGTAAGCCCCCGCAGCAGCGCGCATCAGCTGGCGGCAGTTACCCCCGTGCCGGGGTTCCGACCGCCAGCTTTTCCGTGCCTGGGGCAAAATGCGCCGCGTTAAGCGAAATCGCCGGGCA
>NZ_JBLVOC010000020.1:137678-143604 GCF_053543575.1 Glutamicibacter sp. AGC84
GGCGCCCGGCGATTTCGCTTGGATCAGTCCTTGGGCTTGTCGCCGCAGACGATCTTGTGCCATGGGCTGTAGGTCCAGCTCTTGGTTTCAGCTGGCAGCTTCTTGGATCCATCGAAGGCTTCCCGGTAGCGGGTGATATCGATGCTGAAGCCCTTCTTGCCACCAGATTCCGAGACGCACTTTTCGGCCGGGTTGTACTTGGTTTCGGGGTTGGTCTGGTTGTACTTGCCCGAGCTCTTCTGCGAGACGTCCCAGTACTTGGTGGACCACAGGCGGGTATTGACCTTGTCGCCCGAAACCCAGGCCTGGATCATCACGCCGTAGGGGGTGTTGTTCTCCCAGATCATGTCGATCTGGCCTTCCCACAAGGTGGCTTCGCGTCCTGCCGGGTAGCGCTCGAACCAGCGTGAATGCGGCTTGTGGGTGATGTCGTCGTATCCGGCCAGGAAGCCGACGTTGTACATCTGGGTGGAGATCTGCGAGAGTCCGCCGCCTACGGCTTCGGTGCTGAAGCCGCTTTCCACGACCCCGGAGCTGTAGTAGCCGTTGGCCACGGTGATCGGGCCCAAGGCCTGCAGCAGCGAGAAGCGTTCGCCGGGCTTGATGATATCGCCATTCACGCGCGCCGAACCGGCATGCAAGTTCTTGGTGCGCACGGTATCGGAAGCCGGGTAGGGAGTGGAGAAGGTGACGATCGGTTCCTTGATACCGAGCTTCTTCGCATCTGCGGTGGTGAAGTCGGCTTCCTTCTCGGTCATCTCAACTTCGGCAGTGCGGTTCTTGGCAGCGGTGGCGGCCAGAACCTTGGCGCCCAGGCCCTTGGTCTCCAGCGAGATGCCCTTGGAGGACTTGATGATGGACGGCTTGCCGTCCTTCAAGACGATCTGCGCATCCTTGGCAGTGCTGGAAAGGTCGGAATTCTTCGTCGCAGCCTTGTAGAGCTTCTCGTCATCCAATGCGATCGCTGGGGCGCCATCCTTGGGTGCGTACTTTGCCGCCGAGGCAATCGACGCGGCCGAGATAGACGCCTTCTTGTCATCCGATGCCAGGATGACCTCGTCCTTCAGCAGCGACTTGACGTCCTTGTCGTAGAACGCCTGCAGGGCGTCGGCAGAGATCGCCGGCTTGCTGACCTCGGCAGGAAGGTCGATCGCCGCGCCGGCAATTTCCCATTCCTCGCTGATCAATGTGGCGGCTTCTTCGGTCTTCAGCGCTACGCCGTCAACGGGCTTGGTCAGCTTCGAGGTGCCATCCTTGAAATCGATGGTTCCTTCGGCGACCTCGGCATTGGCCTTCTTGGCCAGCGCTTCAAGCTGCGCGCCCAGTTTTTCCTGATCCACGTCGACCGCTGGGGTGACGTGGAATTCGCCGGTGAGCCGCTCGTAGAGCTTGACCGGGTTGATTTCGTAGGAAGTCAGTTCGTTGATGGTTTCATCAACGTTCAGTTCTAGGCCGGCCTTGGCCGGATCCAGGGTGTACTTTTCACCGTTGACGGTGACATCCATTGGCTTTTCAGCCAGGGGGAGTACCTCGCGTTCCAATTCGGCGCGAGCCTGGTCCTTGTTCATGGATCCGATGTTCACGCCCGCAATTGACGCGTTGGCTGGAACCTGGGAACTGACATAGGCGGCTCCGCCGAAATATGCTGCGGCTACGGCTGCAACACAAGAACCGGTAATGATCCAAGGCTTGGCCTTGCTCTTCGGCTTCTTCTTGTCTTGCGCGGAGTGCGTAGGCGTAGTTGAGGAACTGTCCGGGGAGGGGGTCTGCACTGGTCTGGTAGCTCTTTCGAAAGCGATAGGGGCTACGCGCGCGGCTAGGACTCATGCCGCCAGCCGTTAAACGCGTCAATAGAAATACTAACCGCTGGAACAACCGATCAAGTTACCGAAAGCCGCTATCGGCAGAATTGTTATGCAGTTGTTGGATTCCGCTAAGCCAAATCATTGAGTACTAGGTCGGCGATGACGTCCAGGCGCGAGAAGTCCAGGCGCACGTCCGCCTCATCGCGCAGGGCAGGCTTCGCATTGAAAGCGACGCCCAAACCCGCGGCAGCAACCATGGCCAGGTCATTGGCGCCATCACCGGCGGCGACGGTTGCCGTCATCGGGATCTGATGTTCCTCGGCCCAGGCGCGCAGCTTCGTTTCCTTCATGCCGCGATCGACGATCTGTCCGTGAACGGTTCCGTCAAGAATTCCCTCGGAAATGCCCAAGGTGTTAGCCAGCGCATGGTCCAGGCCCAGATGGGCAGCCAGCGGATCCAGGATCTGCTGGAACCCGCCGGAAACTACGCCGACCTTGTGCCCAGCCGCGTGGAACCGCTTGACCAGGGCTTCGGCGCCGTCCGAGAGGACAATGCGCTGGCCTACCTCAGCAAGGACGGTATCTGGCAGATCCTTCAAGGTAGCTACGCGCTGGATCAAGGACTGGGCGAAATCCAGTTCACCGCGCATCGCGGCTTCGGTCACCGCAGCCACTTCTTCTTCCCGTCCAGCGTGAGCGGCGAGCAGTTCGATGACTTCCTGCTTGATCAAGGTGGAATCGACATCCATCAGCAAGAGCAGCTGCGGAGCATCGACGAGTTCGGCCGGTACCACCGCTACGCACATGTCCGCGTATTCCAGTGCGCCGTTGGCGACCTGCGCATCGACGAATGCCGCAGCGGCCTGCTGCAGCTTGGCCTGATCGGCCTGTGCAAGGCGGAACTTGGCGACCAGCCGCTCTTCGCTGGCTTTGATCTGGCTTTCGTCCGCGGCGGGAATGAGCCCGGCGGCGGCCGCTTGCTGCAATACAGCGTTGAAGTCGGTGCGGGAGAAAGCGGGGCGGGATGCGAAAACCAATGATGAAGCCATGCAACCATTTTTCATTGCTTCGGTGTTTACGACCAAACATGACGTGTTGGCGCAAAGTTGCTGACCAGGCCTGGGGGAGCGAACTAGTATTGCCGTTGGACGCAATACAGGTCAATCCGGCGATCTCAGGCCCCGTTTGGCATTTCCAATTAGTGAAACAGGGGCGAAAAGTCTAATCTTGAATACCATGAGCGAAGTGCTAACTTTCAAAGATGTCAGCGTTGTACGCGGGCGAAAAGACCTGCTCAAGGACGTGTCCTGGGAAGTCAAAGAAGGACAGCGGTGGATTGTGATCGGCCCCAATGGCGCCGGCAAGTCGACCTTGATGAACATTGCGGCCACCCGGCTGCACCCAACCCGCGGTACCGCGGATATCCTTGGCGAACGCTTGGGCAAGGTGTCGGTCTTCGATCTGCGTCCGTTGATCGGCCTGAGCTCAGCCCTGGTGGCCAACTCCATTCCAGCCAACGAAACCGCGCTGAACGTAGTACTCACCGCGGCTTACGGCATGACCGGTCGCTGGCGCGAGAAGTACGAGAAGCTCGATGAGCGCCGTGCTTTCCATCTGCTGCACAACTGGGGCATGTCCACCTTCATGAACCAGCCTTTCGGCAAGCTTTCCGAAGGCGAGCGCAAGCGCGTGCTGATCGCCCGTGCCTTGATGACCGATCCCGAACTGCTGATCCTCGATGAGCCTGCAGCAGGCTTGGACCTTGCCGGACGCGAAGACCTGGTTGGCAAGCTGGCGGAACTGGCAGCCGACGAGGATGCCCCGGCGCTGGTTCTGGTAACCCACCACCTTGAAGAGGTGCCAGCGGGATTCACCCACATCCTGATGATGCGCGACGGCGAAGTTGTCGCTGCGGGCGAGATCGAATCCACGCTGAACGAAGCGAACCTGGAAGCAACCTACGGCATGCCGCTGAGCCTGCGCCGTGAAGGTGGACGCTACTCTGCTTTCGCACGCAGCTAACGGCAATAACTAAAGGGGAAAATTCCACGTGATCGAATTTTGGCGCGAAGCCCTGGTCTTCATTGGCGGACTGTGGGCCGGAACTATCAACACCGTCGTCGGTTCGGGCACATTGGTCACTTTCCCCATTCTCGTGGCGTTGGGCATGGCTCCGGTGAATGCCGTCGTCTCCAACGCCATGGGTCTGGTTGCTGGTGGCTTCTCCGGTGCTTGGGGGTACCGTCGAGAAGCTGCCAGCGTCAAGAAGACGCTGCTCAAACTCGTGCCGGTTTCACTGGTCGGCGGGTTGATCGGTTCCTTGCTCCTCCTGAACCTGCCGGAGTCCGTCTTCGGCATCGTTGCGCCGGTGCTGCTGGTTTGCGCGCTGGTGCTGGTGATCTTCCAGCCCCGTCTTGCCAAGTGGGCGAAGACCCGGCAGGCCGCTTCCGGCGGCACCGACCCCGATGATGCTGATCGCGCCCAGATTCCAATGGTCCTCTACATCCTGGTGTTCATCATCGGTGTCTACGGCGGCTACTTCACCGCCGCGCAGGGAGTCCTGCTGATGGCGGTATTCGGTGTGTTCTTGCAAGCATCCCTGCAGCAGTCCAATGCAATCAAGGTCATCCTCTCCTTGATCGTGAATCTCGTGGCGGCCGCGATGTACCTGATCATTGCGCCGGAACGCATCAATTGGCTCATCGTTCTGCTTATCGCTGTCGGCTCGCTGATCGGCGGATTTGCCGGCGCCAAGATTGGCCGCAAGCTCTCACCTGGGCTGCTGCGCCTGGTCATCGTCATCCTGGGCCTGGTCGCCCTGGGCAACATGCTCTACAAGTTGGTGTAGCTTCGTGGCTGAAATTCTCAACCCTGAACGGATCCTGCCGGTAGCGGATCTGGCTGATTCCCGCCTCGACGAGTACCTCCGGCTCTCCGAAGCGAACCTGCGTATGCGCAGCGACGTGGAAAACGGCCTTTACATTGCCGAGAGCACCAAAGTGGTTCAGCGTGCGATCAACGCGGGACACGTGCCGCGCAGCTTCTTGCTCGCCGAAAAGCATCTGGACCAGCTAACCGAGGAGTTCAACCGTTTCCCGGACGCACCGATTTTCATTGGAGATGATCGGCAGCTGCAGGATCTGGTCGGCTTCCACTTGCACCGCGGCGCCATGGCAGCGATGAATCGTCCCGAACCGCTGGATCTGGACGAGGTGCTTGAAGCCAGTTCGCGCGTTGCCATCTTGGAAGACATCGCCGACCATACGAACCTCGGCGCAATTATTCGTTCGGCTTCAGGGCTCGGCGTTGACGCTGTGCTGCTCACTCCCAAATGCGTGGACCCCTGGTACCGTCGCAGCGCCCGCGTCTCAATGGGGACGGTCTTCGACCTTCCTTGGGTACGCATGCTGTCGTGGCCAGAGGACATCCAGACCTTGAAGAAGCATGGCTACGAGATGCTCGCCATGGAACTGACCGATGACGCGATCCCGCTAAACGAAGTAGAGATCAAAGCTGGACAGAAGGTCGCCATGATCTTGGGCAACGAAGGCAGGGGAGTTACCGATGAAGCTCTGGCCGCCGTTGACCGGACCGTGATCATCCCTATGTACCGCGAAGTGGATTCCCTGAATGTTGGTGCCGCTAGCGCAATTGCATTCTGGCATTTGTGCTCCGCGCCACGCTAAGAAGGTTTCAGCCGCCGCCGCTTTTGCGATAGGATGGACTGTCTGTGCATTGAGGTCTCTTCATGGAGCCCTGAATGCGGGACACAATTTCCGAGTAAGTAGCTACTGGCAAAATCCAGTGGCCATAAACAAAAGGTGTATAGCTATGAAGGCTGATATCCATCCACAGTACGGCCCAGTTGTCTTCAACGACCTGGCATCCGGCGAGAAGATCCTGACCCGTTCGACCGCTAAGTCGGACAAGACCATCGAATGGGAAGATGGCAACACCTACCCAGTAATCGACGTCGAAATCTCGGCAGCTTCGCACCCGTTCTACACCGGCAAGCAGCGCATCATGGACACCGCTGGTCGTGTCGAGCGCTTCAACGCCCGCTTCAAGGGCTTCGGCGGCAAGAAGTAATACTTCGCCCCTAGCAAGCTTTCGCGGGGGGG